>CAZRKW010000191.1:0-7748 GCA_964600355.1 uncultured Acidobacteriaceae bacterium
TTCGTTTCAATTCTCCAGAACCGGATGGCTTGCAGTAGCACATCTTGGCAAGGCGCTGAAACGGGTACGCCCAACTTGCACCGAGCGATCATCGCTCACCAAAGAGTGCGGATGGAAGGATGGCGTCAGAGGCGGCTTGGCTTAAAGGCAAAGACTCCCTTTAGGTAAAAACAAAACCACCTTGACTGCGACCGGCCTTCTCATGGAAGGAGTTGATACGAAAGTCGCGCCCACTTTCACCCATACTCGTTAGAACTTGCGATAGATAATGATTCCCGTGGCAAAGGCAGTTCCATCTGCCACCAGTTCAACGGGAAGCCAAAGCCCACGCGCTGCGCATCTCATGGACGCGATCATGCAAGACGGTCGCATGGCCTTGAAGGAGATCCGGGAACAGGAAGTGCATCTGGTCATCGACACCGAAGCCATTCGACGCCGAGCCGGGGAGTTTTTTGGTGGATCACATCGCAGACAAGTTGGTGAAGGAAACTAGGGAAGGTGCCGGGGCGGATATTCTTCGAGAAACCGGGGTAGACGAGCGGAATAATCGGAATGAGGCTGTCCGTTCATCCATCTCGACGGTTTTCCGGAGCGTGATTCCTTGAAATCGGAATCGAGAAAGAGCCCCGTTGAAATCGCCGTGATCGATTACGTGGGGAGCGGGTAGAAGCAACCGTGCGTTTCACACAGATTCTTGCTCACAAATTCATCGGGGATGGATTTCTTGCGGAGGACGGGTCCGGACTTGAATCTCTACGTTCTGACGGGCCGAACTTGGGCGATTCGTCTGCATATTTAATTGTCCCGGTTAGGCAGGGCCTTTGCTTGTCTCGACTTATCCAAGCCTGTGCTGGCTCGCTCGTTCTTTGAATCACACGCCAGGACGTCGCCATAGAGTCGCTCGGCGTCTATGTAATTTCCTCGTGCTCGGTCTGAATCAGCCCTGTCAAGATAAATCGGAATGTTGGTCGCAAGCAGTTGGCAATTTTCAGCTTCGGTTTGCGCAAGCTTCTTTTGGGCTGCCGGCTGCTCGTTGATTGTGGGCGTTTGACGCACGACAGGTTCTTTCGAGACCTTCCGCTTCCGATTGGTTGCTGCCGATTCAGCAACGACGATTTTCTGAAGGGTATCGATTGCCTCTTGTTCCCTGTCGCCGTGCAGAGCAGCAACGCGTTCAGACAACCCCTTGGCGGCGGAGAAATTGTCGACAGAAAGTTGAGCCTTGGCCTGGCCGAGAAGCGAATTTTCCTGGTAAAGTAACTCTCGAAGTCTTTCGGATCCCTCGCGCCCCTGCCCTGTAAGAGTGCCGTCCCGCCGAGCTAGATTTTCGTATGCAGCCTGGGCTTCTGGCCACTGCTTTTGTTGCTCAAGTTGCTGGGCACGATTGAAGAGCTCAATTTCGTTTTTAGTATCGACGGAATGTACGTTGACCTGTGCCTTCTTCAACGGTCTGGCAGGAGTTAAAAAATAGGTGCCCAGGCCAAACACAATCACCGAAACGAAAACGCCACAGAGAATGGGCTGATCGTTCGCGGTTCCGCTTGCCTGGCGCCAAATCTGGCAGCTGAAACGCCGGCATGCGTCAACGTGGACATTCGGCACTGCACTTACAATCCCAATCGGTTGTTCTGGGTGAAAGTCGGTCATTCGCGCAACATCTGCCGCCGCAATTTCCGGATTTCTGCGGCCGCTGATCATGGCTATAGGAGAGAGCGACGGGAGGGCATTTGCTCCGGTGGATGGTGATGCGGTTTGGGTAGGTCCTGCTCCCTGCAGGAAAGCGTAATCCTGTGCGGGATCGACATTAGGGGGCGGCCCTTGTTGGGCTTCAGGAGATTTCTCGGCATTCAATGTCGCATCGGGAGCAGCGTCGGCGCCGACCTTGGGGCCGCGATGGCGCAGCCGCTCAAGACCATCCCATACGATGCGTGCCACGGCCTGAGTACCGCGTAGCGGAGAGAGGCTCTGCGTCGCCTCAGTCAATTCCCGCTGATGCTTTCCCTGTTGCCTCCGCTTCTCCGCCAGTTCCATCTCGCCGCTGAGCAACAGCTGGGTCACTTGATCGTTCCGCCCGAGTGTGGACAGCGTCTGCCGCGCCAGATCAACGGCGTCCGTATATTGGCCTCGATTGATGTTCCCCCGAATTTCCTCGATTCGCCTCTGAAACAATTCCCGCTTTTCTTTATCCTGCTGCTGTGTCACCGCCTCCTGTCGGGCCGCTTTGAGGTCGGGATCGTGGGGAAACCGGGCCAAGGCGATCTCGGCCACGATCACCGCGTCTCTATACTGCTCGGCGCGAGTTTTTTCTCGGATGTCCGCCAGGGCTTCTTCGAGGCTTCGCCGGCGCTGGAATTGGGCTGATTCCTCACGCGCGTAGCTCACGAGTTCGGTCAGTTCGGCCTCTTGAGGGAACTCCTGCAAAAGCTTCTCGCCTCGAGACGCCGCTTCCGAGAACTTCCCCTCGTCCATCAGCTTTCGCAACTCTGCCGTTTCGCGTTGAAACCGTTCCTTCTGGCACAGATTCTCACTTTCCCGGAGCACGAGCCTGTACGCCGTCTGAACCGCTTGGTCGTTCGGATGCACGGCCACCAAACATTCGATGATTCCAAGAGCATCGTCGGCCCGCTGTTGGGCGAGTAATCCCCTCACCTGGACGAGTTTTTGTTGTTTGTCTTGTTCCGTTTGATCATGTTTGACAGTTTCCAACAGCTTCTCAATCTCCGAATCGCCGGGAAAGCGCTCTCCGGCAGTGGTGAGCAAAGCGATGCATTCGTCGAACCGCAGTTCGACCCAGAATTTGCGCGCCCGTTGCAAGGTGTCCTCTGCTTGTCTCCGTTCTTCTCGCCGGTCGGCGAGGTCTTGTATTTGTTGCTGCAGCGCGCGAGCTTGGGGATTGTCGGCTTCCATCTGCAAGACCTTTTCGACTTCCATGGCTGCCCGGGTCAGTTCTCCTTCAGCCACGCGTTTCTTCGCAGTTTGGAGCCCCTGCTGGGCCAAGCGTTTTTTTTCGGACAGGCGATTTACTTCCGCGAGCAGTTCGCGGACTTGGACCGATGTGGGATCGATCTTGAGTGCGGCTTCTGCTTCCGCTTCGGCTTCGGGATAACACTTACTCTCCAGCAGTTCTTGCGCCCGGGCTAGCAGGGCCCTCACCTGAAAAAGGACCCGGTTCTGCTTCATTTCCTCGTTGATTTGTTCGACAAGAACCTTTGCTCGTTCATTCCGGCCGTCGATTCCTAAGCACTTGCGAAGCAGGTCTCGAGCCCGAGAGAAGTCCTGGGCTTCAATCAGTTTTTCCGCATCCTGAATGAGCCCCGCGACACTCTCCTCCTGAAGGTGCTTCCACACGGGTTCGATTTCGATCAGAACCTCCTCCATCGTTTGAAAACGCTGCTCGATATCCTTCCGAAGAAGTTTCATGACGATGGCTTCCACTGCGGGCGGACACCCGGGAAGCAGTTCGCTCATCGGCGCCGGTGGCGTTTGAGCGTCTATGATGTTGAACATAAGCGTGGCTTGATTCTTCGCTTCGAACGGCCGCCGATGACACAGAAGCTCGTAGAAACTCACGCCTAGCGCCCAGATGTCTGCTCGTTCATCGGCTTTTTCGCCCTTGATTTGCTGCGGTGACATATAGCCGAGTGTTCCGATCAGCAAGTTGGTCTCGGTTTTTGACGAATTCCCAAAGCGGGCGATTCCGAAGTCCACCACCTTGACGTTACCTTCTTTGGTGACCATCACATTCCCAGGCTTGATGTCGCGGTGTACGAAACCGCGTTTGTGGGCGTACTCAAGGGCGCGGCACACCGGCACGATAAGGCCGACTTTTTCCGCAATGCTCAAGTCCGCGCGGCGACTAACGATCTTTTCGAGGGCTTCACCTTCCAGAAACTCCATCGCTATGAACGGGGTGCCGCCTTCTCGGACTAATTCGTATACCGTGACGATATTGGGATGCTGAAGCGTGCCGGCAGCGCGAGCTTCCCGGTAGAAGCGTTCCAGTAGATCCGGGTCTCCAACCAGGGAGTTGGTGATTGTTTTTAATGCAACGTGTCGGCCGATCAATGGATCGTAGGCTTTGTAGACCTGCCCCATGGCTCCGCGGCCCACTTCCTCGATCAGCTCATATTTGCCCAATTTCTTGACCACGTTTTACCCGGCGTTGTAGAGAAACGCATGCGAAAGAGAAGACCTAGTGGATCGACTTCTTGGGCGCAAGCGAAGCCGTAGCGTTCCGCTGAAGGCAGCGATTGCAGCGGTGACACATTTTGTCTCGAATAGTGCCGACAAGGTGACCGCTCTCGTCCAAATGAGCTTTCGGCACCGACTGGGACAACATCCGGCGACATACGGTGACCTGCTTTTCTCGGGCCAATGTCAGCGCAATAGAATCAGGGACTTAACCTGTGCGAGATACGCAATTGGCTCCTAATTTGAACACTAACGGTAAAACAGGTTATCGAAATACACCTGGTGGCTGCTTCGGGTCGTACTAGGAGTCGTGTGACCTAATTCACAGTAGGTACATATTCGCGTACAATCAGACAATTACTTACCTTAGTGGGCAGTAATCGCATGATATTCTGCATTCCTCGGTGTACGTGGCGTTCCGTATCCAGCCGGCTACGACCGAAAACAATCACCAAATGCGTTCCGGATAAATGATGACATCATTTACTCCCAAGCTGGCGCTTCGCCTGTTGTGTTCTGTTCTTCCATTTGCTTTCACCACGTTCTTGGTTTTTGCCACGGCGCTTCGGTCAAAAGAAATCACACTTACCGCTATTGAGCTTTATGCTGGGCCGGCCGGTCAATCCTACGTTCAGATCACGGCTGTTCTGATAAACGATAAAGTGGAGCTGCGACTTTGCGGCTCATCGCCCAAGATCGACAAATCGGCTTACGGCAAATTGACTAAAGTAGTGCTAGGTGTCGGAGATTCCGTGGAATATGGGGCCGATGGTGTGCTCACCCTGATAAGGGGTGGAAATTCCTCGTGTGTGGTCCCAAGTAATCTAAAATTTGAGAAAAATGCGCCCGTCACTCCAGCTGATTTGGCGTCTCACGGTGTTCTTCGGGCCAAAGTACTTTCCTCGGGTTCGAGTGCGGTTGAAGCGCTTCCACCAATGAAACCCGGAATGAAGCTCGTGTTTGTGCCGGCCCCCGACGTCGAATTGGCCGAGTATCTGCGGGCGGATCGCTCTTCCACAATTTCCTTCTGGCAGGACTATCTGGCCAGATATCCCGCAACGTCCCATACCATCCAGGCCAAAGAGTCTCTCGCGTCTCTTCTGGCAGAAGACGGCGAAAGAGATCTCGCTCTCTATACGAAAAGTTTGGCCTCACCGCCGTCGTATCAGGGTTTGAAAAGCGCAAAGCTGCGCGCGGATCAAGCGCTTTCGGTCGTTCCGAACTTCACTCCCGCTTCGAAACTCAACGACGATGTCCATGGCGAACTCGAAAAGATGGTTGCTCAGGGACGAATGGAAATGGACGCCTACAACAAGGCCCTGGCTGCGCGCTCCCCAGGCTACGTCCATCTCGCAAACGCCGCCGAGATTGCGGACGCGGCCATCAGGATTGATTCCGAGTTTTCTCCCGTAGTGGATTTCTATGCCGCGACAACACACGGATCGAGCGTGCTCGAATCAAGCGTCGCATCCGCGGAGTCCATGACGAATGGCAAGCACTACGATGAAGCCTACGCCGCAATTGCACGCTACAGAGCGTTCGCCGGCGAAGTTACCCGCATTTCTGCGGTCGTCGACGCGGTCTATGTTTCTCACTACGATCGCGGGCAGGAGCTCGCTACGGCGCAGGATTGGGCCAACGCCGTTTCGGAATTCAGGAAGGCCATCGAGGTAAAAGCCACCGCCGAAGCAGCCTCAGCCCTGAAGGATTCCGAAAGCGGGCTCGAAGCTCTGAACAACAAGAACGCGGCTGCCGCAGCTCTCCAACAGAGCCAACAGTTCGGCCAACAGCACGACTACATCGGCGCGTACGAAGTGCTAGCCAACTTGCAGCCCGCACAACGCAGCCTCGTCGCGGCGGAAATGGAGGAGTTGAGCCCTTCCTACATCGCCAGCGCCTCCGACACTGCCAAACAAATAGAGAAAGCGCACGATCCCATCAAGGGCCTGGCCGATGAAGTGGAAATCGAGCGTGCCTACGGATATCTCCAACGTGCCTACGCTCTCAACGTGGACCCCAATCTGAAAGACAGGATCGATGGGCTCGCCGACAAGCTCAGCCAATATTACTTGGAGCAGGGCAAGCTGTATCTGGACAAACCACTCGGTTCAGGGGCGGGTCTCGGCTGGTCTTTTCTTGACAAAGCGCTTCCCTACAAGGCGTCTAACCTCGATGCGATCCGTGATGAACTAACGAAAGCGGCTTCTGCTTACCAGATGCGATCGAGACTTTCCATCCGAGTCGTCTTTCGAGATCAAACGTCGCGTCGCGACAGTTCCGGATTCGCCGATCAGCTTGCTGACTCGATAGCCACGGGCCTCGAATCATCTGGACTTCCGGTAAAAATTATTCGCCCGGGCGACAATCCCGCTGTCGATGTGAATTTCCAGCTCGTCGGCGATGTTTTGCAGCACGGCCGCACGATCGTTCTCACGTCGGTCCCGAAAGATTCGAAATACCGGGCGGGCGAACAGGACCTTCCAAACGATACCTGGAACGCGGCAAACCGCGAGTACGAAATTGCAGTTCTTGAACTTCAGGGCGTTCAGGGATCCCTGCAAGCGATCATCCCCAAGGGCAAGCAAAAGAAAATCGACGAAGCGAACGCAAAAGTCGCAGCCGCACAGAAAAAAGTCGAGGAGGCTCACGTAAAGCTGGACTCGATTCCGAAGACACTGCCGACCGATATCATAAAGCCCTATACCTACACGGAAAAAACCATCGAACTCAGCGCGATCGTACAGCTCCGGTTTCGGCTGCTTGATTCTTCGGGAAATGAGGTGGAGAGCACGACTCCCGTCACTCGCGAAGCGAGGAAAACATTCACGATTTTGGAGAACGTGAAGCCGGAAGATACCGAGGGAGTTAAAGCGCAGGGCAGCGTTCCCGATGAGATCCAGTTCCTTACCGATGTCGAGAACAACACGCGCGATACGCTGATCAAAGCCGTCACGGAAAGTGCGGCCAAGCTTCCCGATAAAATCTTCGAGAAGGCCCTGAAGCAGATGGCAGACGGTGACAACGATGGAGCCGCCGAATCATTTATCCTTTATCTGAACTCCACGCCGGTCGGCGAGAATCCGAATCACCAGCGCGGCGAACGCTTCCTTCTCGAACAGTACAACATCCGACACGTCTTCAGCCCCTTATAGAAACCGAAACGTTTCATCGCCAAAAGCACGAGTTCGGCGCATCAGAACCGGGAAGACTGTAGCGGAGCTTTCTCTGGATGATCCGGTTCTCTCTCCGCCAAAGGCACGCCGCAACTCACCATTTTGCCGAGCATCATTCGAAAGGTGATCCGCAGCCCTTTGGCTCAGGACACACTTGGCGGACACACCTCGTTGTTGCGGACAAATGACGTTCTGGCACGCATGCCCGATTCCGTTTTTGTAATACTTTTCGCTTGCAATCAGCGTTTCACGGGAGTAAACCGGCAACCGAAGTGGCTAATGCAAGGAGCGAACTACTTGCTCTTGCGGTGCGCTACCGCCAGTGACTGCTTGCAACTTCCGCTGGCGGGCTATAAGCAAACGGGGAGCCTCCCCAGCTCCCCG
>CAZRKW010000192.1:0-7720 GCA_964600355.1 uncultured Acidobacteriaceae bacterium
GTGAAGGTGGAAGGAACGAGCATGGCCCCGCTGCTGAGCGATCAGGAGCGGATTTTCATCAACAAGTTCGTTTATCGCTTTGAGCCGATCGACCGCGGGGATGTTGTGGTTTTCTGGTATCCCCTGGATCGTTCCAAGTCGTTCATCAAGCGCGTGATCGGGCTTCCCGGAGAGACCGTCGAAATTCGCACCGGCCATCTCTACGTGGACAGCAAGGAGCTGCAGGAGCCTTACGTGCCGGCCTTTTATCTCGACGGGGGAAGCTATCCGGCGCGGCGCATCCCGCCCGATGAATTTTTTGTGATGGGAGATCATCGCGACAGCTCGAATGATTCGCGCATGTTCGGCACCGTTCCGCGCGACTTCATCTACGGCAAGGCCGTCTTCGCTTACTGGCCCGTGGGACATTTTGGCTCGCTCGATTCATCTTCAACGGTGAACGCCGCATCGAAATGAACTCCTCTGGAGGATACACTGACGCTGGACCCCGCAGGTCGCGCGATACTCGCGCTCGAGGATGGACGAGTCTTTAAAGGCCGCGCGGCCGGCGCTCGCACGCGCCGTGGCGGCGAAGTCGTTTTCAACACCAGCCTGACCGGCTACCAGGAAGTTTTCACCGACCCGAGCTATACCGGTCAGATCGTGTGTCTCACGTACCCTCACATCGGCAACGTAGGCACGAACATCGAGGACGAAGAGTCCGCGAAACCTTACATAGAAGGCCTTGTCGTGCGCGAGTTTTCCGCGCTCTCCTCCAACTGGCGATCGAGCGAATCCGCGCAGAAGTTCCTGGAACGCCACGGCGTCCCGGTGATCTGGGATGTGGATACGCGCGCCCTGGTGCGCCATTTGCGCGACGTCGGCGCGCTGCGCGGTATCGTCTCCACCGACGGCGCTTCCGAGCAAGAGTTGATCGCCGAGGCCCGCGCGCTTCCGACGATGGCCGGCCAGGAGCTGGCCAGCCGCGTCACCTCGCGAAAATCGTATGAATGGACTCGCGGTTCGATCGATTTGGCCGCGCCGATAGGCGCAGCCGCCTCGGCAGCGGCCTCCGCGAACAACGGCGGCGGACGCCCACACTCATCGCACAACGCCAACGGCGAATCCGAGAAGCGCTATCGCGTTGTCGCCTACGATTTTGGCATCAAGCAGAACATTCTCCGCTTGCTGGTCGATCACGGTTGCGACGTCACGGTAGTTCCGGCCAAAACTTCCGCGGACGACGTGCTCGCGCTCAAGCCCGATGGCGTATTCCTTTCCAACGGCCCCGGCGATCCAGAGCCGATCGGCTATGCCGTCGCCAATATTCGGAAGCTGCTGGGGCGCGCCCCGATTTTCGGCATTTGCCTCGGGCACCAGCTTTGCGGCCTGGCTCTTGGCGGCCGGACCTTCAAGCTGAAGTTCGGACACCACGGGGCCAATCATCCGGTAAAGAATCTGCTCACGCAGAAAATCGAAATCACCTCGCAGAATCACGGTTTCTGCGTCGATCCTGAGTCGCTCCCGCCGAGCGATGTCGAAATCACCCACGTCAATCTGAACGATCACACGAACGAAGGCATGCGCCACCGCTCGCTGCCGCTTTTCAGCGTCCAGTATCATCCCGAAGCGTCGCCCGGCCCCCACGATGCCCGCTACCTCTTCGACCAATTCCTTAATTTGATGGCAACGCACAACCGTGCATAATATCGTGCGCCCCGCGCCGCTTGTATGCGGCGCCTTTGAGTTGGATTTCTGTTTTAAAGAAATGCAGATCCCTCGTTCAGCTCGGGATGACAACGCAAGACGAAGAGACGAAAAAGACATCTAATGCCGAAACGTACGGACATCAAGAAAATCATGATCATCGGCTCCGGCCCCATCATCATCGGCCAGGCCTGCGAATTCGATTATTCCGGCACGCAAGCCTGCAAGGCCCTGCGCAGCGAGGGATACGAAGTCGTGCTCGTCAATTCCAATCCCGCGACGATCATGACCGATCCCGAGATTGCGAACCGCACCTACATCGAGCCGCTCTCGAAGGAATATCTCGAAGCAATCATCGCTGCGGAGCGGCCTGACGCCCTCCTTCCGACCGTCGGCGGCCAGACTGGCTTGAACCTCGCTGTGGAACTCGCCGAAACCGGCATTCTCGACAAATACGGCGTGAAATTGATTGGCGCGCAGCTGGATGCGATCCGCATCGCCGAGGATCGCCTTCTTTTCAAGGACGTTTGCCGCAAACTCGGCCTGGAAGTTCCCGCGTCCGCCGTGGTCACCGACATTCAGGCGGCGATCAAGTTTGCCGACGAACTCGGCTACCCGGTTGTGATCCGCCCTTCCTTCACTCTGGGGGGAACCGGCGGCTCGATTGCCTACAACCACGAGGAATTCGTCGACGCGATCGCCCGCGCTCTGGACGCGAGCCCGGTTCGCCAGGCGCTCATCGAGGAATCGGTCATCGGTTGGAAAGAATACGAGCTCGAAGTCATGCGCGACTGCCGCGACAACTTCGTGGTCATCTGCGCGATCGAAAATTTCGATCCCATGGGCATCCACACCGGCGACTCGATCACGGTCGCTCCCGCGCAAACGCTCACCGACAAGGAATATCAGCGCATGCGTGACGCGGCCGCCGCCATTATTCGCGCGGTCGGGGTCGAGACGGGCGGCTCGAACATCCAGTTCGCCGTCGATCCGGAAACAGGCCGCATGACGGTAATCGAGATGAATCCCCGCGTTTCGCGCAGCTCGGCGCTCGCGAGCAAGGCGACCGGGTTCCCGATTGCGAAGATCGCGGCAAAGCTCGCCCTGGGCATGACCCTCGACGAGATTCCCAACGACATCACCCGCAAGACGCCCTGCTCCTTCGAGCCGTCCATCGATTACGTGGTCGCGAAAATTCCCAAGTTTCAATTCGAGAAGTTTCCCGGCAGCGACACCACCCTTACCACGCAGATGAAGTCCGTCGGCGAGGTGATGGCCATCGGCCGCACGTTCCAGGAGGCGTTGTGCAAAGCGATCCGCGCGCTGGAGCCGAGCACGGCCTGGCGCCCGCCCGCCGAGGTCTCCACCGCACTGTTGCGCGAAAAGCTTCACGTGCCTGGCCCGGATCGCCTTCACTGGCTTTTTGAGGCGCTTGAGCGTGGCATGGGCCGTGACGAAGTGTGCGAACTCACGAAGATCGATCCGTGGTTCATCGCGCACCTCGAAGGAATGCTGGCGGTGGACAAAAGCATCGCCGCCACAACTCTGCGCCATTGCACCGCCGAATTATTGCTGGAGTCCAAGCGTTCCGGTGCGAGCGACGAAGAAATCGCCAAGCTCTGGAACGTGAAATCGTCCTCCGTGCGCTCGCGCCGACACGAGCTGGGCGTTACGCCTGTGTTCAAGCGCGTGGACACCTGCGCCGCCGAATTCGAATCGTTTACGCCCTATCTGTATTCCACTTACGAGCAGGAGGACGAATCAAACGCCGTCGACCGGCCCAAGATCGTGATTCTCGGCAGCGGCCCCAACCGCATCGGGCAGGGAATTGAGTTCGATTATTGCTGTTGCCATGCCTCTTTTGCGCTGAAGGAAGACGGCTACGAGACCGTGATGGTGAACTGCAACCCCGAGACGGTTTCCACCGATTACGACACCTCCGACCGCCTTTACTTTGAGCCGCTCACGCTCGAAGACGTTCTCGCCGTCCTCGAACGCGAGAGGCCGCAGGGCGTGATCGTGCAGTTCGGCGGGCAGACCCCGCTCAATCTGGCCATCGAGCTCAAGCGCAACGGTGCGAAAATCGTGGGCACCGATCCCGAGTCGATCGACCTCGCCGAAGACCGTCGCCGCTTCGGCCAGCTTCTCAACGAGCTGGAGATTCCGCAGCCGAAAAATGCCACCGCCCTCGCTCCCGAAGAGGCAGTGCGGGCTGCCACCGAAATCGGCCTGCCGGTTCTGGTTCGTCCGAGCTACGTGCTAGGCGGGCGCTCCATGGTGATCGCCTACGATTTGAAGACGGTCCACGAATATGTGGTGCAGGCCGCGCAGATCGGCACGGCCTCCGATCCCAAGCGCCCCATCCTGATCGATCAGTTTCTGGAAGACGCTACTGAAGTCGATGTCGATGCCCTCGCCGACGGCGAAGAGGTTCTGATCGCCGGCATCATGGAGCACATCGAAGAAGCCGGCATTCACTCCGGAGATTCTTCCTGCGTGCTTCCCGCGGTTTCCCTAAGGCAATCCGTTCTGGAGCGCATCCGCGATTACACCGCGCGCCTCGCCAAGGCGCTTCATGTCGTCGGACTGATGAACGTGCAATATGCGATTCAGCACGACACGGTGTACGTACTCGAAGTGAACCCGCGGGCTTCCCGTACCATTCCCTATGTCAGCAAAGCCACCGGCGTGCCGCTCGCAAAGGTTGCCGCTCGCCTGATGACCGGCCGCAAGCTCCGCGACCTTAACCTGCCCTTTGTTGAAACGAACGGCGTCAAGGAACTGCCCGTCCACGATTTTTATGCCGTGAAGTCGCCGGTGTTCCCGTTCAACAAATTCCGCGGCGTCGATCCGGTTCTCGGTCCCGAAATGCGTTCCACCGGCGAAGTGATGGGCGTTTCGTCCAGCTTTGGGCTGGCCTTTGCCAAGGCGCAGCTTGCCGCCGGCCAACGCTTGCCGCAGACGGGCGTCGTTTTCATAAGCGTCAGCGACCGCGACAAGAAAAACGTCGCCCCCGTCGCGAAGGATCTCGTTGCCGCCGGTTTGAAGATCATCGCCACACGCGGCACGGCCGCCGCCCTGAGGCGCGCGGGCATCGAAGTGGAATCCGTCTACAAAGTGAATGAAGGCCGCCCGAATATCGTCGACCTGATCAAAACCGGCAAGGTCAATTTGCTCATCAACACGCCGCTCGGCCGCGAATCGTTTTACGACGAAAAATCCATCCGCCGCGCGGCGATTCGTTACAACATTCCGTGCATCACTACGCTGTCCGCGGCGAGCGCCGCCGCGCTCGGGATCCGCGCCATGGCCGGCCACGGAGCCGAAGTAAACGCCTTGCAGGATTTGCATCGCCGCAAATCCTCCGCAGCCTCCGTGACGCCAACGCCATCTACGCCCGCAGCTCCCGCCGAACACTCGTAAGCATTTCGAAGCTTCGGTGCGCTCCGCGCTGCACTTCATCCACAGTTACAACTTCGGCATACATCTGGCAGCGTGCAGAATCGCGCCCCGCCAGCCGATGTAGACTGACCCTGAGAATCTCCACGGCCGCGGACCTGGCCGTCGTTTGAGACAAATTGAAAACTGCGGAGTGTCGCGTTTGAGCGCTCGAGCCGATTCGATTCCTGTGTCTTCTCCAAACGGGCAGTGGATTTACAGCCCGTGGCTCGATTTTCTCGTGGGATGCGGCGCGTGGTCGGCGCCTCTGCTTGCCATCGCCACATGGATGACACCGTCGCACACGCACTCCTGGACCGTGGCGTTCTACTTCCTCGCCATTCTCTTCAACTATCCGCACTTTATGGCGACGATCTACCGCGCCTACCACACCCGCGCGGAGTTCGAGAAATACAAGCTGGTCACCCTGCACGTCACGCTGCTGATGGTTCTGACGGGCGTGCTGCTGCATACCTTCCACTGGCTGCTTCCGTGGGTTTTCACGCTCTACATTTGCTGGAGTCCCTGGCACTACACCGGCCAAAACTACGGCTTGCTAATGATGTTCGTGCGGCGCGGTGGCGCGAGCATGACGCCGAACGAGCGCCGCTCGATTCGCATCGCATTCATTGCGGCCTACCTGATGCTGCTCGCCAGTTTTGAAACCGGCGGCTCGGCCGATCCGCTCGTTCTTTCGCTCGGCATCCCCGCGAAGTTCACGCTGCCCGCCCGACTCGTTCTGGGCGCTGTGTTCGCCGTCGCCACCTTCATTGGCTTCCGCCGGTTAATCTCGCGCGCCAGCTGGACGGCGATGGCGGCCCCGCTCACCCTCGCCCTCACGCAATTTCTCTGGTTCGTTCTGCCGACGCTGCTCGAATTGCACGCCGCCTATCAAATCCCGCAAACGCGCTATAGCAGCGGCATCCTGGCGGTACTTCATTCCGCCCAATACCTGTGGATCACCAGCTACTACCAGCAGCGCGAGGCGCGTGCCGCCGGCCAGCCGCGCTGGCGCATGGCGACTTATTTCCTCACGCTCGTCGCGGGAGGCATCGCGCTCTTTATTCCCGGACCGTGGCTGGTAAGCCGCCTGTTTCATTTCGACTTCACCACCAGCTTCCTTATCTTCACCGCCATCGTGAATATCCATCATTTCATTCTCGACGGCCAAATCTGGAAGCTGCGCGATTCGCGCATTTCGGCCATGTTGATCGACCGCGGCAGCAGCGGGACAGCACAATCGAGCAGCGAGGAGCGCGCTGGCACTTCTACGGCACCGGTGGCAAGCGCGCGATGGTTCGGAAGCAGATTCCTTTCGCCCGCCGCGCTTCGAGTTTCACTGCTGGCGCTGCTCTTCCTCTGGGGCGGAATGGACCAGGTCCATTTCGCGCTCGGCACGGACGAAGGAAATCTTCCCGCGCTCCGCCAGGCTGCGCTCCTGAATCCCTACGACAGCATGCTCCAGGCGCGCATCGCCCAGGCGGAGGCGAAAGATGGCCGCAAACCCGAGGCGCTTGCCGCGCTCACCCGCGCCGTCGAAGTGAATCCTTACAACGCCGGGCTACAGCATGCGCTCGCCCGAGCCTTTATCCAGAACGGCCTCTATCCCGAGGCCTACGAACGCTACGCGAAGATGCTCGTCATTTTTCCGCGCGATGCCAACGCCCTCGTCAACTATGGATTGCTGGCTGCACGCCTCGGCAGTGCCGACATCGCCATCGACTCCTGGGAGAAAGCCCAGCAGGTGGACCCGGACCAGCCGAATCCCCACCTGTACCTCGCCGAAGCACTCGATCAAAAGGGCGACGCAGCCCGCGCCGCTCTCCATTGGGAGGCGTTTCTCCGTTTTGCCGACGCGCATCCTGACGATCCAGCCGCCGCCGCGGCGCAGCAGATTTCAGCACGGATTGAACTAGCCGACGACGAGGCGCGTCTGGGCAACGCTGCCGCCGCATCAGATGCCTATTCGAAAGCCATTGCGCTCGCGCAACGCGCTTCTGACGCGAAGCTCGAAAGCCTCGCGCTCGTTCACTATGCCGACCTGCAGGAGAAATCCGGCGACCTGAAATCCGCCGCCAGCTCGTACCAGCGGGGTCTCGCGCTCGATGAGAAGGCCGAAGATCCCGGCAGCGCATCCTTCGACTGGTTCAATTACGGGCAGTTTCTGCGGCGCCATGGTCTGCCCGACGAATTGGTCTACGCGTGCTTTCTGCGTGCGGAGGGGCTGATGGTGGGTAACTCGGGGAATGACGTAGAAACGGTGAAATCCATTCGCAGGCAGGTCGAAATCCAGCTCGGAAGAAAAGCCGCTGCCGTGAAAACGAACCTGCCGGTCATGCTCGCCCGCGCCACGGAACTCCCTGCAGGTTCATTCTGATTCCCTGAAACGGGATTTACGGCTTCGGAGGCGCGGGGGGATTTTTCTTCGCCCCGTCCCAATGTTCCTGAACCTGCCCGTTTTCCACACGAACCATGTCGAAATTGTTGTAGGAGTACTTGCGGCTCGGGTCGTCCGGATCGGGTGCGGAGCGGTCGAACATCATCAGCACGAGATCGCCGCTGGTGATCACCAGGCTCGGCTTGGTTTTCCACTCAG
>CAZRKW010000193.1:0-7619 GCA_964600355.1 uncultured Acidobacteriaceae bacterium
CCTAGAACCGTCCTTCCGGATGCGCCAGCCTTCCTCCTCAAAACGCCCCTGTTCCTTGGCGTTCTTCAGCTCTTCGAAAGGCTTTCCCTGCGTGACATCTTCTGGCGTAGAAAACTTCGAGTAATGCTGGCCTATGATCTCTTCAGCCCGATAACCTTTAATACGCTCCGCTCCCTCGCCCCAGGTGGTTACTCTTCCCTCAGGGTCCAGTATGAGAATGGCATAATCCGTGACTCCGTGAACCAGCATGCTCAGTCGTTCCTCGCTCACTCGAAATGCCTCTTCCGCTCGTTTGCGGTCCGTGATGTTCCGAATGGCTGCCGTAATCAGGATTCCGTCGGCGCTTCTCAGCGGGCTCAGCATGATTTCAATTGGAAAGTTGCTGCCATCCTTCCGCCGACCAATGAGTTCAATGCCCATGCCGATTTGCTGTACAAGCGCTTCCGCTGCCGTTCGCGTACCGTCCGCGATCATCCTTTCAGCAAAACCGTCCGGGATGATGCTCGTCACTTTCTGTCCGAGAAGTTCATCGCGGTGATACCCAAACTGTTTTTCGGCCTGCACATTCAGCAGAACGATTTTGCCCATCTCATTCACCACCACCATCGCGTCCGGGGCGGCTTCCAACAGACCCCGGTATCTCGCCTCAGTTTCCTTACGCTCGCTAATGTCGCGGCTGATCTCGGAAAAGCCAAGAAGGGCCCCGGAAGAATTCCGCGCCGCGGTGATGATCACGTTGGCCCAGAACTTCGTTCCGTTTTTTCGAACCCGCCAGTGCTCCGTTTCGGATCGGCCACTTGCCGCCGCAATCCGGAGGGCTTCTTCCGGTTTCCCTTGATCGATGTCCGTCTGAAGGTAGAACCTCGCGAAATTCTGACCGACGATTTCATCAGCTCGGTACCCCTTGATGCGTTCCGCCCCGGCATTCCAACTTACGACTTTCCCGTTGGGATCGAGTGTGAAGATCGCATAATCCTGCACACCCTCGACAATAAGTCGAAATCGCTCTTCGCTCTCGAGAAGTCTTGCTTCGGCGTGCTTGCGTTCGGTGACATCCAGATTGACGCCGATGACCCGCGCGACGTTCCCACCCTCATCGAGGACCACCTTCCGCACTGCCTCGATATTCCTGATCGAACCATCGGGAAGAACGATTCGAAATTCCCCACGGCCGTGCGTTTCCTCGCGAATCATAGCTTGCAAGCTGGCCTCCGCTTCCAGCAAGTCCTCGGCATGAACGGCTGACGCCCACCTTTCGTACGGCAGCGGGACGACGGGGGCAAAACCATAGATTTCATACATCGTGGCATCCCAGGTCAGCGTATTACTTTTTAAATCCCAGTCCCACACACCCACTTTTGCAATTGCAGCGGCAAACACGAGACGCTCGCTCAGTATGCGAAATGTGGCTTCAGCCTGTTCACGCTCGATGATATTGCGTCCAAGACTTTGCCGGTTCTCGATCCAGAAATGAACGATCGCCGCGAGAGTTAGAAGACTGGCATCGAGAATGGCGCGATTCGCCAAGCCGACAGATGTGCTGAGACGGTCGCCCCGGTTGAAGCCCCAAAAGTCCGCAGCAATGGTTAGCACGACAATCGCACTCGAGATACCCCAGAGCAGTCGCTTGGAATCTTGCAGGGCACATAAGGCTATGGGAAAAGTGAACAGAATAGAGCCGACAAACTCCGCGGAGGTCCCAAAATCAAGCACCGATAGCACCACGGTAATTCCTACGATCATCACCAGCAGAGTTACGCGATTCACTCATCACCGCAATTGTCCGTGCGGATAGTTACGGAAACGTGGGGTTCCCATACCGCGGACTGTCGCGCCAAGGTGGCAGACATAAAGTGCGCGTAGCACGTTCAGAAAAAGAACTGATCCGGTCTTCATCTCACGATGTCAACTTGAAATGTTGCTCCGGACGCAACACTGAGGGCTAGGAGGTTAGCCACTAGTCGCACACCGGCTTAAACAGAAGGGAATCTCACATTACACCAGCAGGGTAATGGGTCAAGTTCCATTTTTCGGGAAGGTTCTCTGGGACCCTATTGCTAGGCGCGGCGTGTGCGGGCTGCGAAAGGTGCCGCTGATCCACCGGGGTCTTTCATCCTCAGATTCTAGAGAATACCCAAATCGAAAACTTTACCCAAAATCCCGCGCTTTACCGAAAACTTCTTCTGCTTTTGAAAACTAGGCCACCAGGCATATCCCGCTATCTATCGTTCCCATCAGTCGGCGAACGCCTGATTAACGCAATCCGACTATACGTCCAAGTGAATTCTGCTAGCGTCGATGTCAGCATCTATTTTTAGGAACGTCAGTAAATCCGCCTTCAAGTGTTGACTGAAAACCCAGCCAATCAAGAGCAAGCTAGAGCCGAATCGCCGCGGTCTTACTCGCTAGTACCGTTTCATCCTTCCGGGAATCCACTCATCTGAAGAAGTACTGTAACGACACATCATTCGTATGTGTGCCGTTAGGCACAGTCCCAAACCCCACTCAGCCAGAAAAATGGAATGAGCGCGAGCCGAAGTCATCGAGCCATTTCGATCCCCCCGTGACTCCTCGCTGACGATCTTACTCGGCAAGGACTACGCTACATGACCGACCATTCCGACGCGGACCTCATCAATCGGATCGAGGAGCGACAAGGCGAGAAGTTTCTGCGACGCAAGGTAAACGCAGCCTTCGCGGTGGCCTTACTCCTGACAGTTCTTCTGAGTTCGCTTTCCTGGCACACCTCGCAACGAGCGGAGGAGGATGCGGATTTAGTCGCCCATACCCAGAAAGTCTCTACCACTTTGGAAGCTACGCTTAGACATTTGGTCGACGTGGAAACCGGGGCACGGGGTTTTGCTCTTATCGGACATCAACAATTCCTGGAGCCCTACGAGACAGGGAAATATGCGGTTAGCCAGGACCTGTCAGCGCTGAGTGCTCTCATTGTAGACGGCGATCAAAAACTCCGGTTAGCCATTCTTGTAGAGCGAGTGAACGCGGCAATTTTAGCTGACAGCGATCTAGTGGCCTTTCGCCGGAACTCAGGGACGGTCCCCAGCGTCGCGCAGATCGAGCATGGCAAGGAGGTCATGGATGCCCTGCGCGTTACTCTCGACACGATGGAGATCGGAGAAAAACGTCTGCTGGAACAACGTACCAACCGCGCACGTGCCGCGCACAGACTCAGCATTTCCGCTATCTGGCTGGGCTCGGGTCTCAGGATATTCTTCCTGTTCATCGCCGCAATTGCCGTCAACCGCGAGATCAGGTCCAGCGCAAGAGCGCGGGCTCTAGTCAACGCCCTAAATGCCGATCTGGAACGCCGCGTGGAGCAAGGCGAACGCCTGGCTGCGGTGATCGACTCATCCGACGACGCGATCATCACCAAGGATCTGAACGGGAAAATTAGCGCCTGGAATCGCGGGGCCGAGAAGATATTCGGCTACTCGGCGCCGGAGGTCCTGGGCAAGTCGATGCTGATGCTCTTTCCGCCGGAACGCGTGGAGGAGGAGGCCGACATTCTGACGCGTATCCGGCAGGGGGAGAGCGTGGAGCACTTCGAGACGGTGCGCGTCCGCAAGGATGGCGCGCGCATCGACGTTTCGGTGACGATTTCGCCTATCAGGGACGGCAGCGGCACCATTGTGAGAGCTTCGAAAATCGCGCGCGACATTACCGAACGCAAGCGCAAGGAGGATGAGCTGCGTGAGAGCGAGGAGCGCTTCCGGCTTTTCATCGAGCACGCCCCGGCGTCGCTGGCGATGTTTGACCGCGAGATGCGCTACCTTCACGAAAGCCGCCGCTGGCGGGCTGATTTCGCACTGGAGAACCGGGAGATACGCGGCGTTTGCCATTATGAAATCTTTCCCGAGATTCCGCAGCGCTGGAAAGAGATTCATCGCCGCGGATTGGCGGGCGAGGTTCTGCGCGCCGAACAGGACCATTTCGAGCGGCCCGACGGCAGCGTGCAGTGGTTACGCTGGGAGGTACGGCCCTGGCACGACAAGTCGGGCGGGATCGGCGGCATCGTCGTATTCGCCGAAGACATCACCGAACGGCGTCGCGTAGAAGAGGCCTTGCGGGAGAAGGAACATCTGCTGTCGGAGTCGCAACGGATCGCCCATGTGGGGAGCTGGAGCTACGATCCGGCCGATCCGGCGGGGCGGATCGTGTGGTCGGAGGAGCTGTATCGAATTTACGGGGTGTCGCCCGAGACGTTTAGTCCGACGGTCGAGTCATTCCTGGGCCTGGTCGTCCCTGAAGACCGGCCCGGGATGCAGAAATGGATCGCGGCTTGCGCGGCGAGAGAGAAGCCTGGCGATCTGGAGTTTCGGGTGGTGCTGCCCGACGGTACGATTCGCTTGATCAGCGGACGAGGCGAGTTGCAGCGAAATTCCGAGCATAACACCGCCCGGCTGACCGGCACTTCGCAGGACATCAGCGAACGGAAACAGAGCGAGACGGAACTGGCACGCTCCAGAGAAGCTTTGGAGGCTCAAACGGTCATGTTCCAGCTCGTCTTGGCCAGCATGGGTGAGGGGTTGATTGCAGCCGACCTGCAAGGCCGTTTTCTCATCTTTAACGATGCTGCGCACGAACTGATGGGCCGCGGGCCCGAGGACTTGCCCACCGAGCAGTGGACGCCGCACTACAAGGTTTTCCTGCCCGACGGAATCACGCCGTATCCGCGGGATGACCTCCCTCTGGTGCGGGCTATGCGCGGGGAATCCGCGCGTGTGCAGCTGATTGTTCAACATCCAGAGACGCTTTCGGAAAGGTGGATGGAAGTCACAGCGCGGCCCCTCAGGGACGGTCGCGGCAGCCGGTGCGGAGGCGTTGCTGTTCTCCACGACATTACCGAACGCAAGCGGAGCGAGGACGAACTGGCCCGCCAAGCGGAGGAATTACTTCACTCGCGTCAGGACCTGGAAAGGCAAACGCTTATGCTCCAGTCCGTGCTTGAAAGCACGGTGGAGGGATTGGTTGCCGCCGATGAGCAGGGAAAATTCATCATCTGGAACCCGGCTGCGGAGAGAATCGTCGGACTCGGTGCTGCTAACCTTTCCCCAGAGGAATGGAGCGCACACTACGGCGCTTATTTACCCGACAAAATCACACCTTTCCCATCTGAGCAAAATCCCTTGCTCCGCGCCATTCGGGGAGAGGTAAGCTCCGCCGAGATATTTTTCCGCAATCCCGAACTCCACAACGAGGTCTGGATCGAGTCCAACGGATCCCCCCTGAGAGATAGAAGCGGCGTGGTGCGTGGCGGAGTGATTGCATTCCGTGACATTACGCAAAAGAAAGCGGCGGAGCTGGAGATACGGGAACTCAATGAGCACCTCGAACAGAGAATAGCAGAACGTACCGCGCAACTGGAGGCAGCTAACCACGACCTGGACGCCTTTACCTACTCGGTTTCCCATGATCTGCGAGCACCTCTCCGCCACATCACTGGTTTTTCACAGCTATTGTCCAAGAATTTTGGATCCACCATGGAGCCTGAGGCACGAGATTATCTGCAGCTAATCGAGAATGGCGCCCGCCACATGGACCTTCTGATATGTGGTTTGCTCGATCTGGCAAAGCTCGGTCAACACCCCTTGCAGCGGAGCCTAACTGAATTGAACCCCATCATCGATAGAGTAATTCTCGTTCTGCGACCGGAGTGCGAAGGACGCGATGTTGAGTGGCGCATCGCGCGCCTGCCCGCAATCGAGTGCGATCCAATTCTAATGGGCCAAGTCTTTCAAAACTTATTGAGCAACGCTCTCAAGTATTCCGGTCGCCGGCCCAAAGCCGTCATCGAAATAGATAGCATTCAGCAGGAGGGCAAACCCCCAGTCATCTTTGTGCGTGATAACGGCGCCGGCTTCAGCATGCAGTACGCCGACAAACTATTTGGCGTGTTCCAGCGCATGCACACGGATGCCGAGTTTGAAGGTATTGGCGTGGGTCTGGCCACCGTGCATCGGATCGTTCAAAAGCACGGAGGAAGCATTTGGGCTGAGGCCGAGCCCGACAACGGAGCTAGTTTCTATTTCACCGTGGCAGTAAAAGAACCGATAGGGAATTACCGCCGAGGCAAATGGCAGTCGAACACTAGAACTCGAGCATGAAAGACGAGGCTGAAGTTCTCCGTGTCGCAAAATGTTCGAGGTGGTTCGCTCCATCGACTGGAGCAGAACTCCATTTACGCGCTAAAACCGAAAAAGTGAACTAATGCTTTATATGGACGGTTATTCGATTTACCAGGAGTAAGCACAGCAAAAACATTCTGATACCCTCAACATTCCTAAAGTTTCCCTCGTGGATGCGACCCATGTACCACGAACTTCGCACAATTACAGCTTTCCCCAGAATGCAAACACCACCGCGCCAACCAGGAATAGAAACGAGACAGCATAATTCCATTTGATATTTTCACCGAGGTACAACCACGCAAAGATGACGAACACGCAAAGCGTGATTACCTCTTGGATGATTTTCAACTGAAAGGCTGTGAATTCGCCATATCCGATGCGATTAGCTGGAACTTGAAAACAGTATTCGGCGAAGGCGATCAGCCAGCTTACGAGGATAACGGCAATAAGCGGAGCCTTGCGGTATTTCAGATGTCCATACCAAGCCATCGTCATGAAAATGTTCGAGCAAATAAGAAGTAGGATAGTTTTCATGGCGTTCTGAAGCGTATCACGGGTGTGATAGAGGGTGTTTGTGTCAACGCCGGGCCTGAAACGCCTCGTAAATGTCGCATCCAACTTGAAGTGCTAACACTCCAGGAGTGTCCATGCTCAACGTAAGCAAGGCATTCAGCAGTTTTTCGGTGAACGATATTGAGAAAGCCAAGGAATTTTATGGCAAGACGCTGGGGCTCGAAATTGCCGGCGGTCCGGAGGGTACCCTGGTTGTTCCCCTTTCCGGCGGCGCCAAAGCTCTGATGTACCCTAAACCCAATCACCAGCCTGCCACTTTCACGGTCCTGAATTTTCCCGTAGACAGCGTAGAAAAAGCTGTAGATGAACTGAGCCAACGTGGCGTGCAATTTGAAATCTATAATGAACCCAACTTGAAAACGGACGCGCGCGGGATCTCCCGCGGGAATGGACCGACGATCGCGTGGTTCAAGGATCCAGCGGGGAATATCTTGTCGGTTTTGGAAGTGGCTTAGCGGATCGCTTGCTTTTGACTAACCGGATGGGCTTGGTTAGCCAAGAGAAAGAGAGTAACCACGGGACAGCCGATTGTGCATTTCGAGATTATCGGGCAGGATCCGCAGAAGCTCCAGAGCTACCACGGCGGTCTGTTCGGGTGGAAATTCGACACGAGCGCCCCTGTGGCGCAGACCATCTCCCAGGTGGGTAAATACGGGTTCGTGAACCGTAACACGACTGAGGACGGGGTCGGGATCCCGGGCGGCGTTGGTGGAGGCCCGAGCTACCACAGCTATGCGATCTTCTACGTGGGCGTTCCCAACGTCGGAATCGCGCTCCAGAAGGCCGAGCGGCTCGGCGGGACGCGCGTAATGGGCCCAGTGAAGAACCCGGGGAAAAATCTCGTGGTCGCGCACTTTACAGACCCTGAGGGCAATTTGATCGGCCTCGCCGGGCCGG
>CAZRKW010000194.1:0-7597 GCA_964600355.1 uncultured Acidobacteriaceae bacterium
ATGCGTCAGGCCGGGCGCTATCTTCCCGAATATCAGGCCGTACGCGCCAAGCATACGTTTCTTCAAATCTGCAAAACGCCGGAAGTAGCCGCCGAGGTTTCGCTGCAGCCCTATCGCATCCTGGGAGTGGACGCCATCATCGTTTTCTCGGACATCCTCATCGTCGCCGAAGCGATGGGAATGCCGCTGGACGTGCCCGATTCCGGCCCGGTGCTCTCCAATCCCGTGCGGGACGCTGCCGCGGTCGAGCAACTGCGCGATTTCGATCCCAGCCGCGAAACGAAATTCGTGGGTGACGCCATCCGCGCCATCTGCAAGGAGGCCGGGCCGGACGTTCCGGTGATCGGCTTCGCCGCCGCCCCCTGGACGCTGGCCTGCTACATGATCGAGGGCCGTACGCGCGGCGATATCTCGCGCGCCAAGCAGATGCTGCACGAGCAGCCGCAAGTGGTTCGCCCGCTGCTCGATCGAATCGCGCGGGCCACCGCGGAATATTTGAAGATGCAGGTGGCGGCGGGCGCGTCCGTGATTCAGCTCTTCGACACCTGGGCCGGCGAACTCAGCCCCAGCGAGTACCACGCCTTCGAATTGCCCGCCACGCAGCAGATCTTCGAAGCGCTGCGCGGCACACCGGCAGCCGCTTCGCTGACAAAGATCCTTTTTGCCAAGGGCTCCACGCAGCATCTCGAGAGCCTCGCAAAGTCCGGCGCGGACGTCGTGAGCGTAGACTGGAAGTTGGATCTCGGCGACGCCCGGCGCAAAATCGGCCGGCAAGTGGCGCTGCAGGGCAACATCGACCCGACCATCCTGCTCGGCTCGGAAGCGGATGTACGGCGCGCCGCCACAGAAGCCGTGGCGAAAACAGGCGGCCTGGGACACATCCTGAACCTCGGGCATGGTATCTTGCCAGGAACCCCCGTCGCCAATGCCCGGGCTTTTGTGGAAGCCGGGCACGAAGCTCCCGTCGCGGAACAGCCAGAGCCGGGCGCAGCGGATTCACAGTGAATTGTTGAATGCCTGATACGAAAGAAAAACCGGACAAGCTCGAGATCGGGCAGATTTCCGACGAAATCCTCGAGAAGTACAACCGCCCCGGCCCGCGCTATACGAGCTATCCCACCGCGCCTGTGTGGAAGGACGATTTCGGTCCCGACGACCTCGAGAGTTACTACGAACGCGCCGAAGAGCGCCGCACGCCGCTTTCTCTCTACATGCATCTTCCCTTCTGCGAAAGCCTGTGCCTGTTCTGCGCGTGCAACGTGTCGATACAGAAAGATAAAAGCGTCGCCATCCCCTATCTCGCCGCGCTGAAGAAGGAAATCGAGCATGTGGCGGGCAGGGTTTCCAAAAACCGCGCCGTGAGCCAGTTCCACTGGGGCGGCGGCACTCCCTCGTATCTTTCCCCAGCGCAGATGGAAGATCTTTTTGAACACACGCGCGAGCGGTTCACGTTCGCGCCGGACGCTGAGATTGGCATCGAGGTCGATCCGCGCGTCACCCATCGCGCGCATCTGGAAACGCTGCGCCGCCTCGGATTCAACCGGCTCAGCATGGGTATTCAGGATTTTCAGCCCCAGGTGCAGGAGACCATTCATCGCGTGCAGCCGTATGAAATGACGCGCGATCTGATCGCCATAGGCCGCGAACTTGGGTTCGAGAGCCTCAACGTGGACCTGATCTACGGCCTGCCCTACCAGACCGCGGAGAGTTTTCAGCACACCATCGACCAGGTGCTTACGCTCGTGCCCGATCGCGTGGCGATGTTCAGTTACGCGCACGTGCCCTGGCTAAAGAAACAGCAGGGATCGTTCCAGGCGCATCTCCCCGAGGGAAAAGAAAAATTCCGGATTTTCCGCGCGGGGCTCGAACGTTTTCTCGACGCGGGCTATCTCTACATCGGCATGGACCATTTCGCGCGGCCCGGCGACGAGCTCGCCACGGCGCAGCAGAACCGCACGCTGCATCGCAACTTTCAGGGCTATACCACCAAGGCCGGCGCCGACCTCTACGGAATGGGCGTCAGCGCCATCAGCTCGATCGGTGAGGCCTATGCGCAGAACCGCAAAGAGGTTCCCGCTTATCAGGACACGGTAGTTTCCCGCGGCATCGCCACCATGCGCGGCTATCGGCTCTCGCCCGACGATGTAATCCGGCGCGCCGTCATCGGACGCCTGCTCTGCCACACCGTGATCCCCAAGCGCGAAGTGGAAAGAAAGTTTTCGATTTCCTTCGACGAGTATTTTGCCGCCGAACTCGACCGGCTCGAAGAGCCGCGCGCCGAAGGGCTGGTGGAGCTTGCCCCCGGCGAAATCCGCGTCACGCCGCTGGGGCGCATCTTCATTCGCAACGTGGCCATGGTGTTTGACCGCTATCTGCACGAGCAGCAGATGGATCAGCGGCCGCTGTTCTCGAAAACTCTCTAAGCGAACCCGCGAAAATGCTCGCAACCGACAACGTCGCCGTAATCGGCGGAGGAATTTCGGGGCTTGCCTGCGCCTACCGGCTGCGGCAGCTCGGCGTTCCGGTGACGCTGTTCGAAGCCGAAGAGCAGCCCGGCGGGCTTATCGGCAGCGTTCAGAAAAATGGGTTTCTCTTCGAATCGGGGCCCCAGAGCTTTCAGGGTACCGACGCGCTCCTTGGGTTGATCCGCGAACTCGGAATCGAAGGCGAGCTTTGTACCGCCGATCCGAAGGCGCCGCGCTTCGTCCTGCGGCACGGCAAGCTGCAGAAAGTCCCAATGTCGCCCCAGGCCTTGCTGACGAGTTCCCTGCTCGCGCCAGGCTCGCGCTGGAAGGTGGTTTCCGAGCCGCTGCGCAAGACGAAACCGCCCGACGAAGAGGAATCGGTCGCCAATTTCGTGCGGCGCAAATTCGGGCACGAAATTCTGGAATATCTGGTGGCGCCGTTTGTTTCCGGCGTGTACGCGGGCGACCCTGAAAAGCTGAGCCTGAAGGCCGCGTTCCCTTCGCTCGAAGAGTGGGAACGGGAATACGGCAGCGTATTGCGCGGCGCGATGAAATCGCGCCCGGCCGAAGGCAAACCAAGGCACCCGGCGCTGTGCACATTTCGAGGAGGCGTGGCCACGCTTTCGCGTGCGATCGCGGAAAAGCTGAAGGACGTTCTGCTCGTTCGGGCGCACGTGGACACGATTCGCAGAAACGAGGCTTCGAGCGAGGCCCCCTACGACATCCAGTTTCAACGCAACGGCCAAAGCGAAAGCCTGACGGCGGCAGGCGTTGTGCTGGCCACGCCCGCGTATAAAGCCTCGCACCTGCTCGGTGCCTTTTCTCCCTGGCTCGGCCACACGCTCTCGGGGATCGCGTATGCGGGCGTCGCCGTCGTCGCCTCGGGGTACGATTCGCACCAGATGGGGCCGGCGCTCGACGGCTTCGGCTTTCTGGTGCCGCGCAGCGAGAGGCGCCGCACACTCGGCACCGTGTGGAATTCTTCGCTCTTCCCCGGGCGTGCGCCCTTGGGTTCGTTCGCGATTACCAGCTTCGTCGGCGGCGCGACCGAACCGGACGTCCTCGATAAGGCGGACGACGAAATCGCCGCCATCGTCCACGATGAGAACGCGAAAATCCTCGGAATCACCGGGCCGCCGGTAGCTACCGCGGTCTGGAAGCATCCCAAGGCTCTACCCCAATACAATCTGGGTCACGGGCACATCGTGGAAGCCCTTCGCGATGGGGAGAAGCAAAATCCGGGGCTATTCTTCTCGGGCAACTATCTCGAAGGCCCCTCGCTGGGGAAATGCGTGGAGCACGCGTTCAAGACCGGCGAAGCCGTGCAGAACTTTTTGCGAAAGCTGCGCCACAGCTGAAGAGGGATCCTTCGTCGCTGCGCTCCTCGGGATGACAGCAAAAGGCAGAGGCGAAGAGACAGACAACGCCACAGTCTACTTTGCGGGATTGTTCTTGTGCCGGGTGGTGAGGCGGAATTCGCGCCGTTCGCCCGCTTCGCGAAAATGGCGATGGTCCTCCTCGGTTTCAAGAATCAACGGGGGGGCCGGATGCGGGTGGCGGTTCAGGTCCAGCGCCACGTACGTTAAATACGCGCTGCTGGTATGTTTCCGCTCGCCCGTTAGAATATTCTCCGAAAACACCTTCACGCCCACTTCCATGGAGGTGTGAAACACTCGATTCACGGCGGCCTTCAGCACGATGAATTCGCCCACCGCAATCGGAAACCGGAAGTCGAGATAATCCACCGAGGCGGTCACCACGTAGCTGTTCGAGTGCCTGCCCGCCGCCAGCGCCCCGGCGATATCGATCAGGTGCATCACGCGGCCGCCGAGCATGTTGCCCAGTACGTTCGCGTCGTTGGGTAGGACGAACTCGGTGAGTTCGGAGCGCGAAGCACTCACGGGCTTGCCCGGCAGGCTTCCCGCGCCCCCCGCCCACACCCCCTTCACGTGCTGTTCGTCGCCCGGCTTGGACATTTGCGTGATCCGCTCTCTTCCTGTAACCGACGTGCTGCTTGGCGCGCGCCGCCGAGCCCGCTATAATACGCGCATTCATCCCATGACCCAAACTCAGAAGTCTCGCCGCGAAGTCCTGGAACAATTCGTGGCCCAGAAACCAGCGGACGCCTTTGCCCGCTACGGGCTCGCGCTCGAATGCGCCAAGCTGGGCGACGATCAGGCGGCCACGGCCCATTTCCAGACGCTTCTGGAGACCAACCCGCAGTATGTCGCGGGCTATTTTCAGTACGGGCAGCTTCTTTCGCGGCTCGGGCGGCTTGACGAGGCGCGTAAACTGCTTTCAGACGGCATCGTGGTAGCGCAAAAGGCCGGCGATTCGCACGCGCGCGACGAGATGCAGGCGGCGCTGTCGTCTTTGCGCTAGGGCGCTTTGGCGCTAGTCCGCTTTGCGTTAGTAGCTGTTTCGCGGCGTTTGCCAACTATGGCTAAGCCCGATCGCATTCCGCTGTTTCCGCTCGACGTGGTTCTGCTCCCCGCCATGCCGCTGCCGCTCCATATCTTCGAGCCGCGCTACAAAACGATGATCCGCCTCTGCCTCGCCGAAAAGCTCGAATTCGGCATGGTGCTCGCACACGACAATTCCGTCTCGAAAACCGGCTGCACCGCGGCCATCCAGCGAATCGTCAAGGAGTATCCCGACGGGCGCCTGGACATCCTCACGGAGGGCCGCTCGGTCTTCCGGCTCGCGCAGGTTCTCGAGGAAAAGGAATATTACGAGGGAGTGGTGGAATATCTCACCGACGATCCCTCCATCCCGAACGCGGCGAAAGAAACCCAGCTGGTCCATCTCTTCGAGCAATGCCACGTGCTGCTGTTCGGCCGGCCCTGGGAAGCGGAATCCGGCGATCCCGCCACGCTGGCTTACCGGCAAGCTGCCCGCCTTCCGCTGGAACTCGCCGAGCGTCAAACACTGCTGGAGATGCGCCGGGAGGAAGAACGCCGCCAGTTCCTGATCGAGTGGCTCACCAAGCTTCTGCCTCAGCTGAGCGACCGCGAACGCAAGCGGCAGCGCGCCGCAGGCAACGGGCACGGCCTGAATTAAGCCTGAAGCGGCGATCTTGCGGCTTCGGGCAGCAAAACGCAGCGCCCAACCATCCAATTATGCCTGCGCCTCGCGTTCCACTATAATGGAGTGGCAGACTCGAATTCAGTCGGCCGCATTTATAAGGATTGGTGATTCGAATGAGTTCACATCCCAGGAATCTCGGCGAGCTTCGCCGAAGCCAGTGGTCAGAGCAGTGCATGGCGCGCCGCAGTGTCCGGCAGGAACTCCGCGAGAACCTGCTGCTGAAGATGGAAAGGGGCGAAGAACTCTTCCCCGGCGTGCATGGCTACGACGACACGGTGGTTCCCCAGATCGTCAACGCCATCCTTTCGCGGCATCACTTTATTCTGCTCGGGCTGCGCGGCCAGGCGAAGTCGCGGATCATCCGCGGGCTCGTTTCGTTTATGGACCCGGTGGTTCCGGTAGTCGAGGGCTGCGAGATTCATGACAATCCCTACAATCCCTTGTGCCGCCCCTGCCGCGAGCGCATCGCCGCCGAAGGCGACGCCACGCCCATCGCGTGGCTGGCGCGCGATCACCGCTACGTGGAGAAGCTGGCGACTCCCGATGTGACCATCGCGGACATGATTGGCGACGTGGACCCCATCAAAGCCGCTCGCTCGGGCCGCAATCTTTCGGACGAGCTGACCATCCACTACGGCCTGCTCCCGCGCGCCAATCGCGGGATTTTCGCGATCAATGAGTTGCCCGACCTCGCCGGGAAGATTCAGGTGGGCCTGTTCAACATCATGCAGGAAGGCGACATCCAGATTAAAGGCTACCCGGTGCGCATGGCGCTCGATGTTTTGCTCGTGTTCACGGCGAACCCGGAAGACTACACCGCCCGCGGAAAGATCATCACCCCGCTCAAGGACCGCATCGGCTCGGAAATCCGCACGCATTACCCGGCCACGGTCGCCGAGGGCATGTCGATCACCGCGCAGGAGTCCTGGACCGAGCGCGACGCCAAGCGCCGTATCGAGGTTCCCGGCTACATTCGCGAGGTCGTCGAGGAAGTCGCGTTCCAGGCGCGCGAGGACAAGCGCGTGGACCGGCGCTCCGGCGTCAGCCAGCGCCTGCCGATCAGCACCCTGGAGAACGTGCTGAGCAGCGCGGAACAGCGCGCCGTGCGCAGCCGCGATTCAGCCGTGGTCGCGCGAGTGGCCGATGTCTACGCGGCCATTCCTTCGATGACGGGGAAATTCGAGCTCGAGTATGAAGGCGAAATGCGCGGCGCCGAGAACATCGCCCGTGAACTGATCCGCGCCGCCGTGGGCAAGACGTTCGGCAAGTACTTCCCGAATGTCAATTTTCAGGCTGTCGTGCAGTGGTTCGAGATCGGCGGCGAATTGAAGGTGGCCGCCAACGCTTCGAGCGCGGAGGTGCTGGCGCAGCTGAAGAAAATCCAGGGCCTCTTCGAACACCTAGAAACCCTCGGCGTGCGCTCGAAGGACGATGCCGCACTGCAAACGAGCGCTGCCGAGTTCATCCTCGAGGGCCTATGGGCACAGAAGCGCATCAATCGCAGTGAAGAGCGCGGCTATTTCGCCGACGCGCGCAAGAATCCGGAGCCCCGCGATCCGCGCGAGCCGTCCGGAAGATTGCCGAGGCGCCAGTTCAACTGAACTGGAAGGCGGTGCCATGAAGTACACAAAATATTCCCGGTACTCTCCCGACGCGGCCGACGACATCGACCTGCAGGAACTCATGAGCCGCATGTCGGATTTCTTCCTGCAAAGCGGCTTCGACAATCAATACGGCATCTACGAAATGGATATGGAGCGCTCGCGCGAGCAGCACATGGAGCAGCTGCGCGAGGCCATCCTGCGCGCCCTGGAAGAGGGCGACCTGGTGCCGCCCGAGTTGATGGAGCAGATGCTCCAGAATCCGGACCTCTCACAGAACAAGGATTTGAAAGAGCTCATCGACCAGATCATCCAGCGCATGGAAGAAGAAGGCTATATCACGCAGCAGCAGTCGGCGCGGGTGACGCCTCCTCCTTCGGTAACGCCGGGAGGGCAGGCGGGAATGGAAGGGCCGAAAGTCGAGGCGCGGTTTGAAATCACCGA
>CAZRKW010000195.1:0-7560 GCA_964600355.1 uncultured Acidobacteriaceae bacterium
GTAGCGCTCCTCGATCGAGAGTCGCGGGTCGCCCTTCGCGATTCGCTCCGCCTTCGTGTGCGCGAAATCGAGTTCTTGCCCAGCGGCGTCGCAGCCGTCTCCGGCCGCCGGACCCGCCCGCAGCGCCCAACCCGTGTACGTCGCCGTGGGCACGGCCACCTCCACCATCCGAATTCCCGCGATGTCGTTTCCATCCTGATCCGTTTTGGGGACGAGCGCCGGATAAGGCGACCCCAGAAATTTCGGCGGAATGCGCATAAACAAGCCGCGATCGAAAGTCTCCCCGTAATTCAGTAGATCGCCCTCGTGCAGTCGCCCGTTATAGGTGACCCCTTCGATCACGGGAAATCCCTCGCCGGCCTGCGGCAGCGAAGCCACCAGCGTTCCATCGCTCCGGCGCGGAACGCGGCTCTTGGGCGGCTCGGTTCCCGCCGTCACCCATTCATCCAAGGCCACAAGCAAAGCGCGCAGACTCGGCCCCGGCACCAGCGGATTGCGCGGCTGCTCGCAAATGCCCGGCCCGTTTCCGCCGCCGTGCGGCAGGCTCGAAAGCAGGTAGAAGCGGACGTTCGCAGGATCGGCAAGGTCTTTCCCGCGCGTGGTCGTGTGCAGGAGCGACCCGGCCTTGGCCCAGTATTCGTTTTCGGAATTCGCTTCGAAGATTTTGGGGCACGTATGCGTCGCGAGGCATCTGCGCAGCCGCCCGTCGGTCTTGCGCGTTACCGGATCGTAAGTAATCTGATCCGCAAACGGAAACTGCCGCTCGGGATACCACCGGGCGATGTGCTGCCGGTGAGTCCGCCCGGGCTGCGCGAATCGATAATTGAAGAAGCCTCCGCTCGCGCCTCCCAGCCAGCTCAGCACGCCGTCGAAGACCGGCCGCCCTTGCTCGTCCTCGTTGAAGCCCAGATAAAGAAAGTCATGAACGAATCGCGAGGGCTGAGATGACGAAAAGGAGTAGACATACTTCACGCTCCCGGCGAGAGGGTTCGCAGTCCCGGAATTGTCCGCCGTCCCGTAGTGCAGAAACGCAGTCAGGTCCCGCAAACTCGCAAAGGCAAGCCCCGCTACGACGGGATCTTTCGCTGTGTAAACAAATTCGTAGAGCCTGCCGTTTTGAAACGGCGTGCCCGCCGGCAGCAGCCGGATCGCCCGATCATTGACAAACTCCCAGTTTTCGCGCGCCACCGGCACAGGCGGATCCGAATAAAGCGTTCGCACCGTCAGACTGGCCGAGGCCTTGTCGAGCGTCGCTGCGGGATAGGTGAGTGCGCCCTTCAGTGTCGTAGCGTCGTCGATCACGAATTCTTCCAGCGCGGGACCTGTGACCGGCGAGCCGTTCGGATTCGCCGCCACCGGAACGGTAATCGTCATACGCCCCTTGCCCGGCGCCACGGTAACGTCCCATCCGCTCATCACGATCGTATAGCCTTCGCGCATCAGGAAACCGTTCCCCGCATCCTCGGACGTTGTCGGATCGTTTCCGCCCGAATGCGCTTCATTCATCACGGAAAGCGCCCGCGCACCGCCGCGATTGTTGATATCGAAGAACACCCTGTGGTTTCCCTTCGATTGGTCCACGGGCCGGAGGATGTAAATGTCGGTCGAATACTCCACCATTCCCCGCAAGTTCCGCGGCGCAAGCGCGATGTCGGTAATGACAGCGTTGCGGCGGTCCGACGGGTCCACCTCGCCGTATGCCCGTCCCACAAGCTTCTCGTACGTTCCCACGCTCCCAAACGGGGTTCCTCCGAATGTCGGCGACTCCGTTCGGGTGATTACAATCCTCGTAATCCGCGCATCCGCCACTCCGGCCAGCAGCAAGGCGGCGCCGAACAAATAAACCATTGCGGAGCCCCGCGACAGTTGGCGCAACCGAACCTTCCCGGATATTCTCAGCATGGAGGTCACCTTTCGCGCCTGCATAATAACGCCAATCCACGTCCAGATGGTATCGGCTGGCACGCCGAGAGCGCGCTTGCCGAAAGGGAGGTAGCCGCGGTGGACACCGAATTGAAATGCCCGGTAAGCGGAAAGCGCAAATACGCAACCGAGGGCGAAGCTCTCGCAACTGCGGCGCATCAGATCGCCACCACCAACGCCCCCAAAGACCTCCGCGCCTATCGTTGCTCCTGGTGTGACTCGTGGCATCTCACGAAAAACGCCGGCAGAGAGGGAAAGAATCGCAGGTGAAGATAACCGCGCTGCGAGCCGGGTTCGAGTTGACTTCATCCTCACGCGAACGTTCGACGGAACATAGCCCTTACGACTTTTTTACAAGCGCCACAGTATAATTCGTGCTGTTGCTGTTGTTCCGCAGCGCGTCTCCGACTTCCATCTCACCATAAAATGGATGTCGCTCAGGAACCAATCACCCGGAGGATGTCTCCTTCAGCATGAATCTACTACTGCGATGGCTCGCGATGGTGCTGGGCGCAATTGCCGCAGCCGGTATAGCCGCCCTCTTGGCGACCGACGCGCAAATTCACGTCCCACTAGCATTTTCGGCGTCCGCTATTTCGGCAGCTTCGCTGCTGCTGATCGGCATGTCCTTTCTGATCCTCCAGGTGATACAGCGCCCATCCCTCGCTGAACTCCTGAAAAACGCTCTCCTGGCAGGCGCCTTCCTGCTCTGGGGCGTAGTTCAACTCATGCGGCAGAGTGATTTATCGAAGAAATTAGGCGACGTGGTAATCGCACTCTACGTCGTGGATCTCGCCTGGGTGATTTTCGCCACCTTGAACACCAAACGAGAGGTTCGACCGGCGGCACGGAAGCACTAGCAGCCGCGAATCCTAGGGCTCCAGTACCTTGCCCCGCGTTTCCGGCAGCAAAAATGCCGCCACCGCCATCGTTCCGTACGCGAGCGCCGCAAAAAGTCCGATCGCCCGCCCCAATGGAATTTCGGTTGAGAGAAATCCCACCAGCGTCGGGAACAGCGCCCCCGTCGCTCTTCCGGCGTTATACGCGAAACCCTGCCCCACGCCTCGCACCCGCGTAGGAAAGTGCTCGGTAAAGAAAGGACCCATCGCGCTGAACACGCCCGACGCGAAGAACCCGAGCGGAAATCCCAGGACGAGCATGGCCCCATTGCCGAATCGAAACATGGTATACGTCACCGCGACCACGCCTGCTCCCACCGCAAAAACAAGAAACGTGAATCTTCTCCCGATCCGGTCCGCGAGGTAACCGCCCGACAAATAGCCGCAAAAAGCCCCTGCAATCGAGACGGAGAGATAGCCCGCGGAGTCCAGTACGGAAAGCTTGCGCTCGGTTCGCAGAAAGGTGGGCAGCCATGTGGTCACGGCAAAATAACCGCCCTGCGCGCCGGTTCCCATCAGGCTGCCGAGAACCGTGATCCGCAGCAGCGGCCTCCGGAAGATTTCAAAGAACGATGGTTTGTCGCCGCTCGCGGCCAGCAACGCACGCGATTCGAGATAAAGCGTCGGCTCCTCCACATAGCGCCGCACCCAGAAAACCAGAAACGCCGGAGCCACGCCGACCATAAACATCGCGCGCCACGCGGTTTGCGCCGGCAGAATCGAAAAGAAAAAAGCGTACAGCAAAGCCGCGATGCCCCATCCCACAGCCCAGCCTGCGTGCATGGCCCCCAGGGCCTTGCCACGATGTTGCGGCCGGATCACTTCGCCCAGAAGAACCGCGCCGGCAGCCCACTCCCCTCCGAAGCCGAGCCCCAGCAGCGACCGTGCCGCAAATAGCTGCCCGAAATTCTGCGCGAGTCCGGAAATGAACGTAAAGCCCGCGAACCACAGGATCGCGATTTGCAGCGTGCGCACACGCCCGATGCGGTCGGCGAACCACCCCGCGAGCCATCCCCCGAACGCCGAGACGATCAGCGCCGCGGTTCCCAGCAGCCCTGCCTGTCCGCGAGTAATGCCCCAGGTAGCAATCAGCGCCGGAATCACAAAGCTGTAGAGCTGCACGTCCATCGCATCCAGCGTCCAGCCGCCGATGCATGCCCCCAGCGCCCGCCGCTCCGCCGTAGCCAGATCGGAGATCCAGCCCAGCCTGCCCTCGGATTTCACCGCAACTCCCGCCGTTTCCATCACGTCTTTCATGACACGCGCCCTGTGATAACTCTGCCATGCACCTTGCGATTCGAACGTGCGTTTCGATCCGCTCTCAATTTCGCGGCGGATTGTAGCACGCCCCACATTCCCATCGAGGTCGTTACTAGGTAGAATGCTCCGACGCACGCAATCCATATTTGTTTCCAGGCTACCCGGTCGCAGGTAGCCCGATTTCTCAGGAGGAAGAGATGCCGAACATGCGCTCGAAGATAGCGGCCATTGCGATTGCCATCGGTTTTCTCGTTCCCTTCTTCGTCTTGAAGGGCCAGGGAATTGCCGATTTGCGGCAGCCGTCCGAAAAGGAATGGCTCACCGTCGGCGGCGACTGGAACAACACGCGTTTCTCCACGCTCGATCAAATCAGCCCCGCCAATGTGAAGGATCTGAAGGGCGCGTGGGTCACCCATCTGGGCTCCGGCCTCGGCAGCAAGTACTCGCTCGAAAACACGCCCATCGTAAAAGACGGCATCATGTACGTCACCACCGGCAACGACGACGTTTTCGCTCTCGACGCAAAAACCGGCTCTCTAATCTGGGAGCATCGCTCCGGCATCGATCAGAACATCTCCACCGTTTGCTGCGGCTGGGATAATCGCGGCGTCGCCGTAGGCGACGGAAAAGTCTTCCTGGGCTATCTCGACGGCACTTTCGTCGCCCTCGAAGCCGAGACCGGCAAATTGTTGTGGCAGACCCGCATCGGCCAATGGCAGGACGGCTACACCATCACCTCCGCGCCCCTTTATTACAAAGGTGTGGTTTACACCGGCATCGCCGGCGGCGACATGGGCGCGCGCGGCAAGCTCACGGCCCTCGACGGAAATACCGGTAAGGAACTCTGGCATTTTTGGACGGCCGCCGGCCCCGGCGAACTCGGGGGCGATACCTGGCCGCCGCCAGCCGACGACTCCGCAGTCTCGCAGGATCCCAGCACGCTAAAAGACAAGCATCAGGATCGCCACGGCGGCGCAAGCGTCTGGCAGACGCCCGCCGTCGATCCCCAACTCGGCCTCCTCTACTTCAGCACCGGCAATCCTGTGTTCGGCAACTCCGGCCATCGCCCCGGCAACAATTTATTCAGCGCGTCCATCATGGCGCTTCACCTGGATGGCACCTACGCCTGGCATTACCAGGTGGTCCATCACGACATGTGGGATTTCGATTGCCCCAGTCCGGTGATCCTCTTCGATCAGCTCTACGACGGCGTGAACCGCAAGGGCATAGCCGAGGCTTGCAAGACCGGCTGGATCTACATGCTGGACCGCACCAACGGAAAGCCGCTCGTTGGCATCGACGAAAAGCCAGTAGAACAGGATCCCCGTGTCGCTTCATCTCCCACGCAGCCGATCCCGCGCGGAGACGCCCTGATGCCGCAGTGTCCGCAACCGCTGGGCGGCTGGGTAACCAAGTGCATTTTCGCCGCTGTCTACGATCAGCCCGTCTTGATTTCACCGGGAGGAAACGGAGGCGTGAATTGGGCGCCGATGGCCTACAGTCCGCGAACCGGCTACTTCTACGCCACAGCCTCCGACCGTCCAAGAGGAGCGATTGGCGCGGGCCTAGCCGTGGCGCCGCCGATCGGCGCCCGTTTTTCCGGCACCCTCACCGCCATCGATTCGCGTACCAACAAAATTGTCTGGCAGAAGAAAATGCCTTATTCCGTGGGCCAGGGCAGCGGAGCCATGGCCACCGCCAGCGGCCTCGTTTTCCACGGCGATCCGGACGGAACTCTTCAGGCCTACAACGACAAAACCGGCGAATTACTCTGGCAATGGCAGACTGGCGCAGGCGCGGACGCCCCCGCGATCACCTACGAAATCGACGGCACGCAATACATAGCCATCGCTGCCGGCGGCGTCTCCACGCAAACCACCTCCGCCAACGGAGACATGATCTGGGCCTTTTCACTGAAAGGCTCGCCCGGCAACAGGCTGCATCCCTTCGCCGCTCCGCCGCCCCCGCAGTCGGTCGTCGAAGTCACCGGCCCGATCGTCAAGACCAACGCCGTGACGCTGATCGATTATTCCTTCACGCCCAACCGCATCACCGTCCCCGCCGGCACGAAAGTGATCTTCACCAATACCGGCAAGCAATTTCACAACGCCGCTTCGTCCGAAGATGGCGGCTGGGATACCGGAATGCTCGGCTCGGGAAAATCCTCAGCGGTAACCTTTAACCGGCCCGGAACATATTCCTATGCCTGTCTCCCGCATTCCTTCATGATCGGTCAGATTATCGTGACGGGCGCGGCCGTCGAATCCGCTCCTCCCATCGTGGTGGAGAAGAATGTTACGCCAGCCGCAAGCCCGGCGCAGCCGACGCCCAATATGCCCAATATGCCCGACATGCCGAACATGCCCATGCCGGCGAATAACCCTCACTGAGCCTGACTCAGCGATAAGGAGAAACCGAATGCCAAATGACTCACATCGTCGCGCCGCGGAGTTTCACGATCTGGCTGCTCACGCGCACCGTGTCGCCGCGGCCCACCACGAAAAGGAAGATCACCTGAGCGCCCACGAACATTCCCGGCAGGCCATGGAGCATTCCGCCAATGCTTACGAGGCGGCGCAGGAAGCCTTTCGGAAATCGGAAAGCTTCCTGAAGAAGAAATAGGCGCTCGCCGTGTGCTGGTGCTAAACGCCGGCAGCCTGTGGCGCCTCGTGCGGCGTGGCACACGCGTTTGACTTCTTCGGTGCACGCTTTTCGCTTCGTGCTAAGCTTCCCCAGAATCGGAGGAAGCGATGACGAAAACGCAGAACCGCATTGGTCGGCATCTTGCATGGTTCGTGCCGGGCATTTTAGTATTGGCCCTGGCCTCCGGCACGGCGGCCCGGCAAAAAAAGAAAAACGGGATCGATGAGAACGCTTCCGCCCAGGGGCTGCCCGCTCTCCCCACATCCACCTCCGAGCAGATCGATCACGCCATCGGCGAAATGCTCGGCGCCTTCCAGGTGGGCAATGTCGAAGCGATGCACAAGTATTACGCCGACAACGCCACCTTCGTGAGCGGCAGCTACGAGCCACCGGTCGTCGGCTGGAATAATTACGTGGCGCTCTACCAGAAGCAGAAAGCCGCTTTCCAGGGAATGCAGCTGATCCGCCGCAACACCTTCATTTTCGTCCACGGGGACATTTCCTGGACTTCCTACCAGTGGCAGTTCGACGGAATGTACAGCGGCAGGCCATTCACCGCGCGCGGACAAACCACGCTGGTTCTAAACAAGGTGGGAGAAAACTGGGTGATCGTCCACAATCACACTTCGGAGATATGCCCGGGGCAAGCGGCCAGCGCTCCACCGCCGCAGCAACAACCTCAGCAACAGCTTCCGCAATAGCCTCTGGCGCACACTTCAACCACAAAGCACCAGGGAAGACCCTGGCGCCTGTCCGCCGCCGTTAAAAGTTCTGAAAACCTTGCCAGAGCCACAGCCCCGCAACGCCCACCAGCAGCACGCTCGACACCACGATC
>CAZRKW010000196.1:0-7538 GCA_964600355.1 uncultured Acidobacteriaceae bacterium
GTGCGTGGAGGTGCTGGTGAGTCCCTTTTCGAAGCCGGCGTCGAAGACGAGATTTCTGCGCGCAGTGTAGCCGACGGCCCACAGGTTTCCGACGGCATTGCTGCGCAGGAACGGCTGCGTGAAGCGCCAGATTTCTCCGGATACCGCAAAACCCTTCGCTATTGGATGCGAGATGGAGAGCGTCTGGCCGAACTGCACGCGGTGGACGGCGGGCGTTCCGTCGAGCACTTCGTTGAAGATGGCGTTGGCATCGTAGTGGAAGCCTTTGAGGTCGGCGCTGGCGTAGAACACGGTGGAGTTGCGCGGGCTGCCGAAATCCAGCTCGGGCGCGCCGCCATCGTAGGCGCGATGCGAATAGCTGGCGGCGAGCGTCGGCTTGGCTCCGTCGCCGGACATCAGAACCAATTGCGCGCCGAGAAAGACTTCGGCGGTGCCGTTGGCGCTGACTCCGTTCACGGTGTAATGGACTGCGGGTTCCGACGCTTCGATGAATTCGAGGCGGCTTGAGACGGCCAGCTTGATCACTTCGTTGAATTCGTAGCGCGTGGAAAATTCCGGCGAGTCGGTCGCTCCGAGGGTGCCGGTTTCAAATTGCAGGTAGCCGACGGGCGTGAGCGTGGCGGGATTGCTCACGGTAGGCCGCGCCGGATTGGCGGCAGGCTCGTCTTGTGGCGCGGATGTTGCGGATTGCGCCGCGGCAAGCGCGGGGAAGCAGAGCGCGGCGAGAAGCGCGCAGATGACGGTGGGGCGCACGCACGTTTTTACCATGCAGGAAGCCATTTATGAAGGCTGTGATACGCTGGCGGTGCTTTGCGGCCGAGCGGCTTGGCTGTCGGACTGGGCTGTGTGAATCGCCGCTTGCGCAATTTCTGGAACGGGAGCTTCGATGACGAGTTTCCTTCGATTCTTGCAGGTGTTTGCGCTGGGCGCGTGGGTGGGCTCGATTATCTATTTCAGCGCCGTGGTGGCGCAGGGCGCGTTTCGAACGCTGCCAACGATGGATGACGCCGGACGCCTGGTCGGTTTCACGCTGGCGGGGCTGCATTCGATGGGCGTGATCTGCGCCTTGATTTACCTGGTTGCTTCAGTGGCGCTCGCGAGGTCACTCGGGGCGCTGGCGCGGCCGGCCGCTATCGGCGTGGTTCTTATGCTGGTCATGACGCTGGTTTCGCAGCGCGTCGTGATCGCGCGAATGGACGTGCTGCGTGCGCAGATGGGATCGGTGGCGGCGACTCCGCCGGAAAGTCCGTTGCGCGCAGAATTTGACCGGCTGCACGGCGTTTCGGTGAAGCTGGAGGGCGGCGTGCTGCTGATCGGGATTGCGGCGCTGTTCCTTACAGTGCGAAGTAAGGCGGTTTGAGCCTCGTTAGTGCCGCGCGGAGAAATCGAAAGAAAAAGCGTATCCTTCGCTGTGCTCGGAATGACTGCCAAGGCTCGTACGGTTCTTCGGCAGGTACGTATGCTGATCCGCTCTTGTGGAATTTACTTTGCGAGGGAGCGGATGAAGGCGACCATTAGCCAGGATTGCTGCGAATCGAGCTTGCGCTCGTAGCCTGGCATTTTGCCTTTGCCCTTGTTGAGGATGTAGAACAGGTCGCCGTCGGTGAAGCCTTTCAGCGACGCGGGGTCGCGCCAGTCGCGGCAATCGAAGTGGGACGCCCCGGACATAAACCCTTTGCCGTTGCCGGTCTTGCCGTGGCAGACCGCGCAATCGGACTTGAGGTAGCTCTCATTCCCGGCGGCAATGGATTCGGCGGTCATTTTGACCGGATTCTCGCGGCTGGATTCTTCCGCGGGAACCTTGAATTCCGGTGGGGGCGCTGCTGCCTGGCATCCTGCCAGTAACAGGCACGTCAAAAGGCCAGCCGCCGCCAGATCTCTGCGCATTGCACTCCCTTCGAATTCGCCTAAGGCTTTTTTTTCGATGACCAGTGGTTACCGTAGCACGGTCTCAGAAGGTGGTAGGGTGGCTCTCGTCACGCTTATTTGTGACGTGGGTCACTGTCGGGCAGTGACCTGCGGGCGGAGCGCAGTCAGGGGCGTGCGAATGGGGTCTGTTAGAAACGAAGGAGAGATCCTTCGCGGAGCTCAGGATGGCTGCGAAAAGCCGGATCGGCGTGGGCCGGGCTAGCGGGCTGCCGCGACCGGGTCCGCTTTCAGCGTGTCCTGGGATTGCCCCTGGGGTTGGGCGCGGAGGACTAGGACCGGGCAGGCTGCCAGACGCACGACCTTATCGGTCACCGAGCCGAACGCTAGCTTGTGCCAGCCTGTCATGCCGTGGGTGGCGATGGCGATCAGGTCCGCGTTGTTGTGTTCGGCGATGCGCAGCAATTCCATGCTCACGTCGTTTGCGGTGCCAATTTCGGCGCGTGCCTTGATCCCGCGCGCTTCCAGCGCCCGCACCATCTCATCCAGGCGCTTCTGGGCGCACTTGTGCAGTTCTTCCTCGTACTCGCCTTCATGGAAGAAGGCGGTGGCCGACGGCAACCTCGGGATCGCGGGCACCACGTGAACCAGCAACAGCTCCGCACCCAGCCTGGAAGCCATGTCCGTGGCCGTTTTCAGGGCTACATCGGAATGGTCGCTGAAATCGATGGGAGACATAATCAGCTTTGGCGGCAACATGCACGTTCTCCTTAATCATGACTTAATCACGAATTGATCAGGAATCGATCACGAATTGGCCGCGAAAAATCCGGACGTCCCGCGCCGGCCGATGCGGCGGGAACGTCCGGCCCGGCAGATTAGCCGCCCAACGAGCGGAAAGCCCAGAACAGCGTGGCCGACAAAAGAATGGATGCGGGAAGAGTGAGCACCCAAGCCATCGCCAGATTGCGAACCGTGGCCCACTGCAGACCCGTGTGGTTGGCCGCCATCGTACCCGCGACGCCTGAGGAGAGCACGTGCGTGGTACTCACAGGCAGCCCGAACCAGTCGGCCGCGCCGATCGTGAACATTGCGGTGATCTCAGCTGCCGCGCCCTGTCCGTAGGTGAGGTGGTCTTTCCCGATTTTCTCTCCCACGGTGACCACGATGCGCTTCCAGCCGATCATCGTGCCCATTCCCAGAGCAAGTGCCACGGCAACTTTCACCCACCCGGGGATGAATTTCGTGGCGTTGTCGATGTGCTTCTTGTAATTGGCGATCACCGCAGAATCCGCCGTCGAAAATTGGGGCTTGCCGGATTTCTGCATCAGGCGGAGTCCTTCGCTCACCACGTACATGTCGTTTCGGAAGTTGCGGACCTTGTCTTGCGGCACCGCTTTCAGGTCTTTGTAGAGAGCCATCTCGGTGCCGATTCCGTTGACGAGTTCGCGCATCGCCAGCATGGTATTCGGAGTGAAGTTCTTGGTGCGGATGTAGTCGGTCACTTCATCGCGCGAATCGCCCACCACCGCGGACGGGTCAACGTAGTGGCCCAGCACTTCGGCGGTTTGCGTCGATACGGCAACGAAGTCCGCGGTCTGAGCCGGGGTAATGGCGTGATTGACGGCGTAGGCCGTCGGCACCGTTCCGATCAGAATGAGCATGATGAGGCCCATGCCCTTCTGCCCGTCGTTGGAGCCGTGCGCGAAGCTCACGCCCGTGCAGGTGAGCACCAGCAGCGAGCGAATCCAGAACGGAGGCGGCTCAGTTCCCTTGGGGGCTTCATAGAGCTGCTTGTTGGGGATGAGCGCCTTGCAGAGCAGCAACAGAAGGGCGGCGCCAGCGAACCCAACCAGCGGAGAGAGCAGCAGGGACTTTCCGATGTTGGTGGCCTGGCCCCAATCCACGCCGCTGGTCCCGCTCTTTACGGACATCAATTGGTTGGCGATGCCCACGCCGATGATCGATCCCACCATGGTGTGCGAACTCGACGCCGGCAGGCCGAAAAACCACGTGCCCAGGTTCCAGATGATCGCCGCGATCAGGAGCGCGAACACCATCGAGAAGCCCGCTTTTCCGCCGACCTGCAGGATCAATTCCACCGGCAGCAGCGAAACGATGCCGAACGCGACGGCGCCGCTCGAGACCAGCACGCCGATGAAATTCCACGCCCCAGACCAGACCACGGCGATGTGCGGCTCCATCGAATGCGTGTAGATCACCGTAGCCACGGCATTGGCGGTGTCGTGGAACCCATTCACAAACTCGAAACCCAGCGCAACCAGCAGCGCGATTCCCAGCAGCACGAAAGGCATGATCTCGCTGGAATGAACCTGTGCCAGGTCGGAAGCAAGATGCGCGCCCGCATAGATAAAGCCGACGATCAGCGCGACGCCGAAGACGGCCATGCCGATCTTCGCGCCCTTTCCGGCCCCTTCGGTCAACTTTGTGTCTAATACGGATGCCCCAGTTGCCATTCTTCACTCCTTAAAGCATGCAGCTGCTGCATGCTGGATCGTGCGGGTTGGACACTAGTTCTGGCGTGTTACTTCCGGATGACAAGGATGTGAACCCTTCGTGGTGGCTGTGGAAAAAGAGTTCAGGGCGGAAGGAGGAGTGGCGCAACTCGAACTGAAGTTGTAGTTGTGTCCTACGGCATACAGGAAATTCCCGATAGGAATGGGGCGCGCGATCCGTGCATGGTGTTCCTTTGTTGTTTCGAAAATATGTGACTTGAATCACAGGTTCGGTTTCTGTTAGAAAGTTCTTGTGTCACCGAGTTGGTCGTTCAACAGGCGCCTCCCGGGTCTTAAGTTGCACCGGCGGTTTTGCCTAAGATCCACACCCGGCTTAGACAAGTAACGCAGCTACGCAGTCCTCAATCGTAACCCGTCGCAAATCTTCTCGTCAGACCGCAACGCTTTACCCCCAATTCACCGTTCGCGGGAGTCCTGATTTAATTCGTTCCGTTTCCGCGGGCCTGCCAATAGAAATCCAACGGAGGAATTACCAATGGCGACAGGATTGGTGCAGATTGAGCAGGACCGCGAGATTGCCGAGCGTCTGGCAGCGGAAAGGCTGCGGCTGCGGAAGCTGGCTGGATTGGAAGCCCCGAAGCATTTTCACAAGCCCGTCGAGCGCGCGTTCACCGCGGAAGAGCGCAGCCGCGTCACGATTCTTTTTGGCGGCCTCACCTGGAAGCACGAGGAACTGATCCGCGCCGTTTTCCTCGGCACCGGATACCACTGCGAGCGCGTCCCCGTGCCGGACGTTGCCGGGTTTCAACTGGGCAAGGAGTACGGCAACAATGGCCAGTGCAATCCGACGTATTTCACGGTCGGCAACCTTGTGAAATACCTGCAGTCGCTCGAGAAGGCGGGGCAGCCGCGCCAGGACATCCTCGACAACTACGTCTTTTTTACCGCAGGCTCCTGCGGCCCGTGCCGCTTTGGCATGTACGAATCTGAATATCGATTCGCGCTGAAGAACGCCGGGTTCGACGGCTTCCGCGTGCTCCTCTTCCACGATAGCGACGGCCTGAAGGCCGCTTCCGGCGAGCCGGGGCTGAAGTTCACCGTGGATTTCGGGCTGGGCATGCTGAACGCCCTGCACGTCGGGGACGTGATGAACGACCTGATCTACCAGGTGCGCCCGTTCGAAGTGAACAAGGGCGAGACCGAAAAGGTGTTCCAGGGCGCGATGGACAAGCTGTCCACCACGCTGCGCGACCGGCCGCCGTTTGAAATCATGCAGCGCGCACCGAAATGGTCAAAGGACTACCTCTCGAAAAAGAAGGCCGTGCGCAATACCTTCAACACGCTGGGAAAGATTCGCGAGCACCTCTATGGCGATATCTACCTCGACGCGCTGAAAGAGTGCCGCGAGAAGCTGAACACCGTGGAAGTGGACCGCACGCGCGTGAAACCGGTGGTGAAAGTTACCGGTGAGTTCTGGGCGCAGACCACCGAAGGCGACGGCAACTTCCACATGTTCGAGTTCCTCGAACGGGAAGGCGCGCAAGTGCTGGTGGAGCCGATCGCCACCTGGGTGGCGTATCTGATGTACCAGGCAAAGGCGAACGCCAAGCGCAAGTGGCCGGTCACGCGCCCGCACCGCAGTCCCAAGTGGTACGAGGCGCAGAAGCATTTCGCCAATCAGATGATGCTGCGCAAGAAGCTGGCGGGAATCGCCGTGGGCGAAACGCTGTGGTACCACTTCTACCATCGCGTCATCGAGAACCTGGGCGGAATCACGCATCACCTGATCCCGCAACCGGAGCTGGCGCGCCTGGCGCATCCCTTCTACAACCAGTTCGCGCGCGGCGGGGAAGGGCATCTCGAAGTGGGCAAGAACGTCTACTACACCGTGAACCATCTCTGCCACATGGTGCTCGCGCTCAAGCCCTTCGGCTGCATGCCTTCGTCGCAATCGGACGGCGTGCAATCGGCCGTGATCAACAAATTTAAAGACATGATTTTCCTTCCCATCGAGACCTCCGGCGAGGGCGAGGTGAACGCTCACAGCCGCGTGCAGATGGCGCTGGGCGAGGCCAAGGTGAAGGCCAAGATGGAATTCGAGGAAGCGCTGAAGTCCACGGGGAAGCGCCTCGAAGACATCAAGGGCTACATTGCCGAACATCCTGAGCTGCGCCGCCCGTTCTATCACGTGCCGCACCGCCCGGGAATTGCCGGGACGGCCGCTCAGTTCATTCTTCACGTGAGCGACCGCATGGACTCCGGCAGCCGCTTCTGGCGGAGGTCGCGAGTGCAGGGCGGAGTCGCCGTTCCGAACGTGGCTTAGTCGCCCGTCGCGGGGGAGCGTTGCCCGGCGCTTTCGGCGCTCCCCTTCCATCCAACCGCCGTCTTCATCGCAAAACTGGGGGAACACCATGCATAGTCACGATCGCGAAAATCGTTTCATGGTTGGATTGGATGTCGGCTCGACGACGGTGAAGGCGGTGGTCCTCAACGCCGCCACCGACGAAATTCTCTGGCAGGATTACCAGCGCCACGAGACCAAGCAGCCCGAGAAGACGCTCGAATTTCTGCGCCGCATCGAGACCGAAGTCGGGGTGAACAGCCGCAACACGCGCATGTTCGTCACCGGATCGGGCGGCGGCGTGCTGGCCGAGCTGGTCGGCGCGAAGTTCGTGCAGGAAGTGACGGCGGTGGCGCTCGCAGTGGAAAAGCAGCACCCGGAGGTGTACTCCGTCATCGAGCTGGGCGGGCAGGACGCCAAAATCATCGTCTTCAAGGACGACAACGAAAGCGGCCGCAAGAAAAAAATCCCCTCGATGAACGATAAGTGCGCCGGCGGCACCGGCGCGGTGATCGACAAGATCAACGGCAAGCTGAAAATCCCGGTCGAGGAACTCAGCGAGCAGCGCTACCACGGCGTCAAGCTGCACAAAGTGGCGGGCAAGTGCGGCGTCTTCGCCGAGACGGACATCAACAGCCTCCAAAAAGTGGGCACGCCGCCCGACCAGCTGATGGCCTCGCTGTTCGACGCCATCGTGCTGCAGAACCTGAGCGTGCTGACGCGCGGCCACACGCTTCGTCCGCACGTGCTGCTGCTCGGCGGCCCCAATACCTTCATCCGCGGCATGCGCGAGGCGTGGCAGGCCAACATTCCGCGCATGTGGGAAGAGCGCAAAGTGGAGGTTCCCGCGGGGT
>CAZRKW010000197.1:0-7485 GCA_964600355.1 uncultured Acidobacteriaceae bacterium
TTCCTGCACGTTCCCGAGATTCTCCATTTCCGATACGCCGAGCTCGAAATGCGCCTGGCTGTTGCCGGGCATGTCCGCCACTTTTTTACGGCCTAACTCGAGGTAGAAAAGGATTTTGCGAGCGCGCTCCTCGTCGTCGCGAACCATGCCCATGTGGTGGATCAGCAGATTCGAGGAGGCGATGAGGCGTTTGGCGGCGAGGATCTGCCAGCCGACGGTCTCGTGAACCCGGCCCGTGAAATAGATGTCCGGGTGGCGCTGGAACAGGCGGACGTTTTCGTGGTCCACGTAAGCCGGATATCTCTGCCCAGGTCCGAAGCTCGAGTCGTTGGGTTTGGCGGGGCGGTCCCAGATCTTGTGCTCCAGGGTTGCAACATAGTTGCGGATGGTTACCTGATAGCCCGACACAGACCGATGCGAGAGAAGGGAGGGCAGCAACGCGGCGGCGCCGGGATCCAGCCGCTCGTCGGCATCGAGCATCAGCACCCAGTCGGAGGTTACCTCGGCGAGCGAAAGGTTGCGCGCCTTCGCGAAATCGTCTTCCCAGGGGATCGAGATCACCCTGGCCCCGGCCGCGCGCGCGACGTCGATCGAGGCATCGCTCGATCCCGTGTCGGCCACGACGATTTCATCCACCACCGCGCGAACGCTTGCGAGGCAATCGGGCAAATCCCGTTCGCCGTTCTTCACGATCATCGACAATGCGAGTGTTGGCATTGTTCCATTGCTGTGCGGGCCTCTTCGGCAGCGCACTCTTTTTCCATCGGCAGGGAGGGTTTCCAGTTTTGGGGAAACTTTATTGTCGCGCACAAAGACGAGCAAACCGAATGCCGAAGGTGGTGCTGATATCTCTTGAGAGTAGTACGCCGAGATTCCTTGCGCCGAAGTGGAACACACCGCTGATCTCTCCACTTCAACGGCCGATTATCCCTATGGCACCAGGGGTGCTCTTAGCGCCCTGAGATGGCGAGCCGCGAGCGGAAACAAACATGATCCACCTGACTCGACTGAATAATCAGCCGCTTCTGGTCAATGCGGACCTGATCAAATTTATTGAGAATGCTCCGGATACCGTGATCACTCTGCTCACGGGCGAAAAGCTGGTTGTGCGCGAAACCGTCGACGAGGTGCTGCAGCGGATTGCTGAGTTCCACGAGCGCTTCTACCGGCGCGCGGGCCCCGGGATCGCTTTCGACACATCCTTGTCGCCGAGCGAATCCGGTGCAGAAGCCGTCCGGGAGCTTTCGCGGGCGGAAAACAAGAAATCCTGACGGGGAGCCAAAGCGTGGACAAGAGCAGCTTCGGCGGCGTCTTCGTGGCACTCGGCGGGATTCTGCTCGGCCTTGTGCTCGAGGGCGGGAAAATCGGGCAGATTCTGCAGCCGACGGCGGCGCTGATCGTCTTCGGCGGCACGCTTGGCGCGGTGATGCTTCAGTTCCCCCTCCCGATCATGCTGGAGGCTTTCGGCAGCCTGGCGCGGGTATTCTTCGAAACGGGCGAGGACCCCCGGCTGGTGCTGAAAGAGATGATTGGGTACGCGCAAAAAGCGCGGAAGTCCGGAATCGTTTCTCTCGATGACGATCTGGAGGAGATCGAGGAGCCCTTTCTGAAAAAGACTCTGATGTTGGCGGTGGACGGAACCGAGCCTGCCGAACTGCGTTCGATCATGCAGCTGGAATTGGACAATCGCGCCGACCACGACGACAACATCCCCAGGGTGTTCGAGTCCGCGGGCGGATTCTCGCCGACGATCGGCATCATCGGCGCGGTGCTGGGCCTGATCCAGGTGATGCAGCATCTCGACAATATTGGCGAAGTGGGCCGCGGGATCGCGGTGGCGTTCGTGGCCACCATTTACGGCGTGGGCGCGGCGAACCTCTTCTTCCTGCCGGCCTCCGGCAAGCTCAAGCTGCGCTACCGCGAAGAGCAACTGCGCCACGAGATTATTCTGGAAGGCGTGGTTTCGATTCTCGAAGGGATGAATCCCCGCATGCTCGAAACCAAGCTGCTGAGCTTTATTTCCGAGAGACAACAAAAAGCGGAACAAAAGGCGGGTAAAAGTGAGCAGAAAGAAGCGACCCGAGCATTCCAATCATGAACGCTGGCTGGTGTCGTACGCGGATTTCATTACGCTGCTGTTTGCCTTTTTCGTGGTGCTGTACTCCTCGTCCCAGGTGGACCAGAGAAAAGCCGGCAAGCTGGCGAAGGCGATTCAGACGGCCTTTGCCCAGATGGGGGCTTTCGACAGCACCGCCACCAGGCCGCAGGTGCTGAAGCCCGAGGAGCCGTCATTATCGAATTTCCGGGCGATCCAGGAGGGGCACGCGTTCGAAACCCTCGAAGGGGGGCAGCCCGCCAGCGCTCCCGACATGGAACAAATTCAGAAGGACCTGCAAGCGTCTCTCGCGAGGGAGATCAGCGCGCGCACGGTTTCCGTGACGGCCACCCGTGAAGGAATCGTGGTGAGCCTGCGCGAACTCGGCTTCTTCGACAGCGGTTCCCCGGCGCTGCAGCCCGATGCCATATCCACTCTGGGAAACTTTGTGAAGGTAGCGGGCCCGCTGCAGGCGCGCATTCGCATCGAGGGCCATACGGACAACGTCCCCATCCACAACGCGCGCTTTGACTCCAACTGGGAGCTCTCGACGGCGCGCGCCACGGAAATCACGAAGCTCTTCATCACGAAATATTCTATGGCGCCCCGCCGGCTGTCCGCTTCCGGATATGGCGAGTATTATCCCGTTGCTTCGAACGATACGCCTCAGGGGCGAGCCACGAACCGCCGCGTGGATCTCGTGATCCTTGCGTCGAATGCGGATTCCAGCGCTCCCTTGTCGCCCAACGCGCCTTCGGCGGCTGCCCATTAGCTGAGCGCAAAGCTTTTCTTCGTTCTTCGCGCGGCCGGCGAGTTTCACATCGGAGCAAATCAAAAATTAAAGGCTCTGCGCCCCGATGCCGATTTCAAAACGTGGCATTCAATATCGCGTTATCGGAACGCAACACTTCATAGTCACGAGCCGTTGCCTGATTTGTAAGGACAACCTGGATGCCCGGACCCCCGACAGTTGCCGACCAGCAATCCGAGCGCGCCGCGGAACGCACCGATCCCACCCTGATCCGCATCCGCGACCTCGTCTACAAGGTGTGCGGCATTTATATGCCGGACAACAAATTCTATTTCCTGAGCGACCGCTGCGACCGCCGTGTGAAGGCGCTCAAGATGGATTCGCTGCGCGCCTATTACGACGCGCTGACCGTGGGCGCCGACCGCGAAGCTGAAATCCGCAATCTGCTGAATGAAATCACCGTGGGCGAGACGTGTTTCTTCCGCAACCCGCAGCAACTGAGCGCCCTGCGCAAGATCATCCTGCCGAAAATCATGGAGGCCAAGAAAAAGCTGTCGTTCACGCGCCTGAAAATCTGGAGCGCGGGCAGCTCCACCGGCGAAGAGCCTTACACGCTGGCGATGATGCTGCTGGAAGATTCGGCCACGATGCTGAAGGACTGGAAATGGGAAATCAACGCGACCGACCTCAACGACCACTCGCTGGCCAAGTGCAAAGAAGGCGTCTATCCGAGCTACGCCGTGCGCAACACCGAGCCTTATTATCTGCAGAAGTATTTCCGGCCGGATGGGCAGAACTTCGCGCTGGTGCCGGAGGTGAAAAGCCGGGTGACGTTCACCCGCCTGAATCTCCACGACGAGAGCAAGATGCTTTTCATGAAGGGCTACGATGTGATCTTCTGCGCGAACGTGCTGATCTATTTCGACGGAACGTCCAAGCGGCGCACCGTCCATCACTTTTATAACGGGCTCATGCCGGGGGGCTATTTTTTCGTGGGAACTTCGGAATCGCTGTACGGAGTGAGCGAAGAGTTTCGCCTGGTGCATTTCCCCGGCGCCACGGCCTACTATCACCCGCTTCTCCGAGAGGAGGTGGCCGATGAGCGCCCCCGTTGACGAAGCGCTGCGCTCGCGCGTCAAAAATCTGGACGCGATGCCGGCCATGCCGGCCATTCTCGGGCCGCTGCTCGAGTGCCTCGACCTGCCGCCCGAGCAGATCGAGATCGAGAAAATCACCGAGCTGATCGCCCGCGACAAATCGATCGCGGCGCAGTGCCTCCGCATGGCCAATTCGGCGCTGTTCTCGCGCGCTACGGTGCAGACCATCCGCGGGGCGGTGGTCACCCTCGGCGCCCTGCGGCTGCGCGATATTCTGTGGTCTTCGTTTCTGGTGCGCATGGCCCCGAAAAGCAACTGGCCCCTGAATCCCACCTCCTTCTGGGAACATTCCTTCGGATGCGCGCTGGTGAGCCAGCAACTTGCCAAAAAGATCGGCCTTCCGGATCCCGAGAAAATCTATTTGTGCGGGTTGCTGCACGACCTCGGCGAGCTCGTGAACAGCATGCTGATGCCGGTGGAGTTCAAAGCTGTCGCAGAGCGCGCCGTGGTTGAAAGCATCTCGCTCTACGATGCCGAGAAGCAATCGCTCGGCTTCACGCATTGCGATTCCGGAAAACTGCTCGCGGACCACTGGCGCCTGCCCGCCGATATTCGCAATGTGATCGAGTTTCATCACACGCCCGAGCAGGCAACGGAATCGGCCGCGGTGGTGGCCGTCGTGAACCTCAGCGATTTTCTGTGCCGGCTGCGCGGCATGGGCTATGGCTACGACGAACTGTGCGAAGTCGATTTTCACCAGGCGCCTGCGTGGAACCTTCTGCAGAAAGCCGTCCCCCACTTGGCCGAGCTGGATGTCGCCCGCTTCACCTTTGAACTGGACGCCGAGGCCGAAGAGATCAGGCAACTGGTAGCCTCGGCGTTTCAGACCTGATCTGGACTGACCTGCGCGGGCCTGACTGCGGAGTGAGCTTCTTCTTCGCCAGATGCTATTTCAGATAATTTAGCTGGAGGGAAGCGCTACCGCTCCGGTGGGGGCTTCTTCGTCGCCCATGCGTCGCAGGCTCTCGGCGCGGCTCAGGGAGAGGCGGTTGAACCAGCCGAGTCCTGGAAGCTTGGCAATCGTTTAATCAATGCGCCGCGCGACCTTCTCGCCGTCCGACCCGCGCAGGATGTAGTTGAGGATCCAGTTCACTTCCGCGTCGGGCTTCACGCCTCCGCCGACGGGCAGCCAGAAATGTTTGATGATGAACGTGGTGAGCCGCTGCGCGTTGCGCTGCTGAAGCTCGAGTTTGGCTTTGTTGTAGTAGAACGAGAAGTGGCGGCGCTCGTCCTTCGCGAGCCTGCGCAGGAGGTCGGCGAGAATCGGGTTTTGCGTCCGCGCGGCCAGCACGCCGTAGCCTTCCAGCGTGGAAAGCTCGGAGATCGCGCCGTACGTCAGATAGGCGCCGTGGAAGTGCCGCGAGAATTGGCAGACCAGCGACGCGCCCATATCCTTGAGCCACTCCGTGAAGGCTGTGCCGCGCTGAACCTCGGCGAGGCGGTCGCTGCCGAATTTGATTCCGCATGCGTCCAGGAATGCGCCGATGGCTCTGCCGTGGAAGTGCTCCTCGTAAGCCCAGCAGCTGAGAAAGGCGGTGGTGTCGGGGTCCTCGATCGCGCACGTGGAGAGAATGCTGCGCAGGTAGACGATGGTGTGCGACTCGATGTCCATCATGTAGGTGAGGCAATGGACTTCGTCCTCGGTGAGCGGGTGCTGCGGCGCCTGCGAAAGGTCGATGTCGCTGATGTCCACTTTTTTCGAATTGCGCAGGTAGCGTTCGAGGTCAAACGTGCCCACCATCCGGGTGTCCATGTTCTCTCCTGGCTGCTTTTAAGCACTCTGCCAGAAGTACGCAGGAGAGCGGGAATCGGATTTAAGGGGCTGTTTCGGATCCTTCACGGTAGGCGGCAAGCATTGGACATACGGGCAGGTGCGCGAGCCGCGGCGAGCCCTCGATTAGCGGGGTTCGAGCCCTATCCCGCCTTGCGGCGCTGCTTTTTGGCGGTTTCTTCTTTCTTGGCGACCGCTTCGCCCGGCTTTTCGGCGGTTTTGGGCACCACGCGCAGAAGGGACTTTTTCTCCTCGGCGGGCTTCTTCGTTTCGCTGAGGCTGCGCTTGAGCGCGGCCATCAGATCGATCGCGGGAGGCTGGCTGATGTGCGGAGGCGCGACCACATCCTGCCCTTCGGCCTTGGCCGCGATCAGCGTCCGCAGGCCTTCCTGGTAGGTATCGTGGTACTTTTCTGGGCGAAACGGCGCGGCCAGATTCTCGATGAGCTGCACCGCCATGGTGCGCTCCTGTTCTTTCAACTCGGTCTTGTCGGTATTTCCGTATTCGGCTGCCGGTCGGATTTCGTTCGAGTAGAACATCGTGTGCAGGGTCAGGCCGTTGGTCCCGGCGCGGATAATCACGATATTTTCGCGGCTGTGCATGGTCACTTTGGCGATTCCGGCGTAGCCCGATTTTCTCATCGCTTCGAGCAGCAGGTGGTAGGCTCGCGCGCCGGCTTCTTCCGGGGCCGCATAATAGGACGCGTCGAAATAGAGCGGGTCGATCTCGTCGATCTTCACGAATTCGAGAATCTCCATGGTGCGCGCGGACTCGGGCTCGATCTTCTCCAGCTCATCCTCGGTGAACAGAAGATATTGGTCCTTCTCGTACTCGTAGCCCTTCTCGACTTCGTTGCGTTCCACCATGCGATTGCAGGTGGGGCAGAAGAGCGGCTGCTTGAGGCGTGTGTGGCACACCTTGTGCAGCTGATTGAAACTGATGCGCTCGGTGCGCGCCGCGGGCGAAAGCCGGATGGGTATCGAGATCAGCCCGAACGAGAGAAAGCCCTTCCACGTGGATGCAGGCATCGCGTCCTCCAGAGAATGGCGATATTACAGGGTTCTCAGGAAGCGAAACAATACCGCTGTTTCCGCGTGCTCTATCGGCTACAGCGAATAAAAGGCGAAATGAAGGCGAAAGTGCAGGAAGTAAAGGGGGTGCAGGTAGTAGAGGATATCCCCACCCCTCTTTTGTCATAACCGGCTTGGCCCGCATCGCCGTATACTCTGCGCGGCCACGATTCGCGCGAAGCCCGCGCCCAAGAAGGACTGCGCGGGCTTTCTGGTTTCAGAATGCTGAATGCTCCGGTTAACGTGGACGATTTTGGGGAAAACAAGTATGCGGCGACCAGCGGCTTCGTTTTCAACGATGGCAATTCTTGCGCTGGCGTTTGCAAACGGCGTGCTCGCGCAGGCCACTCCCAAATGGACCGAGCCGCGCGCTCCCTTCCGCATCGCCGGCAACCTCTATTACGTCGGCAGCCGCGATCTGGCGAGCTACCTCATCACAACCCCTCGGGGCAACATTCTTATCAACAGCAGCCTTGAAGAGAATGTGCCGCTGATCAAGGCCAGCATCGAAAAACTCGGTTTCCAGCTCAGCGACACGAAGATCCTTCTGATCAGCCATGCGCACTGGGATCACGACGCTGGGTCCGCAACGATCAAGGAGGCCACCGGCGCCACCTACATGGTGATGGACGCGGATGTGC
>CAZRKW010000198.1:0-7473 GCA_964600355.1 uncultured Acidobacteriaceae bacterium
CGCAGCTATCTTCCGGCGAACCTTCCCAGCAATCCCACCTACCAGAAGGTGAATCCCGCCGATCAGCCGATCTACGTGATGATCCTCACGTCCAAAATATACGATCGCGGGAAGCTCTACGATGCGGCCTCCACGATCATGCAGCAGAAGCTCTCCCAGATACCCGGCGTCGGGCAGGTCTCGGTCGGCGGCGGCGCGCTTCCGGCGGTTCGCGTCGATCTCAATCCCACGCAGTTGAACAGTTACGGGCTCGGCATGCAGGACGTGAAGAATATGCTGAGCCAGCAGAATTCGAACCTGCCGAAAGGCCAGATATGGGACGACCACAACACGGCGGACATCCTTGCCAACGACCAGCTCCTGAAGGCTGACTTCTACAAGCCCTTGATCGTCGGCTATCACAACGGAGCCGCCATCAAATTGTCCGATGTCGCCGACGTTCAGGATTCGGTCGAGAACATCCGCGCCGCGGGTTTCTTCAACGGACAGCCCTGTATCACCATGCAGATGTTCCGCCAGCCCAACGCCAATATTATCGATACCGTAGGGCGCATTCGCCAGGCGCTTCCGTCGCTGGAAGCGTCGATTCCCGCGGGAATTGACGTGGTGGTGATGTTTGACCGATCGAGGACGATTCTTCCCTCGGTGCGGGATGCCGAGCGTTCTCTTCTTGTTTCCATCACCCTTGTAATTCTGGTGGTGTTTATCTTTCTGCGGAGCCCGCGCGCCACGCTGATCCCGAGCGTCGCCGTTCCTGTTTCGCTTCTCGGAACCTTTGGCGTGATGTATTTGTTCGGATACAGCATCGACAACATTTCCCTGATGGCTCTCACCATTTGCACCGGATTCGTGGTGGATGACGCCATCGTGGTGATCGAGAACATCACCCGCCACTTCGAGCAGGGAATGAGCCCCATGCAAGCGGCGTTGCACGGAGCGCAGGAGATCGGCTTCACCGTTCTTTCCATGACGTTGTCTCTGATCGCGGTCTTCATTCCGCTTCTGCTGATGTCCGGCATCGTGGGGCGGTTGTTCCGCGAGTTTGCGGTCACTCTCTCCGTGTCGATTCTGGTATCTCTCCTCGTTTCGCTCACCATGACGCCCATGATGTGCGCGCGGCTTTTGAAGAGGGAGCGCGGCGAAGCGCACGGGCGGCTCTATCGCATCAATGAAAAAGCTTTTAACGGGCTGTTGCGCGTATACGACCGCGGCCTCCAGTGGGTCTTGAGGCATGAGGAGTTTACCCTCGGCATCCTGCTGATCACGGTTGCCGTGAACGTCTACCTTCTCGTGATCGTGCCCAAGGGATTTTTCCCTCTGGGCGACAACGGCAACATGAAGGGCGGCATCCGCGCTTCGCAGGATATTTCTTTTCAGGCCATGGAGCAGATCACGTCCCGCTACGTGAATATCATCCGGTCGGACCCGGCTGTTGCCACGGCGGTGGCCTTTACCGGCGGATTCGGGCCGGTGAACACAGGACAGGTGATCGTATCGTTGAAGCCTTACCAGCAGCGCAAGTTGAGCGCGAGCGAAGTGATTGACCGTCTCCGGCCGAAGCTCAACAGCATCCCCGGCGCGCGGGGAATCCTGCAGGCCAATCAGAATTTAAGAATTGGCGCGAAATCTTCGAACGCGCTCTATCAATACACTCTGCAATCCGAAAATATCGACGATCTGGTGAAGTGGGGACCCACGGTCTTCGCACAGATGAGAAGGCTGCGCCAGCTCACCGACGTGGACACCGATCAGCAGAACAGCGGCCTGCAGGCCCGGCTCGTCTACGATCGCCAGACGGCGGCCCGGCTGGGAATCACTCCCCAGCTGATGGACACCACGCTCTACAGTGCTTTCGGGCAATCCCAGGTGTCCACGATGTACACCTCGCTCAACCAATACCATGTAGTGTTGGAAGTCGCGCCGAAGTTCTGGCAGGACCCGCAGTCGCTCAACGATATCTACATTCATTCGAGCAATGGCGCAGTGGTTCCACTCAGCGCGGTAGCCCATTTTGATAAAAAAATAGCGCCCCTGGCCGTGAACCACGATGGGCAGTTCCCGGCGGTGACGATTTCCTTCAACCTGGCACCGGGCGTTGCCCTGAGCGACGCGGTGGAGGCCATCACCGGGGCCGAGCAGAACATTGCCATGCCTTCGTCGATTCGTGGAATGTTTTCCGGAACGATGAAGGCCTTTCAGGCGTCTCTCGAAACACTCCCTATATTGATCGTTACGGCTCTGCTGGCGGTTTATATCGTGCTGGGAATGCTCTATGAAAGCTATATTCATCCCATCACGATTCTTTCCACGCTGCCGTCCGCGGGCGTCGGCGCCGTGCTGGCCCTGATGATTTTTCACATGGATCTCGACGTGATCGCGGTGGTCGGAATCATCCTGTTGATCGGCCTGGTGAAAAAGAATGCGATTCTCATGATCGATTTCGCCCTCGCGGCGCAGCGCAACGAGCATCGCGACGCCAAGAGCGCCATCCACGAGGCGTGCCTCCTGCGCTTCCGTCCCATTCTCATGACCACGATGGCGGCATTGCTCGGAGCGCTGCCGCTGGCCATGGCCAAGGGAATCGGATCGGAAATGCGCGTCCCCCTCGGAATTACGATCATCGGCGGACTGATCTTCAGCCAGATGCTCACGCTTTTTACGACACCGGTCGTCTATCTGTACATGGACCGTTTTAGCGTTCGGTGGCAGCGGCGAACCCGCCCTGGCCATTTGCAGGTAACCCCACAGGAAGCAGACTGACGCTTGAAAAACATGAGGAAGAATACACAAATGGTTCGCACGCTACGGGCTTCATGCCTTTCCCTTTCTGGCATTGCCGTTGGCCTTGCCGCTCTCGCGGGATGCTCGGTCGGTCCCAAGTATCACACTCCTGTCGCGCAGACCCCAGCCGCGTTTAAGGAGCTGACCCCCGCCGATTTCAAGGATACCGACGGGTGGAAAGTAGCCCAGCCGGCCGACGCGGCCCTCCACAGTAACTGGTGGGAAGACTTCCACGATTCCGAGCTCAACCGCCTCGAGGAGCAGGTCAACGTTTCCAACCAGAACATCGCCGCCGCCACGGCGAATTTCTTTGCGGCCCGTGCCATCGTGCGAGAAGCGCGCTCGCAGTATTTTCCGACCGTCACTACGGCGCCGGGAATAACGTATTCGCGGCAGCCCTCCGTCAAGGGCAACACGCCAAGCACCCCCGGCGCCACCAACGCAAACACCGCTTTTCAGGGACCCACCTACACGTTCCCCTTCGACGCCACGTGGGTTCCGGACCTTTTCGGGCGCGTGAAGAATACCGTGCGGGCGGACATTGCGGCGGCGCAGGTGAGCGCGGCCGATCTTGAGAACACTCGATTGACGGCCCACGCCGAAGTGGCGGTCGATTACTACGAACTGCGCACCCAGGATTCCCTCAAGCAATTGCTGGATTCCACGGTCGTGGCTTACCGGGAGTCCCTTCGTTTACAGCAGGTGTTGTTCGATACGGGCATTGCCAATGATGAAGCGGTCGCTCAGGCGGAAACCCAGCTGGAGACTACCGAGGCCCAGGATACCAACCTCGGCATCCTGAGGGCGCAGTACGAACATGCCATCGCACTGCTGGTCGGCCAGCCGGCATCCACCTTTTCGATTCAGCCCGCGCCCTTGACGCCGGCTCCGGTGGCGGTTCCCTTTGGCGTTCCTTCGCAACTTCTGGAGCGCCGTCCCGATATAGCGGCCTCCGAGCGCATGGTCGCCGAGGCCAACGCGCAGATTGGAGTTGCCAGGGCAGCGTATTTCCCCACAGTCACGTTATCCGCTTCGGCGGGCCTTCTCAGCGGGGCTTTCACGGATTGGTTTACGTGGCCGAGCCGCACTTTCTCCGTAGGCCCTGCTGTTGCGGAAACTCTCTTTGAGGGCGGACTCCGCCGCGCGACCGTGCAGCAATATCGCGCGCAGTATGATTCAACGGTGGCCAGCTACCGGCAGACCGTCTTGACCGCGTTTCAGCAGGTGGAGGATAACCTTTCCGCGCTTCGCGTCCTCTCCGTGGAAATTCAGCAACAGGACAAGGCGGTGAAATCGGCCGATAGGTATCTTTCCGTTGCCACCGACCGCTATCGCCTGGGAATCGATCCTTACCTCAACGTGATTACAGCGCAAACAACCCTTCTCACCAACCAGCAGACGGCCGTGAATCTCCACATGCAGCAGATGACTTCGACCATTCAATTGATCGAGGCTCTCGGAGGAGGCTGGGACATTTCGCAGCTGCCTTCGGAACCCGCCGTAGTCTCCAATTCTTCCCAGGCGCCGAAACCAACCCCCTGATTCGCTTTCCGAATAGCTCCGGGTCGGTATTACTGCGTACTGGAATATCCTGATGCGGCGGGGAAAAAGTTTGTATTCGGCACCCGTCACGCGCGCGGACGAAGAAACCCGCGAAGGGGTGTGTATAATAACTTCCGTAAGGGCACTCGCGGACCCTGCCTTGCCGGGAAGAGCCGGTCCACGGCCTTCGTGTGGTTCTCACAATGGAGTCTCGCTTCTTGAACGTCCCGCCCACCGTAGAAGTCTCAGCCTCCACGTTAAAACGCGTGGCCATCGAAGCGGTAGAGCCTGAAATCGAAGGCGGCCGGTTTCCCATAAAGCGCATTGTGGGCGATCAGGTGTCCGTCGAAGCGGACATTTTTGCCGACGGGCACGACGTCCTCGCCGCCGTGCTCCTTTACAGGAGTTCCAGCCAGACCACGTGGCAGGAAGCCCCCATGCAGTTTTTTGACAATGACCGCTGGCGCGGACAATTCGAGATCGCCAAGCTCGAACCGTATTTCTACACAATCCAGTCCTGGGTGGATGCGTTTCAAACCTGGGCGCGCGACTTCTTCAAGAAATACGACGCCGGGCAGGACGTCTCCGTAGATTTACTTACAGGAGCCGCCCTGATTCAAGCCGCCGTCACCCGCGCAACGGACATGGACGCGCGAAAGCTAAGCGGCTTCGCGGCGGAAATAAAGCGGTTGTCCTCCGCGAAGGACCGGCCGGTAGCAGCTCTCGTCCGCAGCGCGGAGCTCGCCGAGCTCATGGCGCGCTATCCGGACCGCAGTGCGGCAACTACGTATTCGCAGGAGCTGCGCGTTACCGTCGATCGCGAGAAAGCGCGTTTCAGCGCCTGGTACGAGATGTTTCCCCGGTCATGCACGAGCGATCCCGCGGGGCACGGCAATTTCCGCGATTGCGTGGGCCGCCTCGACTACATCGCTGCCATGGGCTTCGACGTTCTTTATCTCCCGCCGATGCATCCCATTGGATTTACCGGTCGCAAGGGGAAGAATAATACATTTCCACCCGCCGGGGACGACACCGGAAGTCCCTGGGCAATCGGGTCCGCCGAGGGCGGCCACAAGTCGATTCACCCCGCGCTGGGAACGCTGAAGGATTTTCAGTTCTTCCAATCGGAGGCAGCGGCACGCGGCCTGGAACTGGCGCTCGACATCGCCTACCAGTGCTCTCCGGATCATCCTTACGTAAAAGAACATGAAGAGTGGTTTCGCCACCGTCCCGACGGGTCGATTCAGTACGCAGAAAACCCTCCGAAAAAATACGAGGACATCTATCCGCTTTTCTTCGAAAACGAGCACGCCCGCGACTTGCTGGAAGAGCTGAAAAGCGTGGTCACGTATTGGGCCGCGCAGGGAGTCCGGATTTTCCGCGTCGACAATCCGCACACCAAGCCCTTTGCTTTCTGGGAGCGGATGATCGAAGAGGTCCGCCGCGAGTATCCCGATGCGATTTTTCTGGCCGAGGCGTTTACGCGCCCGAAGATCATGTACCGGCTCGCGAAACTCGGGTTCACGCAGTCGTATACTTACTTCGCGTGGAAAAATACGAAGTGGGAACTTACGCAGTACTTTACGGAAATTACGCAGCCGCCGGTCCGCGAGTTTTTCCGCGGAAATCTGTGGCCCAACACGCCCGATATCCTCACGGAATTTCTACAAGATGGCGGGGCTCCCGCGTTCATGTCCCGCCTGATTCTGGCGGCCACGCTTGGCTCGAACTACGGAATCTACGGACCCGCCTACGAACTATGCGAAAACCGCGCCGTCCATCGCGGCAGCGAGGAATACTGGGACTCGGAGAAATACCAGGTGCGCGTTTGGCCGATCGACCACGCCTACAGCCTCCGAGGGCTGATTACGCGCGTGAACCAGATTCGCCGCGACAATATTGCTCTGCAGAGCGATCAAAGCCTTCGCTTTCATCCCGTGGATAACGATCAACTTATCGCCTACAGCAAGGTAGCCGGCGACGGCTCGAACGTGATCGTCGCCATCGTGAATCTCGACTTTCGTTACAAGCAGTCCGGCTGGGTGGAGCTGCCTCTGCAGGATTTCGGGCTGGACCCCGGCCAGGCGTTTCAGGTGGAAGATCTTTTGACCGGCGCGCGTTTCGACTGGCGGGGTCCGAAAAATTACGTAGAACTCGACCCGCACATGCCGGCGCACGTGCTGAAAATTCGATAAAAATACGGACCCCGCTTATTGGAGATTGAGTTGAATGGGTACCTCGCAGCCCGCATCGAATGCGCTGGAAAAGAGGGCACCGGTGGCTGACACCGAGTCGCTCTGGTACAAGGATGCGGTTATCTACCAATTGCATGTCCGTACTTTTTGCGACAGCAACAACGACGGCATCGGTGATTTCCGCGGCTTGATGCAGAAGCTGGATTACCTGGAATACCTCGGCGTGGATGCGCTGTGGCTCATGCCGTTCTTTCCTTCGCCGCTTCGCGACGACGGCTACGACATTTCGGACTACTACTCGGTTCACCCCAACTACGGCGATCTGGACGATTTCAAAGCATTTTTGAAGGTGTCTCACGAGCGGGGAATCAAAGTCATTATCGAGCTGGTTCTCAACCATACTTCGGACCAGCACGCGTGGTTTCAGGAATCCCGCAGTTCGCGCGAAAACCCCAAGCGCGACTGGTACGTGTGGAGCGATACGGACGATCGCTACAAGGACGCCCGCATCATTTTTCTCGACACGGAACTATCGAACTGGGCGTGGGACCCGGTTTCGAAGTCGTATTACTGGCATCGCTTTTTCAGCCATCAGCCCGACTTGAATTACGACAATCCGGCAGTGTTCGAGGCCATGTGGGGGGTGATGAAGTTCTGGCTCGACATGGGCGTGGATGGTTTCCGCCTGGACGCGGTGCCGTACCTGGTGGAACGCGACGGAACCAATTGCGAGAATCTCCCGGAAACCCACGCCATCATCCGCGAGCTTCGCAAGCGCCTGGACGCGGAATATCCCGGCAAAATGCTGCTCGCCGAAGCGAACCAGTGGCCGGCGGACGTCTCCTCCTACTTCGGCAGCGGCGACGAATTCCACATGGCGTTCCATTTTCCGATGATGCCGCGGATCTTCATGGCCGTGCTGCTCGTAGACCGCAATCCCATCATCGAAATTCTG
>CAZRKW010000199.1:0-7443 GCA_964600355.1 uncultured Acidobacteriaceae bacterium
CATCAGCACGAGATCGCCGCTGGTGATCACCAGGCTCGGCTTGGTTTTCCACTCCGGCTGGATTGGCTCGGGCTTCCGCACGCGACTCATGTACTGCACGAACCCGTCGCGCCCCGTCGGAACGTTGGGGTTGTGCTGGATATATCCTGGCGCGATATATTGCTCCGCCAGTTCGAGATGCCCGTATTGCAGCATGTCGTGAAACTCCACGAATGCAATCTCCTGGTTCTTCTGCTCTTCCGGCGTGAGCTTCAGGTCCTGCGCGATTGGAAGCGCGGAAGCTGGGGCGAGCGTCGGCGCGCCCGGATTCTTCATCGAGCCATCCCAATGCTCCTGAATCTTGCCGTCCTGGACGCGCACCACGTCGAATGTGTTGAATTTGTAGGTCTTCGCGGGATCGGCAGGGTCCGGGTCTTCGTGCTCCCACACCAGCGCCACATAATTGCCCTTGGCAAATGCGTTCACCGGCGGATGCGGCAGTGCCGCCGGAATCGCCTGCGCCGGCCGCTTCCCGAAAGCTTCCACAAAAGCGGCCAGCCCATTCGGGAAGTTCGGGTCATGCTGCACAAAATAACCGGCCATATACTTCTGCGCCAGGTCGACGTGATGGGCGAAAACCACCTCGCGCCACCAGTCCATCACCAGCTTCAGGTTCGCCCGCTCCTGCGCCGTCATTTGCTTCGACTGCGCTCGAACTGGCGCCGCCGCTAACGCCAGAAACGCAATCAGCCCCGCCAGCCCGCGCATCCCGATCCCGAATTTCGAAAGATTCATTTTCGCCTCTTGTGATTCCCGCGTCGTAAGCATATCCCCAGATCTCCGCCGGGCGCCCTTTCGCTAGCGGGAACCTACTTCATTTCACCGCCGCGCCGCAAGCGGGTCTGCTAGCTCTCTTTCGCTGGCGGCGCAACCGTTGCCCATCGCTCGGCGATCTTGCTTCCCTCGAATCGCCACAACACAAATCCCCGGAACTGCATCTTGCTGCCTGTCGCCGCATCGGTCCATCGCCAGATGTTCCGGCACATCACTTTGTCGCCCTCGGCAATCATGTCTTCGATGATCACGCGCAGATCGGGCATGGCTTTGTACATCGCCACCATCATCTGCTCGTCGCCTTCGACGCCCGTAGGCTTCCCGCCCGGCCCGTCATGGTCGTAGAAATCCGGCGTCATGTTCTTGCGGATCACCGAGGCGTTCCGTTTGTTGACGAAATCCTCGAAATGCTCCTTCACAAAAGCCTTCATCTGATCGAGAGTAAGTGCGGTTGGCATGTCCAGCTCCTGATGAAGAATAGCCCCGGAATAAAACTTCGCCGGTGACGCGCCGCAGCAATGGTATCAGACGCCGAAGCGCCCTGCGGATCGCGCTTTCAACTTCGCAGTCTCTTCTTCCCGGTTCTTCGGCGGCGCGTTGGTTTCAAGCGAGCGAAGCAGGCGGCTGGAAATTGCGGCGATTTCGCCCACGGCGGCGAGGAACGCGGCCTCATTGGCCCTCGACGGTTTGCTGAACCCGCTGATCTTTCGCACAAACTGAAGGGAAGCGTTGTGGACTTCCTCTGGGGTAACCGGCGGATCGAAATTAAACAGAGTCTTGATATTCCGGCACATCGGTGTCGCTCCCGTTGTATAAAAGTTCCTTGTTTGCCGCGGACGACTCCCATTTCGATGAAGAGTGCAGTTTCAAGGATTCATGAATTCATTCATGAAATGTCCCGGCCGCCGGACAGGAACCCGGCGCGCGAGTCCTCGCGGCAAGTGTGCGCATTCGACTTTCGCATTCGACTTTCGCTACTCAATCCTTCCGCGATGGTTTACCATTACCGGTTTCCATTCCAGGAGGATGAATGTCGGTAAAGTGTGACAAGTGGATTCGCAGGATGGCGGCCGAGCACAAGATGATCGAGCCCTACGAAGACCGCCAGGTTCGGGATGGGGTCATCAGCTACGGAGTTTCTTCTTACGGCTACGATATGCGCGTCGCCGACGAGTTCCGTATTTTCACCAACGTGAATTCCACGATCGTCGACCCAAAGCGCTTCGACGACAAGTCGTTCGTCGAATTCAAAGGGCCGGTCTGCATCGTCCCGCCGAACTCCTTCGCGCTGGCGCGCTCGGTGGAATATTTCCGCATTCCCCGCACGGTGCTCACGATCTGCGTCGGCAAGTCCACCTATGCCCGCTGTGGGATTATCGTCAACGTCACGCCGTTTGAGCCTGAGTGGGAAGGCTTTGTTACGTTGGAAATCAGCAACACCACCCCGCTGCCTGCAAAGATTTACGCGAACGAAGGGCTTTGCCAGGTGATTTTCTTCGAAGCCGACGAAATCTGCGAAGTCTCCTACAAGGACAAAAAGGGCAAATATCAATCGCAGCAGGGAATTGTGCTGCCGAAAATCTGATTCCGCGGCGGGATCGCTTCTAGTTGCGGCGCGTTTCAGGAGTGGGCGAAGCATCGGGGGCGTCCGAAGTTCTTTCGACGACTCCTCCGGTCTTCTCCGAGTAAATAAAGTACATGCCGGGCCGCGCCTGTGCCAGCCCACTCAGGCGCTGCCGCGCCTCGTCCAAACCTTCCACGGCTTCCAGCCACAAAGGGCTCCCATCCGGGAGCGTAGCAAAAATGTCGAACATGGGTGCCATTCCATCACCTTCTCCGGCGCCGATCATGCGGCGCACATCCTCACATCGGCATGTTGATCGCCAATCAACCGTGGCGCGTAGGCGACTCCAAATCAGCTAGTTAGCAGCCATATATCCCCGGATCCAGCGATGCAGACGTGTAAATTCTTCGCGGCGCGCCGAATAATCCATTCCTCACCGACGCCGCCAATTTACAATCGACTACGGTTGGCGGCATATACCAGAGACGGAGCCCGAAATGACTGAATTGACGCAGACTCGCCAGGCGGCGCCGGCGCCGAAGCGCCGCCGCAAACGCGGTTTTCTTCACGAACATTCCTTGAGCATCGCGTCGATCTCGATCCTCTGTGTCTGGATCGGTTTCTACATTTTCTCGAATCCCAGCACCCATTGGGGTTCGTTCTTCGGAAATGCGATTGCCGATTGGTCCGGGGTCGTGGTCACCGTGCTGGCAACCAAATATCTTTACGAAAAAGATTCCGCTGAAAGCCGGCCTTGCCCCAAAGACGAAGACTTTTCACCGGCAATCGAGTGGTTGCGAGATCACTCGTTGAGCATCTTTCTGTTAATCACGGGAATTGCGTGGGTTGTAGCGTTCATCCGGATGGACCCCACCGCGAAGTGGGGACAGGTGGTGGGCAACGTTGTTTCCGAGTGGACCCAAATCTTCGGCCTCGTTATCCTCACCAAGCGCATGATCGAGCGCCACTCGAAAGAAAGCCGCCGATGAAACTCGCCTCGCCTGCAACGAGCGCCTCCAGTCGGGGAACTCCCGCGTAGGTGGCTCTTCCTGCTATTATTTTCGTACACAAAAATGCGCCGAATTCACCTTTTGTTTTTCCCCTTATGCCTGACGGGTCTTGCCGGCCTTTGTGCCGCGGGCCGGCCCCTCGCCGCAGTTACGGCGCCATCTCAATCCACCGAGCACGTCGCCGTTCCGCTCGCTATCGTCATCGGGTTTGTGGGCGGTTACGTGAAGCACACCAACGCGGTCCATGAGGAGGTGCAACTCGCAGAGCACCTCCGCGAGGAGTACCCTTCTGGCGTCTACGTGGAGGCTTTCGAGAACCATCGCGGCGCGCAGGCCCTTCGAAAAATCCGTCAGCTGCTCGATGTGGACCACGACGGGTCCCTATCCACGGCCGAGAAGCAGCAGGCGAGGATTATTTTCTACGGGCACAGCTGGGGAGCCTCGGAAAGCGTTCAAGCCGCGCGCGCTCTGGATCGGGAGGGAATTCCCGTTCTGTTGACCGTGCAGGTGGATAGCGTCAAGAGGCACGGCCAGAATGACGCCGTAATCCCTCCCAACGTTTTGCAGGCGGTCAATTTTTATCAGCCGCACGGCCTTATTCATGGCCGAAGTGCTATCCGCGCCGCCGACCCCTCGCGAACTCACATCATCGGAAACTTCCAATTCGATTACCGCAAGCGCCACGTAAATTGCCCTCACTACCCCTGGTGGGATCGCTACTTGGCCCGGCCTCATACGGAGATCGAATGCGACCCGACCGTCTGGAATCAGGTGGAGTCTTACATTCGCGCGAGCCTGCTTCCGATCTCTCCCACACCGGCAGCGGCGAACGTGCCGGAGGAAAAGGCACCCAAACAACCGTGAACGAACGGCGCGTTGCCTGGGGCAGGCTCATCGCGTGGTGATCGATCCTGCGGTTGCGCTTGTCCAACCGCCGTCTTATACTCGCCCCCGATGCAACGCCGCGAATTTTTGGTTCTTTCCGCCGCAAGCGTGGGCGGAGTGCTTGTATACACCCTCGACCGCCAAATGACGCGCGTCTCCGCGCAGGCGGCGCCATCCGCGCAACCGATCCGTGTACCGCTTCGCTTTTTCACGCAGGCGGAGGCGCTCATCGTCGCCTCCGCAGCCTCGCGAATCTTCCCGAGCGACGAATCGGGCCCCGGCGCGAATGAAGCCGGTGTCGTGATTTATATCGACCGCCAGCTCGCAGGCCCTCGCGGACGCGATGCTCACCGCTATACGCAAGGCCCCTTCGTGGAGGAAGGCGCCCCTCCCGAAGTCGGCTACCAGGGCAAAGCGACTCTCGCCGAGACGTATCGCGAGGGATTGAAAGGCCTCGCCGGTTTTGACCAGCTCACCCCGGCGGAACAGGACCAGAAGCTCAAGCAGATAGAAGAAACCCGCTTCTTCAGCATGTTGCGCAAGAACACTCTGGAAGGCATGTTCTCCGACCCGATCCATGGAGGGAACATCGATATGGTGGGATGGCAGCTGATCGGTTTTCCGGGCCCCCAGATGAGCTGGGCTGCCGACGTCGACAAGCACTTTGGCGAGGAATTCCGGCCCAAGCCCATGAGCCTGACCCAGGTGTTGCCGGGCCACAAGTTCCACCCCAGCGAAGACGACGACCGCAAATCTTGATCGCGCGCCGAGACAGACCGAGGTTTCCCTGACCGCACTTCCAGGATCGAGCTTCCATTCCTATTCCTAGGGTTCGTTCTGCCCCCGGAATGGCAGCTTCAATTTTTTCGCGATCTCCGGCCAGAATTCCCGCAGCACATCGAATCCGGCGTCCTGCATGATTCCGTAAGCAGCCGCCCTCGCGGCAGGACCGACTCCGGGCCTGTTGTCAGGATGATACGTGTCGGATAGCGCCGCCGTGCTCGCCGATCCAAGCCACTCGGAAAAATTGAACATGTACCCGCCATTTTCCCGGTGCGCCACCACGACGTGTTCGACTGCGTGGAGCAATCGCTGCCCCGTGCTTCCGTGGGCCAGCCGGTAGTAGCGGGGGTCTTCCGAAAAGATCGTGGGATAGAGAAACTCCTTGAAAAATTCGCCGGAGGCGTTGTCCGCTAATTCCGCCCCAAACCGCTTTCCGTATCCAGCCATCCCCTGTCCAAAGCTGTGATCCGAATCCTCAGCCTGATCGATTCCCGCGTTGAATGCCGCTCCGAGGAAAGTCACCGGGTCCACGCTGTTCTCGACGAACAAAACGAACTTGCCCTTCGTCGTCAGGGAACACAGCAGGGCGCCAGGCTTATAGTGGAGCGGGTGAACCGAAGTGCGATCCAGCCTTCGTCCGAAGGCTCCGACGATCTTGGCAGACGGTCCCTTGTAATCCTGCCAGCGAACCATCGGTGCGGGTTGTACGCACGGCTCTTGCGGGTTTTGCTGGCCCTGTTCCTGGGTGGGTAACGTAGCCTCAGGGGGTTGCGCCGTGGACGGAGGCTTTTCCTGCGCCCGCGCCTGGACTCCGCAAGCGAGGAGCATAGCGACAGCGGCCAATCCCCGAAAAACGCTGAACCATCGAGACAAGATTTGCCCTCGGAATACTACGCATCCACTCGGTTTCCATACCGAATCGCTTTTTGCAAAGGCGCACTAGTCTACTGCGGTTTTCCGCCAGCGCAAGTCATTCGATTCGTCTGGCAGCCCGCTTGTTGTATTCGGCCGGAGTGGTTTAGGGGGATCTTCGCGATACATTTGGCGGGCCGAGCGCGTCCCCCCGAAGCTAGTTTCACTGCACCCAAAAAGCAACAGCCCCGGCCGGAGCCAGGGCTGTTGGAAAAAGATGATTCAAGAGAAGACTTAGTCGCCAGCGACGGCCTCGGCCTGGGGCTTCTCGGCCGCAGCGCCATTGCCATTCCCGTTTCCGTTGGCCGGAGCGATCTGTACCGGCACGGTTGCGCCGGGGACAGCCATGCGGATCTGGTCCATGCTGCCGATCTGGACGACGGTCTCCTTGGGCTTCTTGAGGACCAGCTCTTCGTAAATCTTGCGGACCTTAGCTGCTTCCTCCAGCGCCTTCTTGCGGCGAATACGGTCTTCCTCGGCCGCCGTCAGCGGAATATCATGCTCGAGGTGACGCACGCGGGCGGCATCTTCCGCGTTGATCTTCAGCGAGTGATCGTACTCGTTGAGGGTCACGCTCTTGCCCTTGGCGTAGATCTCATGCTTGCCGTGTGTCTTGTACCACTGCGCGACCGTGGCGTTCTTGTGCATGTTCTCGATGATTTTCCGCCAGCCCACGCCCGTGTTGTACGCGCAGAAGGAAATCTCGCCCTGCTGCGTGGCGTAGGGGATGATGCACATTTCGGTGCGGCGGAAGTCATAGTTGAACAGGTCCTGGAACCACATGCCCGCGATGAAGAGCATGTTCCAGGGATCTTCCTGGCGGCGCTTCATGGCGTCTTCGTAGGTGCGCTCCGGGTTTGTACGGCCGTACTTTTTGTCGGAGTCCTTCGAGACCGCCCAGGTCTTGTCAAACTTCTTCCAGATGTCCTTCAAGCGCAGGCTGGGGGGAGCTTGGAACGAGCTGTAGTTCCTCAGCAAAGCCAGCATCATCATGAAGGCGGAAAACTTCTTTCCGCGGGCCGCGTCTGTGATGGAGGAAACGTCCTTCACCAGCTGCGGCGCGTTCAGGAAGCGCGAAATGGGCGCCCATTCCTTGGTTTCCTTGTGGATCATCATCGCCGTGCCCACGCCGCAGTTCGGATGGCAACCGCAGGAGAGCGCGCCCCACTGGGCGTCGGGACCGTGCACGAGGTCCGCGAAGCCCGCGAAGGGCGAAATGAACGATAGCGGGAACCAGTCGCGCGTCGGCTCCACTTTGCCTACTTGATTGCTTACGTCCTGCGCCAGGTGCGACAGCGTATAGCGCTGGCGCAAACGGCGTTCCGGGGTGATGTCCTCGTCGCGTCCGGTGAAGGAGACCGGCTGGAACGAGAGGAACGCGATCTTCTTGGGATTTTCCATCGCGAACTTCACGATGGGGCCCACCTGATCGTTGTTCACGTTGTTGACGATCGTGGTCACCAGCACGATTTCGAT
>CAZRKW010000200.1:0-7432 GCA_964600355.1 uncultured Acidobacteriaceae bacterium
GCACGCGCAATGTACGCCTCCGAAAGATCGCGCCGATCCCGTTGCACTTCTAAAACAAGCGGATCGCGGGCGCTTGCCGGAATTGCTGCCGATTCGCTATTCCCGGATGCGCGCTTCGCCCTTCGCGTTCTTTCGCGGCGCCGCGGCAGTGATGGCTGCCGATCTTTCCGGCACGCCCGCCACAGGCATTCGCGTGCAGGCTTGCGGCGATTGTCACATCGCCAATTTCGGAGGTTTCGGAACACCGGAACGCCAGCTCGTCTTCGATATCAACGATTTCGACGAGACGCTTCCGGCGCCCTGGGAATGGGACGTCAAGCGCCTCAGCGCGAGCATCATCCTGGCCATGCGCGAGGCGGGATTTTCCGGGCGAGATTGTTTTCGAGCGGTGCTCACCGCCGCTGGCTGCTACCGGGAGCGCATGCGCGAGTACGAGGAAATGACCGCGCTGGACGTATGGTACTCGCATCTGAACGCGGCCCTGTTCATGGAACGCGCGAAGACTCCGGCCGCCCGGAAGCGGTGGGAGAAGATGGAAGCTGCGGCGGCCATCGATACCTCGGAACACGAGTTCCCCAAAATTGCGTGCATAAGGCGCGGGCGGCCGCGCATCGTCGATCGCCGTTCCCTCATTTATCATCCTCGCGACCTCGCCGTCGGAAAGCGCGTGCGGCGCATGTTTCAGAGGTATCGCGACACGCTGCCCGAGGAGCGCCGCACGCTTCTCGATCGCTACGAACTGGTGGATGTGGCCCGCAAAGTTGTCGGAGTAGGCAGCGTTGGCACGCGGTGCGCGGTCGCGCTGCTGATTGCCGGGCCGCGCGACCCTCTGATCCTGCAATTCAAGGAAGCGCATGAATCGGTGCTCGCGCCGTATGCGGGCAGAAGTCGGTATGCCAACCAGGGCGAGCGGGTGGTCACCGGCCAGCGGCTTCTGCAGTCAGCCAGCGATATTTTTCTCGGCTGGACCAGCGACGGCCACGGTCACGATTTTTATTTTCGCCAGCTCCGCGATATGCGCATGAAAATCGACATCGAAAAAATGTCCAGGCAGGACTGGTTCGAGTATGTGGAGTTGTGTGGATGGGTGCTCGCTCGCGCCCATGCACGCACCGGCGACCCGGCGCGCATCGCCGGCTATCTGGGAAAGTCCGGAGCATTCGATGAGGCGATTGCTAAATTTGCTGTTGCGTACGCCGACCAGACCGAGCGGGACCATGGGGTATTCGTGAAGGCTCTTCGGGCAGGCCGCCTTCTGCGGAGGCATTAACACTCCTCTTATCAGAAGGGCGGATCAATTTTGCGGATGTTCTCTATCAGAATTTCTTGTAGAAGGCGCTAATGGGGTTATGGTAGCATTCTCACTTTGAGACTGGAGGGGCGGCGATGAAAACCACTCGATTTTCCGCGGTGCTGGCTTTGGTTGTACTCAGCGTCGGTGCTGCGATGGCGGATACCGTTCCCGACACGCGCTTCAACGTGGACGATCCTTCAGGCTCCGGACCCAACGTGTCGACGATTACTTCCAATCAGTTCGTCACAGACAGTAGCGGTACGTTCGATCTGAGTGGAACGTATACGGGCACGCCGATCTATTCTCTCGAGTTGGTAATTCCTGGCGCGGATATCGTGGGCCCTCTGAGCTGCACTTCGAACGTTTTTGTCGTTACCGTTGTGCAAGCACATGGAAATACTCCCGGCGAGTGCTTCTTTAATTCGCTCGAATCTCTCGGGATTACGTGGATCACACCCGATCCCACAGGGAAGGACGACCCCGGCGGTGTGCTCAACTGCAGTTTGAAGGATCTTGACGATTGCGTCGGTCTGCTGACCGGTAGTCTCATCGATCTGGGTATTCCGGCTGGAATGGGCGCTGCTCCGAATTCGACCTTCGATCTGGCCGCCAACGGCGCCCCGCCGCTGCCGTTCTCTGAACTTGGATCGGGACCATTGCTTCTTTTCGGACTGATCGGAATGTTCGTGGCCGGCCGCAGGTCAATGAAATTGGAGTTTGTGTCCAAGCAGACTGCGCGCGCCGCATAACACCGCGGCCTAGTGGGCCGTAGAGGCGAATTCTTTTTCCATCGCTTTGAACTGGGGCTGGCTCTGCAGGTTGGCCATCTCGGGATCGCTTTCCGCTTCTCCCACCGGATATCCCTTTTTAAGAGCTTCCTGTAAAGTGCCGAGCGCATCCTTCTGCTGGTTGGCCAGGTTTTCAATCACCGCCTGAATGTAAATCAACTCGACGTCGCTTTTGTCGATGCCCCGCGCGCGCCGGATGAAATCCATCCCGCGCTTGGGATCTCCCTTTTTCGCGTAATCGAGTGCGAGGCCGGCCATCGGGTCGGTGGCCTGCGGGTTCACTTCCAAATCCTTGAAGGCCAGAGCGATGGCTTTGTCGTAGGTGGCGTCGGCTTTCTCTTTTTGTCCGGACCAGCGATAGGCGTCGGCGAGATTGCTGACGGCCATTTGCTGATTCGGGCTCAGCGCGAGGGCCTTCTCGAACATCTGCGCGGCCTCGGTGTAGCGCTTGAGCAGGAAGTAGGCGGAGCCGAGATTCGAGTAGGCGCTCCAGGTGGGGCCTACCTGGATGGATTTCTGAAACGCGGGAATGCTCTCCTGATAGCGGCCCATGCGGGCGTACACGTTGCCCAGATTGTCCCAGCCGTCGATGCTGTCGGGCTCGAGTTCGGTTACGCGCTTGAAGTTCTCGAGCGCCTTGTCGTTGGCCCCGATGGAGAGATAGGCGACCGCGAGCGCGCGATAATTGGCCCAGTAATACGCATTCACTTCGACGGCCTTTTTGGAAGCCGCGATCGCTTCTTCTTTTTGCCCGCTGTGGAGATAAGCTCGGCTCAAAAGGCGATAGCCTTCGTCGGACTTCGGAGCGAGTTGCAGGGCGCGCTTCAGCTCGACTATGGATTCGACGGATTTGCCGGTTGCCGAATAGACGTCGCCGAGCGCGTAATGCACCTCGGGCAGTTTGTCTTTGAGTTGCTCGGCGCGCTGCGCGGCGCCGAGAGCTTTCTCAGACCAGAAGCTGTCCTTTTTTGCCTTGTACATATTCAGGGAGGCGTCGGCGAGGCCGGCGTACGCCAGTGCGAAGCCCTGATCCTTCTGAATGCTCTGGTTGAAATAGTCGATGGCAGCCTGCGTATTCTTCTCGCTCTGGACGGCGCGCAGGGCTTGCCGCCCGCGGAGATAGAGGTCGTAAGCCTCTTCGTTGTTTGTGGGGCGTTCGGCGGCGCTGGCGAGTTCCTCGTTGGTGGGTTTGACGTCGAGGGCGCTGACGAGTTGCGCGGAAATCTGGTCTTCGATCGTCAGCAAATCCTTGGTGATGCCTGAAAATTCCTGGGTCCAGACGCGCGTGCCGTCCGCGGCGTCGTCGAGATTGACGATGATTCTCATGTTGTCCGCCGAGCCCTGCACCATGCCGGTTACCAGCAGGTTGGCGCCGAGGGCATGCGCGGTTTTCGCGATGGGGTCTCTATCCGAGACTTTCGAGACGGCGGCGTCCGAGGCCAGGCGCAGATCTTTCAACTGGAAGAGCTTTGCCGCGAGGGCTTCGTTCAATCCTTCCGCGACGTGTCCCAGGGACTCGGAGTCCCCCAAAATGCGGAAAGGAAGAATCGCTACGAACTTGCCTTCCGAGAGAGGCGGAATGCCGGAGGCGGAGGTTGTCGTGTTCGAAGTACCGCCGCCAAAAATCTTGTGCCGCACCGGGGGGATCGCCAACGCGATCAGCGCCAGCAGCACGACGCCTGCCGCTGCCCAGGTCCAGCGGCGCTCGACGAATTGCGGAATCTGGATTTGAACCGTGCGCGTGGCGCCTGCGTAGCTGGCTCCGGCAAAGCTGGCGCCTGCGGAACTCCTGCCCCCCTGCAGGTCGAGCAGAACTTCGTCCGCGGTCTGGTAGCGGTTGGCCGGATCCATTTCCAGGCAGTGCATGATTACGGCCGCGAACCAATCGGGCAGCTCCGGATTGCGCGACTTGGGGTTCGCGGGCCTTTCTTTAATGCGCTGGTACATCACCTTCAGCGTGGATTCCCCCGTAAACGGCACGTCTCCGGTGGCCATTTCGTAGAGGATCAACCCATACGCGTAGAGATCGCTGCGCTGGTCGGCCTGCTTGCCCTCCACCTGTTCGGGAGACATGTAACGAGGCGTGCCAAGGAAGGCTCCCGTGCGGGTCATGGCCATGGCATCTTCCTCGAAGGACTTGGCCAGGCCGAAATCGGAAACGTAGAGGTGATCGTCTTTGGCCACCAGAATGTTCTGGGGCTTGAGGTCGCGGTGGGCCACGCCTTCCGAATGCGCCGCCGCCAACGCCTCGGCCAGCTGGCGCGCGAAACTCTGAATGCGTTGGAACGGGAGCTTCGGCGTGTCGCGAAGAATGTGGTACAGGTCGGGCCCTTCGACGTAGACCATGGAGATGAACTTCACGTCTTCCACGTCGCCCATGTCGTGAATGCGAAGAATATTTTTGTGTGAGATTTTGCTCGCGAGCAGAAGCTCCTGCTTGAAGCGCTTCAGCGTCTCCGCGTCGCCCATCACGCCCTGCCGGACTACCTTGATGGCGACCATGCGGTCGAGCGTTTTGTCGTAGGCCTTGTAGACGCGGCCCATCCCGCCCTCGCCGAGCAGGGCTTCGATGCGGTAGCGTGCGCCGAAATCCTTGCCGGGCGAGAGCACGGTGGCGTCGGTGAACTGGATTGTTACGGAGTCGCTCACGGGCATGGGGGTACCGCAGTGAGAGCAAGATTCGGCGAAATCAGGATTTGCGTTCGTGCACTGAGGGCAGTTCATATCGCAAAACGTCAGCGGGGCTCACGACCCTCGGGGTAGGCTGGATTATCCGGCATCGCCTGTGACCTTGCAATAAATATTTGTGCCGGCTATGGCTTCTGCGTGGGGCGAAGCAGAATCTCACTGATGAAGCTTTGGGGTTCCTGCGTGGCGATGGTTTCGACGGCGTGGGCCACGTCCGCGGGTTGCAACATTTTCCGGGGATCCTTGCCCGTGTGCGGAGAGAATTCCGTGTTGACGCTGCCGGGGCAGACCGCGCTCACGCGAATTCCGTGGGGCCGCAAATCCTCGGCCATGCATTGCGTTAACCCCAGCAAGCCCCATTTCGAGGCGCAATAGATGCTTCCGCCCGCGAAGGCGCTCTTGCCCGCCATCGAAGCAATATTGATGATGTGGCCGCTACGACGCTGGATCATCCCTGGCGCCACGGCTTTGCTGAGCAGGAACACGGATTTCAGGTTGGTATCGAGCACGGCGTCCCACATTTCTTCGGTGCCTTCCTGCACCGGGACGAAATATCCGATGCCGGCGTTGTTGACGAGGATCTCGATGGGGCCGAGTTCCTGCTCGGTCTTGCGGACCGCGTTGGAAATATCGCTCGCCCGTGAAACGTCGGCGGCCACCGCGATCGCCTTGCGTCCGTCGCGCTCAAATTCGCTTACAACAGCCTGAAGCCGTTTTTCATCGCGCGCGCATAGCGCCACGTGCGCCCCCATTCGCGACAGGCTCTCGGCGATGGCGAGCCCGATGCCGCGGTTTGCGCCGGTGATCAGCGTCACCTTTCCTTCGAGGGCTGCGGCTTTTGGATTATTCATGGGATTATTCATCGATTGACTCTCATCAGGCGACACGTTAGCCTGCTTCGTCATCGTATCACCGTAGGCGCCGAGAGGGCGGACCCAGTCGCGGAACCTGTGATTGACGGAAGATGGAACGCGTTTGCTGTTTTAATCTTGCGCGTACGGGCTGCTTTTCCCTATAATCCCGTCGATTTATCTGTCCTATTGATTCGAAGGGAATGGCTGCGATTTTCGACCGCTCACCCGATGCTGGCCCAGGAGGCAGGGAAGTTATGAAGAAAAGAATTCTCGAGCTTGCAGCGGTAACGATCGCCGCTCTCGCGTTGGTGCCGCTGTTTGGCCGCCCGATCACTGTGCAGGCTGCGGCGCAGGATCAGAAGCCCTCGTATACGATTCCGGAGTACAACGCGTTCCAGGCGGCGAACGCGGAAAAGGATCCAGCGGCCAAGATCAAGCTGCTGGACGATTTCGTGGCGAAGTTCCCCGGCTCCACCCTGCTGCAGTACGTCTATCAACTATATTACCAGGCGTATATGCAGACGAAGAATTACCCGAAGACCATCGAATACGCCGACAAGCTGGTGGCCATGGGCGACAAGGTCGACCCGGCCGTGGTGCTGGGAGCACTGCAGGCCCGCGTTCAGGCTTTCTCCGGGCTGCAGCTGAATCCTTCCGCGCCGGACGCCAACGATCAGCTCGCCAAGGAACGCGACGCAGCATTGCAGGGCGCGAAATTGCTGGACGCTTTTCCGAAGCCTGCCGCCGCCAAAATGTCCGACGATGATTTCGCCAAGCAGAAGAAGCCGGGAATAGCGTTCTTCGATTCTTCGGCCGGTGCAGCGGCGCTGCAGATGAAGGATTATCCTGGCGCGGTGAATGCCTTCAAGGCCGCGCTGGCCAACAAGCCGGACGATGCCGTATCCGCTTACAGGCTGGGGCTGGCTTATCTGGCGATGGCTCCCCCGCAGACTCTCGATGGATTCTGGGCGCTGGCGCGGGCGGTCAATTTGAAGGTGCCCGACAGCGACAAGGTGAAGGAGTATCTGAAGCAGAAGCTTCTCGCCTACGAACAGCCTGGTTGCGACAGCCAGGTGGACGCCCAACTGAGCGAGTTGCTGCAGTTGGCCGCGAATTCGCCGGACCGGCCGTCGAGCTACACGATCCCCAGCGCCGATGACCTGAACAAGATCCGCCAGGCCAGCAACATTATTACGGTGATCAGCGACCTTCAGGGCGGCGGCGACAAGTCCAAGATGACGTGGCTCGCCATCTGCGGCGCGGAATTCCCCGAGGTGGTGGGCAAGGTCATCGACGAGCAGAAAGCAGATGCTTCGATCGATTTCATGATCTACACAGGAGCCACGCCGGAGGATATGCAGGCTGGCACCATGCCGAACATGGACGTGAAAGTGTGGACGGGCGCGCACCCGGCCGAGGCCGCTCCCGCAGGCGGAACCCAGGCGGCTCCGATTCCGCCGCAGCCGGATGTGGTGAGGCTCTCGAAAGACGACGGGATCCGCTTCTCCGGCACCCTGGTGAGCTTCGATCCATCGCCGTTCCTGCTGCACTGGGACCAGGTGAAGGTCGACCCCACCGTGATTCCCGAGGCGGCTGGAAAGGGCAAGGGAGTCCCGAAGAAGAAGGGATAACCTGATCAGCATTGCCTGACGATTCGGTGCAAAAGTGATGGCCGGTCCGGAAACGGGCCGGCCATTTTGTTTTTGGCCTCGCCCATTTTGACGATTTCTAGTGCGGAGCTTAGTGGGTCATTGCGTAGATTACGTAGTTCACGCCGATGCGGATTCCGAGGTCGGAGAATTTCTGGG
>CAZRKW010000201.1:0-7392 GCA_964600355.1 uncultured Acidobacteriaceae bacterium
AGTTTTCTTTTCAAGGGATTCATGTGCATGTAGTCAAGCTTTTCCACCCTTTTCTTTAAACTCCAAACATTGAAGTCATAGAAGCGGCGCTGCCAGAAGCGCGGAGCAGAGCCGTCACTTTGTTCAAACGTCAATTTCAGCTGCCCGCCTAACGCACGCGTTTTCTGGCGCAAGCGCCGCGAGACGCGCTGCTTCAGAACTTGAATGACGGTCGAAGGGGTTCCGACAGCAGGTTCGCCAATCAGCAGATGGATGTGGTCGGGCATGACCACGTAGCCCACCAGAGAGAAGCCATAGCGGTTGCGCACGTCGTCTAAAATCTCAACGAAGATATTTCGCGCACGAACCGAGCGCAGCAGCGGCAAACGGCGATAGCAGGTGAAGGTGATGAAATGAAGATGTCCACGTCCATGAATGCGAACCAGTTTGTGGGCCATGGAAGTCAAAACCCCGGCCCTTTCAAAACCGAAAGGGTCGGCCACCCGGAAAAGCCAAACAGTTACTCTGCCTTGATCTATCTGAGTGGTATCATACAGCCGTGGGCATTCGTAAAACCGAATAAAACAGAGCAGAAGGGTGCGCCACCCGCCTTTCATCATCGATAACTGGACGACCGATCAAAATGGAACCGTTATTGGTCAGAAGCCTGGCGAGCAACTTTGCGACACAGGTGGTATCAATTGCCAAAACCTTTATTGGAACGTCGAGTCTCAGCAATGGGATTCTCCGCGCAACAGGTTTTACCTTTCCCCCTCTTCCAACGAGGCGGTTCAACAGCTAGGTGCTTGGGTTAAGTTCGAGGACGCGGCGCAAAATACTCTGTTAGGGGCGGGGCTAATCGCAACGGGAGCGAGTGGCACCTATGCCGCTTGTGCCTACTTGGGACCGTGGGCGTGTATCGCGGCGGCAGAAGCGGCTCCCGCATTTTTAGTCGCAGGGTGGCAGCTGGAGGGTATCGGGATCGAGGAGCTGCGAACAATCTTTGGGGGAGGCTCGAAACCGTGAAACCAGTGAGCGCGATGCGATGGTTTTCCGTTGGGACGCCTTTCTTGGTGGGATCAATTATTATTTTGGATTTGGTATTGCATTACGCGAAACAGGTTGCATGGCCAATCTTAGTCTTGCCCTCTTTCGCTGTTGGAGTGATCCAAATTGCTATGTTCGCCGCAATGTATTTGGCACGAAAAAGAGAAAGCCATAGAATGGCGGCTGGAATTTCGGGAATCTATTGCCTGGTGGTAGGAATGGTCGTCATTCACTACGGGACATCGTGGGGTTTGTTGATTGGCTTTGGTCGCTTGAATATATGGCCATTCGCCATTACCGTTATTCTATCAACAATAGCTTTAATGTTTTTGATAAAACCCTCTCGAAAGGGTCCTTCTCCTTAGTTAAACAGAGTCCGGGAATGAAATGAGGAAGCGGGCGGGTGGCCCACCCTTTCGCTGAAGGTTTTGAGGCGAAAGCGTTTCGGGGCCGGGCGGCCAAGCCTTTGACGTTGAATTTCCGGGTGGCCGACTCTTCGTGGTTTTCGAAGGGTCGGGCTTTTGAATTCTCCGTATTCCTGCCATTCATTTCACAGGATCGACGCGAATCAAGCCACTCTTGAGTTTCGCGTAGAACGAGAAACTGCTCCACGGCCAATCCATGGCCAATCCATGGCCAATCCATGGCCAATCCATGGCCAATCGATGGGATGATCGGCCAGGCCAATCTCTAAACGAGCGGGCCCGGTTTCTTCAGGTAGCGATCCATCACGGCATCGGCGGTCCGCTGTGTCAGCGCAAGAATCGTAGACGTCGGATTCGCGGACCCCTGCTGCGGGAACGCGGAAGCCCCTAGCACAAACAGGTTGGAGTATTGCCAGTGCTGCAAGTAGGGATTCAGCACCCCCTGGTCCGGTGAACCCGCCATGATCGTCCCGCCCTGCACGTGCGTGGTCTGATAGCGCGTGGTGGTGTAATGGCCCACCCGCTGCGGCTGGATTACTTCGGTGGCGCCCATGGCCTTCGTCAATTCCATCAGCTTGGGAATCATGAAGTCGACCATGTTGCGTTCGTTGTCGTTCCAGTCGATGGTCAAGCGAATCAAAGGATCGCCGAAGCGGTCTTTGTACACTGGATCGAGATCCATGAAATTCGTTTTGTACGCGATGTGCTCACCCGTAAAACCGGCGCCGGCTATGCGATCGTAATATTCCATCGACGCCTTCTTCCATTCCGAGCCCCAGCGCCTTTTCACCGACGACGGAACCACCCCAAACGCAGTGATCGGCTGCGCCCCTCCCGCCAAACCCGACATCGACCCGCCTCGAATGAACGAAAGCGCGCTGTGGTCGAAAACATCCCCCTCGAAGTCGCTCATGCGCATGCCGGTGGTGCCGCCGCCCATAAATCGGTTCAACGGCTTTGCGAAGAAACCCTGAGCGCTCACCTGCACCTGGTGCGTAAGATTACGTCCGATATTTCCCTTACCCGAGGCCGGATCGTACGCGTCACCCGCACCCGAAAGCAGTAGAAGCCGCGTGTTGTTAAAAGTCCAGGAAGACAAAAACACCAGGTCGGCCGGCTGAAAAATTTCCTCGCCGGCGGCATCTATGTAGGTGACGCCGCTGACTTTGCCGTTCTTCGCCGACGTATCGTGGAGGATCCGCCGGACCGTGGACCCCGTACGTATTGTTACGGTCTTCTGCTTATGAATGATCGGCAGCAGCGTGTTCGACGGGTGCGCCTTCGCGCCGACCATGCATCCGTAGAAGCCGCAATAGCCGCAGTAGAAGCAGGCGGGGCGCACGATGCCCTCGGAGTTCTTGAAAGTTACTGTGTTGATGGCCGAAGAGGTGGGAAAGGGATGGTAGCCTAGCTTTTTGGCGGCGTCTTCGAACAGGTCGCAGATGTAGGCGCGCTTGCCGGGGGGCATCGGAAAATCGGTGCTTCGCGGCCCTTCGAACGGATCGCCGCCTTCGATCGTCTTGCCGTTGATATTTCCCGCTTTGCCGCACACACCGAGCAGGTTTTCCATGCGGGCATAGTAAGGCTCGACGTCGGCCCAGGTGACGCCCCAATCCTGCACGGAGCTGTCCTGCGGAATCTTCTTCGCGCCGTAGCGCTCGATCGTCTTCGAGCGCAGTTCGAACATGTCGTGCTGCAGGCGCGGGTAGGCCGCTCCCCAGTGCTCGCCGCTGCCACCGATTCCCGTGCCGGGCAGGAAATTCACCAACTGGCGGATCGGGAGGGCGTTATCGGCCGAGGAATGGCGGATCGTCACCGTTTCCTGCGAGCAATCCTGCTGAGCCCGGGTGCGCGAATAGTAGTCGAGCTCGTCCATGCCCTCGGCAAGCTCGGCCATCGTGCGGGGCTTTCCACCGCGCTCGAGCACCACGACGGAGAGCGGCGTGCGCGCGCCCAGTTCTTTGGCCATCAGGAGGCCGCTCCAGCCTCCGCCGATGATCACCACATCCACGCTAGGAAGACTTTTCATTATCCTCATCCTCGAAGGGGTGGAGTTTCCGGCCCGGCATTATTTCGGCCAGGCTCATCGGCTTGGGACGGAACGCTTCTCCGAAATGCTTGTCGATGTCTTCCGCGTAGCTCATGCGCGGCCCGGGGAATCCAACCAACTGCCAGCCGATCATGTCCACGTTGCCGCCGTGGATCGGGTCGCTGAACATGCCTTCCAGGGTGTTCTTGTGCAGCAACGCGAAAAACGGAGTCTTTTCGATCTGCTCGAGTTTCTTGTCCTGCTCCTCGGGACTGAGCCGGTCGAATCCCGCAAGGTCCTTCAGACCGGCGCGATACATTTCACGCGGCGTGGCTTTGCCCTGGTAGCCGAATTCCGGGGGTGCATCCTCGGCAAAAGGACCGTGCGTGTATCGGTGGGCGTCGCGTCCCCAGGGTCCGGCGAGCTGGCGGTCGATGAAAATGGTTACGCCTGCCTCTTTGGCTCCGGGGCCGGATTCATCGCTGGGGAAAATCCGGCTCACGGCGGCGGTGAGAATCAGGGCTTCGTTCTCGGTAAGAAAGCGCAGCGGGATGCGGATGGTTTTCGGCTTTTCCTGGGCGGAAAGCATGGAAAAGCGGCGGTCCAGCGAGTAGACAATCGTGCCACCGATGCTCGCTCCGGTGAGCACAAGAAATTGGCGTCGTCTCATGGCGCGGGAGTGTAGCACACGGTATTTCCGTTGTGAAATCGATCAGTATTCGAGCGGGTACGGGCTATAACCGGGCGAGTTCGGGAGGATTGCTTGGTGGCGCGAAACAGGGAGGGATCCTTCGTCGCTGCGCTCCTCAGGATGACGGCGAAAGGCTACGATGAACGGCAACCGCAAACGGCGACGGGAGTCTGCTGGCGGTGTTCGTCCACCTTAAGCGATCGAGTTCACTGGGCCGGCGCTGTGGCTTACCGAGTCCTGCGCCGGTTTCGGCTTTATTTGCCGAGTGACAGGACGATTCCCGCGGAGACCTCGGGGCTCAGTTGATACGTTTTGAAGAAATTGGTGCCGAACATATCGGCGGAAATTCTATAGCCGATGCGGCTGTGGCGCGGATTGAAATCGATTCCCCCTCCGACCTTGTAGCCTACGGCCGAATCGCTTCCGAAAGAGAGCTTGGGCGTCGCATAGGTGTATCCGGCCACGGCATGAAACCAGGGTTGAAACGAGCGAGGCCTCTGCCAGCGAAGCCGCACGCCGCCGCCGCCGAACAGGACCTGCGAGTTTTTCCCGTTCTGCGAACCGAAGGCGTCCGACACCTGCGCCTCGACGCCAAGATAGTCATGATAGTAAACCACAGAGCCGTTGACTCCGGCGTTGTTGAGGGTGGTGCTGGGCGTTTCGTTAAAGCTGACGAAGGTGAATCCCACACCCACCTGCAACGGAGTCGCGTCAGGACGCACCCCTTGCACTCCTTGCGCCAGCAACCCGCTTGCGCACATCAAAGCCGCCGCGGCGAAGAATCCAAATCTCCCCATAAAAACTCCTCTCATACCAGGCACCGGCCAGCGACCGGCGATATCAGTGACGGTCGCTCGGGAATTGCGGCCAGCCGAATCGGCGGCAGACGGGCCCGAGCGAGATGAAATCCAGAATCGTTGCCGTTTCAATTTCCTAACTACGGGAACGGCAGATAGCGCCACAGGTCGTTGAGTAGGCCGATGCCGCCGCTCGCGGTGGTCGAGTCGTAGCCCTCGCCGCCGAACATAAAAAACTCCCCATTCAGAGTGACCCAGTAGCCTGCGCCCCACCGGGTTCCGGGATAATTGATGACGTGGGGGTAGTCGATTTCGCCGGGGGTAAGTCCGTAAACGCCAGGGCGGCTCACAGAGTTGGGACCCTTCACCCAGGTCCACTGGCCTCCGCTGTACTGCCAAAGATCACCCAGAGTGCCATCCGCGGTAGTGTCATAGCCCTCACCACCAAATAGCCAGAGCCTGCCGGCGGCATCGATCCAGGGTGCCGAGCTCCAGCGAGCGCCGGGAACGTTGGCGGCCGCAGCCGTGCCCTGGACACCGTAGACGGCGGTTTGGTTTACGCCGTTTGACCCGCTGAGCCACGTCCACTGTCCGGAGCTGAATTTCCAGAGGTCGTTGAATGCGTCGGGCTGGCCGCTCGGTGAGAGGTTGTACCCGCCGAAGAGATAGAAATTGTGGGAGGAATCGATCCAGGACGCGGAAGCCTGACGCCCCCCGGGAACGTTTGAAGCAGAGGCTGTGCCCTGTGTCCCGTAGACGCCGTCCTGGTTTATAACTTTGGCGCCGCTTACCCACACCCACTGTCCGCCCGTGGTGTATTCCCATAGATCATTGAGCAGGCCAGGACTTGTACTGCTGGCGTCATAACCAAATCCACCGAACATCCAGAGATTTCCCGACGAGTCCAGCTGAGCCGTGGCACCCCAGCGCCCTCCAGGCACGTTGCCTCCAGCAGGAACCCCTTTTGTGCCATAGGAGCCGTTGGCGTTATAGCCGCCAGGCGCCACCGAAGTCCACGTTTTGCTGGTTGTGTTGAAACTCCACAAATCGTTCAGGAAACCAGTACTGCCGTCCTGCCCGCCGAAGAGCCAGAGGGTGCCGGCCGCGTCCGTCCAGCTAATGGAACCCCAGCGCGGCGAGGGCCCGGAACCGGAGAAGCTGGCCACCGCCTGGAACCAGTAGGTGGAGTATCCGCCGTAATAGCTCTGGGTTCCGGTGTAAACCCACATGTCGTTGAGATAGACAGGTTGGGGCGTATTTTGAATATCATAACCGTTCCCACCAAAGAGCCAGAGGTTGCCGGCATTGTCGACCCATGTTGCGGGGTATTTGCGTCCCCCGGGGGTGGACGAATCAAGGGCCGTAATCGGAGGCGTGGGAGGCGTAGCGGTCGACCCGTCCGCATTGGCAGTGTTCGAACCATCGAGCCATAGCCAATCGTTGTGGCCACAATCGACGAGAACTGTGTTCACTGGGCCGGTCACGAGCCCCTGATAGCCCCAAGTGACGCAACCCTGCGGCTGCGTCGTGGGGCCGACGAACAAGTTCACGTCGTACTGGCCGCCATAGGCAATTTGAGTCACAAACGTAAAAGCGCTGTTACCGGAAAGAGGAAGATTGTCCCCGCCATTGTTCTGCAGGATCATGCCGCCGCCGGTTCCGACCAACCCGACGACCTGTCCGCCGACCGGGAAGAAAACCGCCGGGCAGAGAACCTGAACGGTGATGACATTGGAGGTGGTTGTGCCGCTGCCAGTGCTTACCGTGCAAGTCTGCGCTGGAGTGGTGGGCTGCGTAAGAACGGTCACGTTGTAGGAGCCGCCGCTCACGATCAGGTTGGTGAACGTGAACGATCCATTCGCGCTGACGGTGAGGTTATTGCCGCCATTGTTCTGCAGGACGAGGCCCGTGCCATCCAGTCCAGTGACGGAGCCCCCGATGGAAATTGTTGGCGTGGAACAAGTCGCTACGACATTTCCAACGTTCGCGTTCGCCGTGCCGCTGCCACTGGCGACAGTGCAAATCTGCGCCGGGGTGTTTGGCTGCGTCAGGACGGTCACGCTATAGGCGCTGCCAACCGGAATAGCCGTTGCAAAGGTGTAGACGCCGTTCTTGTTGATCGTGAGGTTGTCGCCGCCGTTGTCCTGCAAAACGAGGCCGGTGCCCGCCAGACCGGTGACGGTGAGGCCGATGGACGCCGTGTTCGTGCTGCAAGCTACCGCGAGATTGGTGACGTTCGCCGAGGCGGTGCCGCTACCGTTAGCAACCGTGCACGTCTGCACGGGGCTCGTGGGCTGTGTCAAAACCGTCGCGCTATAGGTCTTGCCGCTGGCGATGGATGTCTTGAACGTAAAGGCGCCGCTGGCCGTAATCGTCAGGTTGTCGCCCAGGTTGTCCTGCAGGACGAGTCCGCTGCCTTTACGT
>CAZRKW010000202.1:0-7327 GCA_964600355.1 uncultured Acidobacteriaceae bacterium
TGCGGCCGTGCCAGCGTTCCAGCCAGATCCATTCGGCGCCGCAGATGTGGAACAGAGTGTCGCGGATGGAGCGAAAGCTGTTACCGAGGTCCTGGGTGAATTGCTCGTCGCTGAGGGCGGCGCAGGCGTCCATCACGCGATGGTTGGCCCAGGAATCGAACTCGTAGAGCAGGCGAAAATCCTGAATGTTCATGACGCATCACCTTTTTGAAGCTGGAGACGGGCTTTGTCACAGACCCACCCTTGTACAAGCGCAAGGGTGGGCACCCTAAAAAACAGAACAAAGACTGAAGCGAGCGAAGTCGCTCGTCGCGGGAAAGGCACCGCGAGCGGAAGGCGCTCCGCGCCCCATTTGATGTCGTGGCTAAAGCCACGACCTACAAGGCTTCTCATGCCGACACGCAGGCTACAATGCAACGCCCTACCCTGGCAAAAACATAAGCACATCCGTCGCGGGAAAAACGCCGCGAGAGGGAGGCGCTCCGCGCCGTCGGTTATGCCGGAGCTGAAGAACCTGTGCGGCGACTGGATAAATCGTCCCTCAGCGGCTGAAGCCGCATCGATTTTCGGGCATTTTCGGCACGGATAAATCCGTGCCCTGACGAAAAACCGACGTTGCCACACGGACTCTTAAGCTCCGACCCCCTAAGAGGCGCGGCGGTCTCAGTGATGCTGTTCGAATTGGCGCATGAAGAGAGATTTTTCGCTGCGCTCACGATGACCGACGCGGGCTGGGGGCGCGAGCGTTGCGCAAGAACGGACCGAAGAGCGATCCCTCCTCGCTGCGCTCGTTCGGGATGACTACGAACGGCAGAGACGACCCGATCGGAACATTGACGGCGTTGCGAGACGCGAACTGCTGAGGCTGCCGAACCGAAACCTTTACGGCGTTGCGGCTCGGCTGCGGACGAAGAGAGATCCTTCGCTGCGCTCGAGGATGACAAGAGCAAAGGCAACGGCAAGAAAGGCGGAAGACCGACCCTTAACACCGAAGGATCGGGCACCCGCAACGGCGAAGGAAAAAGCAGGTCCCTCACCCATCCACGCTTTGCGCGTATGGGCTCAGGATGACAACGAGAAGCAAAGACAGCGGCAAGAAAGGCAGAAGAGCGACCCTTCACGCTGAAGGGTCGGGCAACCGCACCCGCAACGGCGAAGAGAGATCCTTCTCTGCGCTCAGGATGACAACGAACCGCAAAGGCACGAGGAGAAACACGGGACGCAAGAACGCCGTTCTGACGGAAAACATTCGATAGAGGGCGTGAGCGCAGCGTCCGAAGAGAACGAAGAGAGAGGAGGCGCATTTTCAGGAGCGCTGCGGGGCGGGCTGGCGCTCGCGGAGTTCGGCGGGCGCGTGGTAGGACTCGGCGTCGGAGGGGAAGCTGCCGGTGCGCACGTCCTCGCAATATTTCGAGACGGCTTGCGAGACTTCGGAGGATAGGTCGGCGTACTGGCGGACGAATTTGGGCTTGTGGCCTGCGGTTAGGCCTACCAGATCGTGGAAGACCAGGATCTGGCCGTCGCAATCGGGGCCGGCGCCTATGCCGATGGTGGGGATGCGCAGATTTGAAGTGATGCTGGCCGCGAGATCGCGGGGCATCGATTCGAGCACGACGGCGAAGGCTCCGGCGGCTTCGACTGCGCGCGCATCGCGCTCGACCTGGCGGGCGGCTTCGGCCGTCTTGCCCTGGACCTGGAACCCGCCGATTGCGTTGAACGACTGCGGGGTTAGCCCGATGTGCCCCATCACCGGAATCTCCGCTTCGACCAGACGGGCGATTAGCTCGATGCGGCGTTCGCCGCCTTCAATCTTGACTGCTTCGGCGCCGCCTTCCTTCACCAGGCGCACGGCGTTGCGAATGGACTCCTCGATGGAAACGTGGAAGCTGCCGTAGGGCATGTCGGCAACCAGCAGCGCGCGGCGAGTGCCGCGACGTACGGCGCGGGTGTGGTAGATGATGTCGTCGACGGTGACGGGGAGCGTGCTGTCGTAGCCGAGCACGGCCATGCCGAGCGAGTCGCCTACGAGGAGGACGTCCACGCCTGCTTCGTCTAGCAAACGGGCGGTGGGATAGTCATAGGCTGTGAGACAGGTGATTTTTCTTTTCGCGTCATTCGATTCGAAGGAGCCGAGGGATTGAGACTTGCGCGAGAGGATGTCGGGCACGGTCACTTTGCCGTTGCCCGCACGAGGTGCGACGCTCATTGATGCCTCCGGTGCCGCTCCCAGGATTCAGGATGCAGCCCACTGTGTTTAATGGTAGCAGAGCGGACGAGGTGGCTGCAAAGATTCTCCTGGATATGCGGCGACTGGCTAAATCGTCAGCGACTAAAAGGCTCGCGGAAAAGGCACCGCGAGAGGAAGGCGCCGTCGCGCCGTCGGTTATTTCGGAGCTAAAGAGCCTGTGTGGCAACTGGCTAAATCGTCCCTCAGCGGCTCAACGGCTCGCGGAAAAAACACCGCGAGCGGGAGGCGCTGCGCGCCAGCTTTTATGTCGTAGCTAAAGCTACGACCCCCTAAACACCTTCTCCTGCAAGCGATTTTTGCTGCTTCGACAGGGAGCCCTCAACGGCTGAAGGCGCATTGATTTAGGGCATTTGTGGCACGGATAAATCCGTGCCTGACGAAAAACCGACGTGCCTCACAGGCTCCGAAGCTGGAATGGCGCGGATACGAAGTGCTTCGTGTATCTACTGGACGGAGCGGACGTCCATGGTTTCGTCGATGGCTAGACTTGTGCAGCCGGGACTTGCGGCGGCGGGGCAGTGGGCTACTACGCGGAAGCTGCTGGCGGAGGCTTCGGCTTCGTAGGTGTAGCCGTCGCGGCCGGTCTTGGACATGCTCATGGCGCCGCTGGAGGTTAGCTGATCGAGGGTGCCGTAGGTGTTGTGCTCGGCTTGGTACATGCGCTCGGATTGCGCTATGGCTATTAGATCGCCCTTTACGCCGGCTACGTCTATGGAGCGGGCTGGGGAGGCGCTGCCGGTGGCCTGCAGTTGCGAGAAGAAGAGCTTGTATCCTGCGAAGACGATCAGCAGAGTGATGACGAGTCCTACCAGGCTGCGCATACTGCCTCCTCTTGGTGCCGGGCGGTGTTCTGGGGCGTTTCCATAGCACCATATCGATTCGTACGGCCGCAACAAACCTTTGGGCAGGCGTGCGAATCGGAAAACAGGGCGTTGGGGCGGGCGCGCCTCGCCTGCTCGCGGGCGTTGGCTGAGGAAATCCTTTTTAGGAAGGCGGCGTCTAATCTGGAATAAACGCCGCGCGGCCGATGCGCGAGGGTACAATTTCAGGCTTGAGTGCCTTGGCGCCGCAGATTGTCACTGAGCGGGCGGGCTACCTGGAGAGTGGGTTCATGAGAGCAAACTTTCGCGCTGCCGCGAAACTGATTTTTCAGCTGACGGCCACAGTTCTAATGCTGGCGGCGATTTCGGCGATGGTGATACCGGCGGGCGCTCAGCAATCGGCGCCTGACGTGCGGCCGCCGAAGATGAATTTCACGAAGCACACGCTGGCGAACGGGCTGGAAGTGATCCTGCTGGAGAATCACGCGGTGCCGGTCATCAACCTGCAGGTGTGGTATCACGTGGGGTCGAAAGACGAACGGCCGGGGCGCACGGGCTTCGCGCACCTGTTCGAACATCTGATGTTCAAGGGCTCGGCGCACGTGGGCGCGGACGAGCATTCGCGGATCATCGAAGCGGTGGGCGGCTTCGACAACGCCGAGACCGGCGACGACACTACCAACTTCTTCGAGACTTTTCCGAGCGATTACCTGGAACGCGTGCTGTGGCTCGAGGCGGACCGCATGGGAAGCCTCAACGTGGATGAGGCGAATTTCAAGTCCGAGCGGCAGGTGGTGGAGGAAGAGCGGCGGGTGCGCGTGGACAACCAGCCCTATGGCGCGCTCGAAGAGGACCTGCGCGCGGCGGCGTTTACCGTACACGCCTACCATCACACGCCGATCGGGAGCATTGCAGACCTGGACAAGGCAACGATTGAAGACGTGCGCGACTTTTTCAACACGTTCTACAAGCCGAATAACGCGACGCTGGTGATCGTGGGGGATTTCGATTCCGCGCAGGCGATGGCGTGGACGAAGAAATATTTCGAGGGCATTCCGGCTTCGGCGCAGCCGATTCCGCGGATCAACGCTCCGGAGCCCGCGCAGACTGCCGAACGCGACGTGAACAAATCGTATTCGAACACGCCGCTGCCCGCGGTGGTGATCGGGTACAAGATACCGGCGCGCTATCAGCCGGACGCGTATCCGCTCGACCTGGCTTCGAATATTCTGGCCGGGGGCGAGAGCAGCCGGCTCTACCAGGAGCTGGTGTACAAGCAGCAGATTGCGGTGCAGTCGGCCGGCTTCGGAAATTTCAGCGAGGATCCGAATTTGTTCTGGGCTTACGCGATCATGAATCCGGGACACACGGCGGAGCAGGGCAAGCAGGCCGTTGAGGGTGTGCTGAACGACCTGAAGGAAAAGCCGGTGGACGCGAAAGAACTCGAGAAGGCCAAGAATCAGGAAATTTCGGGATTCATTCTGGGGCGCGATACCGACCAGGAAAAGGCGGTCGCGTTGGCCGAAGCGGCGGTGATCGGGAAGGACCCGGCGCTCGTCAATTCGGAACTGGATCGATATCTGAAGGTGACTCCGGCGGATATCCAGCGCGCGGCGGAGGAATATTTCGTTTCGCAGCATGCCACCGTGCTGTTCCTCACGCCAGCAGAGAGCCATCCGCGGCGCGGTCCACAGGAGAAACCCCAAGAGAAAACCCAGGAGCAACAATGACACGCGCTACGAATCGATGGAATTTGGCGAGGGCGGCGCTGGCGCTGGCCGTGGTGACCCTGACGGGGTTCGCGGCTGCTGCGCGGCAGACTGCGACTACGAACCAGACGGGGGCGACGTCGCACGAGGCCGCGCCGGAAAATAAGAATGGAACGGGAGTGGTGCCGCCGGGGGTCAAGCTCGTCCCCACAATGCCCGGGGCGGGTCCGACAAAGGCTTTTCATTTTCCGCAAGCGGCGACCAAAACGCTGTCGAATGGATTGCGGGTGTTCGTGGTGACCGATCACGAGCAGCCTTCGATTGCGGCGCGGATGGTGCTGCTGACTGCGGGGAGCATCAAGGATCCCGCTACCATGCCCGGCGTGGCGCAGATGACGGCGAACATGCTGACGCAGGGGACGGAGAAACGGTCGGCGCGCGAGATTGCCGAGGCCATCGATTTTATCGGCGGGAAGCTTGAGGCGGCTTCGGGGAAGGATTCCTCGACCGTCACGCTGAACATCGTGAAGAAGGACCTGGGCACGGGACTCGATTTGATGTCCGACGTGGTGCTGCATCCGGCGTTCCTCGGCGACGAACTGGACCGCAGGCGGCAACAGTTGCTCTCGAATCTCACGGTGCAATATTCCGATCCCGAATACCTGGCATCGGTGGTGTTCGGGCGAGTGGTCTACGGCGCGTCGCCGTATGGCTGGCCGCAGGAGGGCACCACGGGAAGCATCCAGAAGCTTACGCGCGACGACCTGGTGAAATTCCATGACGCCAACTACGCGCCCAATACGACGCTGCTGGCGTTTGCCGGCGACATTGCGCCGGAGGAGGCGTTTGCGGCGGCCGAGAAATATTTCGGGGTGTGGCCGAAGTCATCGAAGGCGGATGTGGCCGCGGATGTGCCGGCGCTACCGGCTGCGCCGTCCGGACAGCACTTCTGGCTGATCGACAAGCCCGATGCAGTCCAGACGCAGATTCGCGTGGGGACCCTCGGCATCCGGCGAAACGATCCGGATTATTTTCCCGTGCGCGTGATGAACCACGTTTTCGGCGGCGGGTACAACAGCCGGCTGAACACGGAAGTGCGGGTGAAGAGCGGGCTGACGTACGGCGCGTATTCGAATTTCAGTCCGCACATGTACGCGGGATCGTTCGGCGTGGGGACGTTCACGCGAACCGCGGCCACCGTGCAGGCGACAAAGCTTGTGGTGGACCTGCTGACGAAGATGTCGGCGGGAGATGTGACGCCGGCGGAGATGGACATGGCGCGGGATTACCTGGCGGGCGTTTATCCCATTCAGGCGGAAACGGCGGAGCAGGTGGCGGATCACGTGCTGTCGGTCGCCGAGTTCCATCTGCCCGCGGATTACAACAGCACGTATCCCGATAAGATTCGGAAGGTCAGCTCCGCGGAAGTGCAGAAGGCGGCGCAGCGGTACCTGGAGACGAAGGATATCGATATCGTGCTCGCGGGGAATGTGAGCGCGTTTCGCGACGGCCTCAAGAAGGAATTTCCGGGCGCGCAGTTCACGGAAATACCTTTCGATCAAGTGGATGTGCTGGCGCCGGACCTGATGAAACCTAAGCAGGCAGCGGCGGCGGGGAACTGAGGAGGCGGAGGAGGTTGAGGAGGAAGGCTCGCGGTAAAGGCACCGAGAGCGGTTGGCGCTGCGCGCCGTGGCTTTATGCCGGGGCCTGAAGAGCCTGTTTGGCAACTGGCTCAATCACCTTCCGCGGCTAAGCGCTGAGCCCTGACGAGTTCCATTTATGAGACGGCAGCCGGCTTCTAGTCGACGCGGCGGACGACGGGGTCGGATTTGGCTCCGGGGGTGTGGCCGTCGTGGCTATGCATGATTGCGGCGGCGCGGGTGGCGGACGGCTCGGAGGAGGTTCGGACGATCATTACCGCACCGCCCTGCTTCAGATGGTTGGCGTAAAATTCCTGTTCGCCGATGTAATTGGGCTGCTCGCCGGAGACGTCGCGCACTTCGGGTTTGGCGAGAGGGCCGCCGGCGCCGAAGAGGCGCGCAATCGCGCCGCGGGGTTCGCGGGGCTTGGTGGAAGGCTCTCCCGGGGTGTTCGCGGTTCGCGCGTCTTCGTCGATATCGCTGATCACTTCCACTTGTTCGCCGACGATGCCTGCCGACTCAAGGTCGAGAACCGCCGCCTCGGCATCCGCGTAGTTTCCGAACATTCCGATGACCATGTATTGCATGGGGTTCGATCTCCGTGGACCTCTTGCGCTTCTCCAGTCTATTCCATTTTACGTCGAATGACCGCCGGAGCGAACCAGCAGCGGGGCATCAACGAAGTTCACGGCGATATCCGGCTCGTCAGGTTCACGGATTATGATTTGAATTAGTTCGATCTGGAAACGCGAGTGCTCGAACCGGTCGCAAGCCCGTTTGGCCCAGGCGGTTACCCGTGTCTTAGGTACTTCGTGTCACCCATGCGTCCGGGCTGGACCCGCAATGTGTTGGTGGGCCCGCAAGGATTTGAACCTTGGACCAACGGATTATGAGTCCGCTGCTCTAACC
>CAZRKW010000203.1:0-7314 GCA_964600355.1 uncultured Acidobacteriaceae bacterium
AGCACTACAATCTTATTTCCGCGCTGCACAAGTCCGTTCGCAATTCGGATCCGGATGCGGCGCTCTACTGGCTGGCGCGGATGCTCGAATCGGGCGAAGACCCTCTTTACCTCGCGCGCCGGATGGTGCGCATGGCAAGCGAGGATATCGGCCTCGCGGAGCCGGGCGCGCTCGCAGTCACGCTGGCTGCCAAGGAGGCGTTCGACTTCCTGGGGCCGCCCGAAGGCAACCTCGCGCTCGCGCAGGCGGCCGTATATTTATCGCTCGCGCCAAAATCGAATGCGCTGTATACGGGTTATGGCAGCGTGCAGGAAGATTTGCAGAAGACCATCGCGGAGCCTGTCCCGCTGCATCTAAGAAACGCCGCCACGGGATTGATGGGCCACCTGGGCTACGGCAAGGGATATCAGTATGCTCACGACGCGGAAGAAAAAGTTACGGACATGACCTGCCTGCCCGAAAGCCTCGCCGGACGCGAGTATTACAAGCCCACCGACCAGGGATTCGAGGCGCGCATCCGCCAGCGGCTGGCGGAAATCCGCCGCATCCAGAAAAAATCTTCGGAAGACAAGACAACGTGAACATCCCGCGTCCTCGACAGCTCTTCGTTACGGCGCTTCCCTTTGCGCTGCTGGTGCTTACAACGCTCACGCGCGCCCAGGAAAAGCCGCTGATGGAAATCGACCGCGATTGCGAATCTTTCGCGATCTCTTCGAACAACAGAATCGTCTGCTCGGTGCCGCGCCTGAAGCGGATGAAAAAAGTGATCATCCAGCGCGCCGACGTGTGGGTGGCCAACGAGGGCAAAGAAAAACTGATCGTCGAAGGCGAAAAATTCATGCCGGTACCGCCTCCGCAAAGCTTCCAGGTGGATTCCCTCTCCTGGTCGCCCGACGGCTCGCGCATCGCCATGAGCATAACTACGCAAAAGCCCACTTCAGATGATGAATCGCCCTCCGGCGGAAAAGCGATTGCCCTGCTCGACGACGAAGGACACGAAATCAAGGTCGAAGGCTCCAAAACCCGCTTCGTCGAGGAAGCCTCGCACGGAACCTGGCTCGCCGACAACGTGAACGTCGCGTATTTAATCGGTGCCGGTCCTTACAAGATCGGGCGCGTGAGCGTGGTGAGCGGCCAATCCAGCACGCTCTTCGAAGGTCATACTTTCGACGCCATCGTGTGGGACGCGCCGCGGAATCAGGCCTACGCCCTCAGCCAGAATCTGAGCGTATCGGGACGCCAGGCGCTTTTTCAGCTCGATCTCGTCCACGAAGGCATCCGGGAAGTCACCCGCATCGACGCGTACCAGGGCGGATTGAATCTCTCTTCGTCCGGCACGAAGCTTGCGTTCTTCACCGACGGCGACGCCGTGGAGGTGCTCGATCTCGCGCATGCCGCCAAGCCACTCAGCGTTCGGGTGGGGATGGGAACGTTTGCCTGGAGCCGCGACGAGCGCCGCATCCTGTTGAAGCGCGGGCCGCCCGAAAAGTCCGGTGAGTTGATCTGGGTGGGCCTTTACGACGGCACCTTTACACCGGCCCTGCACGGCCTCGAATATCACGCCTTCGCGATTTCGCCGAACGGCGAAACGATCGCGGTCACCGAGCCGGGAAAAGAAATTCTGCGGGTCTATCCGCTTCAATAGGGCCACTTCAGTAACGCCAACTCAACAGAGCCGCTTCAGTAAGCCGTCATTCGACGGGGAGCCGGAAGCGCTTGATGTGCTCTTTCAAGATGCAGCAATTCATCACCACAAACAGTCCCGCACGGCGCGCGCGTTCGGCGGCCTCGGGATGCGCAACGCCTTCCTGCATCCACACCGACCGCGCGCCGATACGGATCGCCGATTCCACGATCTCCGGCACGAATTCCGACCGCCGGAAAATGTTCACGATGTCGACGGCTTCCGGAACTTCCTCCAGGCGGGCGTAACACTTTTCGCCCAGCACCTCGGTTTCAGACGGGTTGACGGGAATGATCCGGTACCCCGCCGACTGCATATATTCGGAAACGCCGAAGCTCGGGCGGTGGCGGCGGCTGGATAGTCCCACGACTGCGATGGTGCGGCTGTTCTTTAGAATCTGGCTGATGGAATCGCCCGCCGAGTGTGCCGATGCGCCGTTTGAATCGCTGCGAGACCCAAGTGAATTGTTCATGGAAACAGACCAAACCTTTCGAGTGCATTCAGGTTTCGCGGGCCGCTCGCGCGGCGCGCAAATGCGTTATTTTTGCCGCATGCCCTCGCCGCGCATACCACCGGTGCACAAGGATAAAAAGCCCTGCAAAAGTTGGCGGATAACGCGGACGTAGCTTGAACCGATTCCCCGTTCGATGCGGCATATCATATCGCAACTGGGCTCAAATCCCAGTCCGAATTTGGAGGAAATTTATTCCCCAGGGTGCTTACTGCCGGGGCGAGGAGTGCGGCCGAAACTTCTTTGCGGCACCCGACCGCTTGTGCTTCGTGAACTGGTCGGACCGTGCGGACTTTGCCAACTTTGCAGACTTCGCGGACCTTGTGGGCCTGGTGAACTTTGTGGATTTCGCAAACTTGGCGAACTTGGCGAATTTTGGCGGCTTCGGCGGGCGCTTGGGCGGCCTGTCGACTGCCGCTGTTTCCTTGCCGTCGAGCAGCCGGATGAGAGTGGCTACCTCGGCGGTCGAAACCTCGCGGTGCCGGCCGGAAGCAAGCCCCTCCAGCTTGAGGTTGCCCATGCCGACGCGGCGCATCTTGTCGACGGGATGCCCGGTCTGAAAGAGTTTATTCCGCAGCGCGTCGCGCCGAGCCTCGGAGAGCGTGACCTCGTACCACGGCATTTCCTTGCCCCGCAGACGCGTGATGTGCGCACCGGTAGCGCGCGCGAGGCTTTCGATTTCGGCGAACGTGAGCAGCGTCTTGAGCTTCAATTGATAGGTCTGCCGCAGATCGTTCGACTGCAGGATGCGGTTGGCCAGGTCGCCGTCGTTGGTGAGCAGTACCAAGCCGGTCGAGTGATACTCGAGGCGGCCGACGGGAAAAACCCGCTCCGAAACGCCGTGCAATAAATCGCGGAGCGATGGCCGGCCTTCGGGATCGCTCATCGTCGACACAACTTCGGGTGGCTTGTTCAAGATGAGATATACAAGATTCGAGGCCGAGGCCGGGCGCAGCAGCTTGCCGGACACTTTGATGTGATCGCGCGACGCGTCCGCCTTCGAGCCCAGCTCAGTGACGGTCTGGCCATTCACGGTGACGAGGCCGGAGGTGATGAACTCTTCCGCGTGACGCCGCGAGGCGATCCCGGCGCGCGCGATTATTTTTTGCAGACGTTCAAGCATGGGTCATTTTTCCTGACTGGCTGTCCTTGGTCGACTTTCCTGGGCCGGCCCGGCGACGCAAGTCGCAAAGGGCCTGGAGCGTGCGTGTGGACTTCACGAAGGTTCTGAATTGCCGGCAGCGGCGGATGCTGCCTTGGACCCATCGGGCGTTTCATCCGTTTCGGACCCAGCGTCGTCCGGCTCGATTCCCTGCGCATGAGTAACCGGTACTTCCGGGACATCTTCACCGAGTTCCGCAAGATCATTGTCATCGCCAAGGTCATTGCTGCTGCCGCTCTCGGTTTGCGCCGAAATAGCTCGGTCCGATTGCGTTTCCACCGGCGCCTCGCCCGGCTCGGCGGGCGCAATGCCGGTATCGGAGCCAAGAGCCGCCTGCGCCAACTGCTCGAATTCCTTGAGGCTCGGGAGCTCGTCAAGGTCGGAAAGTCCGAATCGAATCATGAACTGCTTCGAGGTGCGATAAAGAATCGGCCGGCCGATCACCTCTTTGCGTCCCGCAGTGGTGATAAGGCGCTTTTCGAGGAGCGTCTTGATCACGCCGCCGACATTGACGCCGCGAATCTCGTTGATCTCCGGCACCGTGACGGGTTGCTTGTAAGCGATCACAGCCAGCGTCTCCAGCGCGGGCATGGTGAGGCGCAGCGGTGGCTGCAAACTCTTGATGAATTTACGCACCACCTCGTGATGCTGCGGCTTGGTGTAGAACTTCCAGCCGCCTGCCACCTTGCGCACTTCGATTCCGCGCTCGTCGATTTGATACGCCGCGGTCAGTAGGTCAAGCGCCGCGCGCGCTTCCATCTTTTCCACGCCCAGCGCGTGCGCGATCTGTTCGAGGGCGGCCGGCTCATCGGCGGCGTAGATGATCGCTTCGAGAGCCGCCTGAATATCTTGTGGCGTCATAATTTCTCTTTCTTCGAATTTCCCGCTGTTTCTTTCGTCCAGCCGCTACAGGTACTGCTCTTCGATCTTCGACATGGCATCGGGCCCGGCAAACACGGCGTCGAACATCTTGTGCTTCCGCAAGCCGATGTCAGCAAAAAGCTCCATCTGCACCAGGATCACCGCCTGCATGCGCACCATTTCGAGCACGGCCAGCAGCGCGACGATGGTCGCGTTCCGCGTCTCGCACGTATCGAAGAATTCGAGCAGCGAAATGGGTTCGTCCGAGGCGATGAGCCGCTGCCGGAGCCGGTCCATCATCTGCGCGATCGAAACGCTTTCGTGGCGCAGCTCGAACTTCGGCGTTTGCTTGCGGCGTTCGAGAATCTCCTGGAACGTCTTGACCAGGTCGACGAGCGAAACAGCCATCTCGCCCTCAATCGCGTCGCCGGTATATAAGCTGCGGTCCGGGTGCGACCAGACGTGATCCTCGATCTGCTGCTTCTGATAGAGAAGTTGCGCCGCATTCTTGAATTTCTCGTGTTCGAGCAGCCGGTGGACGAGCTCGCCACGCGGGTCCTGCTCTTCCTCGAGCGTCAGAGGGTCGGCCGGAAGCAGCATCTTCGACTTGATGTGGATCAGCGTGGCGGCCATGTAGATGAAGTCGGCGGAGACGTCGATATCGAGCTTCTCGATCTGGTGCAGGTAATCGAGATACTGCTCGGTGACTTTGGCGATGGGAATATTATGGATGTCCATCTCCTGCTTGCGAATCAAATCGAGCAGAAGATCGAGCGGCCCTTCGTACACCGGCAAATGGATGCGGTAAGGCGATGCCATCGTCAGCCTATGTTATCAGGCTATGTCACTCGCGTCGGCGTTCTTTTCGAAAACAAAATGCAGATTCCTCGCTGCGCTCGGAATGACAATGCAGGGGGTTGCGCCAAGCACATGGAAACTCACGCTTGCTTCCAGGCCACAATGCGCAGGCGTCGGTAGTCCAATTCCCAGACGCCGTCCTTGAACAGCTCTGGTCGCGCCTGCCGCTCAACTTCCCGCAGGAACGCGTCCTGCTCCGCAGCGGGAAGGCGATCGAGAATCACCCGCCGGAACATGCGCAGCCAGGCTTCCAGTCCCTTTTCGCCATCCTCAAGCCGCGTGGGCCGCTCGAAAAGCGCCGCCTGGCGAACCTCGAGTCCATGCTTCTCCAAAAGCCCGGCATATTCGCCGATGCTGGGGTAATACCACGCCTCGGTTGCAGCCCCGCTGTCGAGGCCAACCTCCCGGCAGGCACCGGCGATCGCTTCCACCAGGCGGCGGATGTTGCCCTTGCCGCCCATCTCCGCCACAAACCGGCCATTGGGGTTGAGCGCCCGGGCCACGCCCCGGATTACTTTTTCCGCCTCGGGAATCCAGTGCAGCGCGGCATTAGAGAACACCGCGTCGAATTCGCCGGTGAAAGGAATTTCCCGGGCATCGCAAACTTCGAATCGCAGGTTGGGGAATTGCCGGCGGGCCTGCGCGATCATATCGGCGGACTGGTCGATGCCCACAGTATCCGCGCCGCTGGCGGCAATTTCAGCGGTCAGGTGCCCGGTGCCGCAGCCGAGATCGAGAATGCGCTCGCCCGGCTGAGGCGCGAGCAGCTCGACAACCCCTTTGCCCTTCTCCCAGAGGAAGGAGTGCTTGCCGTCGTAGAGCTTCGCGTCCCACGCGGCGATCATTTATCGTCCTCCTTCCATCTTAGAGGTGAACGCTAGCCCGCATTCCGCGCAGTAATCGGTGTGTTGCCGTCGCAGTTGCAGTTGCGGGTGCCCCACCCTTCGGTTTTAAGGGTGGGTCCTTCTTCAGATGTTGCATCCGCCGTTGTTTTTCGTCGTCATCCCGACAGAGCGAAGCGACGAGGGATCGCTCTTTGCCTCCCGCTGGCAGCAACCGTGATTTTCAACGAGCGCCCGTCGACTTGCGCGCCTCGTCCCATTTGAAGATGGCGTTGCGGACACGCTTCATCGTGCGCCGAGCCTGGGCCTGCGCCTTCTTGTTGCCCGCGTCGAGCGTATCCCACACCTGTTGCGGATTGGCCTCGAACTCTTTCCGCCGCGTCTGTATGGGCTCAATCCATTTCACGAGATTTTCCGCCATCGACTTCTTGCAATCGACGCAGCCGATCCCGGCGGTGCGGCAGCCCTGGTCGGCCCAAGCAACCGTCTCCGGCGGCGAAAACAGTTTGTGCCATGCAAACACAGGACAAACCTCCGGGCGGCCGGGATCAGTGCGTCGCTGCCGCTGCGGGTCCGTCATCATGTTGCGCACTTTGGTGCGAATTTCGTCGGGAGGATCGGAAAGCCAGATCGCGTTGCCGTAGCTCTTCGCCATCCGGCGGCCATCAGTGCCCGGCAGCCGAGGTGTTTCCGTAAGCAGATGCCCCGGCTCACGCAGAACTTTTTCATACTTAAAAAGCTTAGCGTCCTTCTTTCCCACATTTTCCAAGAAGTTCTCGATACCGTTTGCCATCGCTAACTTCCGGAACATGGACGCAAAAGCGTCGTTCGGTGTTTGATCAATCGGCGGAGGATTTTGCAAGCCAGCCTGCTTTTGCAGAGCAAGAAGGTACGATTCTCGGAACTGACGATTTTCTGCGGAAAACAATTCTGGGCGGACCGAAAAGCCATAATTGACATTGAATCGCGAGACGACCTCGCGTGTTAGTTCAACGTGGGGAACTTGGTCCTCGCCCACCGGCACAAGCAGCTCGTGCTTCGGGTCGCCGTACATGACAATGTCGGCCGATTGCAACAGCGGGTAGCCGAGAAAACCGTAGGTGCCCAGGTCGCGGTCCTTCAGGTTTTCGATTTGCTCTTTGTACGTCGGGACGCGCTCGAGCCAGCTAAGCGGCGTGATCATGGAGAGCAGCAGATGCAGCTCGGCATGCTCGAGAATGCTCGACTGGATGAAGATCGTCGATTTATTCGGGTCGAGGCCCACCGAGAGCCAGTCCATCGCAATCTGCAGCGTGTTCTCGGCGACCGATGAGGTGTCCTCGTAATGCGTCGTCAGGGCGTGCCAGTCCGCCACAAAAAAGAAGCATTCGTATTCTTCCTGCAACTTGAGCCAGTT
>CAZRKW010000204.1:0-7305 GCA_964600355.1 uncultured Acidobacteriaceae bacterium
ATTTTTTCTAGCGCGTTTCTGCTGTTTCAGGTGCAGCCGCTGATTACCAAGATCATTCTTCCCTGGTTTGGAGGCGTGGCGGCGGTGTGGACGGTGTGCCTGGTTTTCTTTCAGGTGGTGCTGCTGCTGGGATATTTGTACGCGCATTTGCTTACCTCTCGCGTCCAACCCGCGATGCAGGGGCGAGTTCACGCGGCGCTTCTTGCCGTGAGCCTGCTGGCGTTGCCCATTCTTCCTCGGGCTTCGTTTAAGCCGACGGGGCCGGAGGCGCCGGCTTGGCACATTCTCGTTCTGCTGGCGGCTACGGTGGGGCTGCCTTACGTGGTGCTTTCGTCAACCAGCCCATTGCTTCAGGCTTGGTACGCGCGAGGACGGGCGGAGGCGTCGCCTTACCGGTTCTACGCGCTATCGAATGCTGGGTCGATGCTGGGGCTGCTCACCTACCCCGTGCTTGTGGAGCCCAGGCTCACCAGCACGCATCAAGCTGCGGGGTGGTCGGTGGCTTACGCCGCGGTTGTGGTGCTTTGCGGCGCGTTGGCGCTTTGGTTTCGCGGGCCGGTGGCGGCGGCGGAGTTGCGTCTCGATCCGGCGCAGGGCCCGGACTGGAAAATTCGGGCGCTTTGGATGGCTCTGGCTGCTTGCGGGTCCGCGTTGCTGCTCTCGGTGACTAATCACATCTCGCAGAATATCGCTTCGGTGCCGTTTCTTTGGGTGATCCCGCTGAGCCTTTACCTTTTGACGTTTATTCTGTGCTTCGATGGAAAAAACTGGTACCGGCGGGGCGTTTTTTTGCGACTGCTGGGGATCGCTCTGGGAGGCATGGCGTATGCGCTCGATCCTTCGTTTGCCGTGCTGCCGATGAAGGTGCTGATTCCCGTTTATTGCGCGGGGTTGTGGGTCTGCTGCATGTTCTGCCACGGGGAATTGGCGCGGCTGAAGCCCTCGCCGGCGCAGCTGACTTCGTTTTACCTGATGATTTCTCTCGGAGGGGCGACGGGGGCCGTGCTGGTGGCGCTGGTGGCGCCGCATATGTTTTCCGGGTATTACGAGCTGCAGTGCTCGCTGGGACTTTGCGCGATTCTGGTGCTGGTGGTGCAGTACCGCGATCCTGGCGGGGTGTTCGACCGGAAGCGGTGGCAACCGGCGGGGCTCTTGCTGGCGGGATTGGTGATTGCGCTTCTCGTGAGCCTGGTCATGACGGTTCGCGAGCAGCGGCAGGAATCGCGCCGGGCGGAGCGGAATTTTTATGGCGTGCTGCGGGTGATCGACCATGACGGCGCTACCCTCGGTGATGAAACCAGTGGCGGCTCCGCGCCGGCTCCGCCAACCGGGCGCAAGGCAAATATCCCGCTGTACCTCAATCCTTATCAAACCTCGTATCGCCGATTGCTGAATGGGACGATCGATCACGGATTGCAATTTCTGTCGCCGGGACTGCGCAGGAAGGCGACGACCTACTACGCTACGAACTCGGGCGTCGGGATCGCGCTTAACGCCATCGCTGCGCGAGGGGCATTGCGCGTGGGAGTTGTCGGGTTGGGCGCGGGCACGCTGGCGGTGTACGGCCGGCCCGGCGACACATATACCTTTTATGAGATCAATCCGCTCGACGTGCAAATTGCGCAGGAGGGATTTAGTTTTTTGCGCGACTCGCAGGCGCGCACCGAGATCGTGCTGGGAGACGCGCGTCTTTCGCTGGAGCGCGAGTCGCCGCGGGGCTACGACGCGCTGGTGGTCGATGCGTTTTCGAGCGACTCGATCCCGGTGCACCTGCTGACGCGCGAGGCTTTCGAGCTGTATTTCAGGCACCTGAAGCCCGATGGCGTGCTGGCGATTCACGTCTCCAATCAGTATCTGAATCTGAACCCGGTGGTTGCGGCGGCTGCGGCAGCTCTGCACAAGGAGGCGGTGCTCGTCAATAACAGCGACAACCATGCGCAGGGCGTGTATGCGGCGTCCTGGATCGTGCTCGGGAACCCGAGCGGGTTTTACGGGTGGCAAAAAATGCAGGCATCCGGGGCGATACTGGCGTCGGCAGGCGGCTTGCGGTTGTGGACGGACAACTACAGCAGCCTCTTCGGAATCCTTAAGTAGGCAGGCCGGGGCTGTTGCGCAAGGAAACACGCCCGAAGCCTGCGCCTTCATTTGAGCGGGGGCGATCTATAATTCTGCGCTTAGGCGCGCGAGACGATGCAAGCAGCGATCGAAAAATTCATGGGTTATCTGCGCTACGAGCGCAACGCCTCTCCGGCGACGATCGCGCATTACCGCATCGATCTCGAGCAGTTTCGCGACTTTCTCACGCCGCCGGGCGAGTCCACACTGGCGCTCGATCAGGTGGATCACAAGATCATCCGCGAATTCGTCAGCTCGCTTTACGACCGGCGGCTGGAGAAATCGTCCATCGCGCGGAAACTGGCGGCGATGCGCAGCTTTTTCAAATTGTGCGTGCGCGAGGGCATCACCAAACAGAATCCCGCGCGGCTGGTGAGTACGCCGAAGCTTCCCAAACGCGTGCCGCACGTGCTTACCGCGGAGGAGTTGAACGGTTTTCTCGACGCGATGGCGACCGGGTCCCTGTCGCCGAAGCGGAACAGCAAACGAAAGTCGACGCCGCAATCGGAATTGGACGCCAAGCTGATCCTGAAGCGCGACCGGGCGATTCTGGAGCTGCTGTACGGTTCTGGGCTGCGGGTGAGCGAACTGGTGGGGCTGAGCGTTGGCAATATCGATAAAGCGGGGCAGATGGTCCGCGTGCTTGGCAAAGGGCGCAAAGAGCGCGTGGTGCCGTTTGGCGCTAAGGCGCAGACGGCTCTGGAGGCTTACTGGCCGGTGCGCGCAGAGATACTCGCTCATCCCCGGATGAAATACGATCCGGAAGCAGTGTTTGTAAATTACCGGGGTGGCCGGCTGACGGCGCGGTCGGTGCACGTGCTGGTGGGGAAGTATGCGCGATTGTGCAACATCGACTGGAAGCTGCATCCGCACTCGCTGCGGCATGCCTTCGCCACGCATCTGCTGGCCGACGGCGCTGACCTGCGCGCGATTCAGGATCTGCTGGGGCATGTGTCGCTTTCCACGACGCAGCGGTACACGCAGGCGAGCATTCATCAGCTGATGGCGGTGTACGACAAGGCGCATCCGCACGCTTAGCAGGGACCCCGCAAATGGAAGGGTAGTTCTCTGCGCCGGGAAGCTTCCGATCAAGGAGCTTTCGCGAAAGTAAAGCGAGTCATCGAAACGCCGCGTGGTTTTAGTGCTTGCCGTGGGAATTGAGATCGCGCGAGAGAATCAGCTTCAAAGTTATTTTGGACGATCCGCTGGTCAAGCCGAATCCGATGCCGCCTTCCACATTCACGATCTCGCTGGTGTGGTCGAAGACCGCAAACAGCTGGTGATACTGTTCGTTCACCGGGTAGAAATTGCGCAGCAGGCCGAGATCGTCATATTCCTCGGCGGCCAGCGCCCATTTCGGGGAGAGGTTATAAGCGAGGCGTGAAGCCGGGGCGAAATCAAGGCTTCTGAAGCCACCCTTCCAGGAGTTGTCGAGAATCGGGTTGATGATGATATCCCATGGGTGCAGGTGCCAGCCGACGATGGGCCGGATTTCGGAAGTGAAGTGGTCCGGATCCCAGTGTTTTGCGTTGTAGCTGAATTCGAAATTCGCCCCGTAGAAGAATTTGCGGTCCGCGGCATGCGGCCTGACGAAGAGCAGGCGTATCTTTCCGCCGTTGATGGTGGCGCCGCGATCCTTGGAGATGCTGTAGAGCGGCAGATACAGCCCCGCCTCGAACCAGGGAGCGACGCCGTACGCCCACTCGGTGACGCCATTGAAAGACTTGTCCGGTATCAGGCCGCCGGGGAAGGCGGGCGACGTGAGTCCGTCGGGCGTGAAGTTGTTGTGCCAGGTGAGATTGAAGATGCCTACCTCCGCGATTGCGGCGTCGTACACCTGGATTTCGTCGGTTTGCGCGAACGAAACAGTGGATGCTGCCAGTGCAATGGCGATCAGCATAAGCGCGCGTACGCCGAGTCTTCGAAAGACGCTCATTTTGGTTTTCGATGACACTTGGAACTGCCAGTTATATCAGACGAGAGGCATTGGGGGCGGTTACGTTCAATTTCTTTGGGGGGTTGTTTGAAGGGCGGATTCACGCTCAGGGTTAGATATTCAGAGTGAGAGACGTTTCGGGAATGAAACCGTCGGAACGCCCGGTGCGCACGGGAGCGGCAGGCATGGGCATTTTTGTGCGGTCGATGGGATTGTAAAGAGTGTCGCGCTCGACTGGCACACATCCGGCGGCGCGAATCAGGCGTTCGAGTTCCGCGCGCGTGAGACCTTCGGGAGTGGTGGCGCCGGCGTCGTGGTAGATTTTTTCCTCGACGACCGTGCCGTCCAGATCGTTCGCGCCCAAGCGGAGCGCGATCTGGGCGATTCGCGGAGTGAGCATGATCCAGTAGGCTTTGATGTGCTCGAAGTTGTCGAGCATCAGGCGCGAGACGGCGATCGTCTTCAAATCGTCGAACGCGGTGGGCTTCGGCAGATGCGCCAGCGCGGTGTTCGCCGGATGAAACTCGAGCGGGATGAACGCTACGAAGCCGTGGGTCTGGTCCTGCGATTCGCGGAGCTGAACGAGATGGTCTACGCGCTCTTCGAGAGTCTCCACGTGGCCGAAAAGCATGGTGGCGTTCGAGCGCAGCCCTACTTCATGTGCGGTGCGAGCGATCTGGAGCCACATGCGTCCGCTCACCTTGTGGTCGCAAATAATTCTGCGCACGCGCGGATGAAAGACCTCGGCTCCGCCGCCGGGAAGCGATCCCACGCCCGCTTCCTTCATCTTGATCAGCGTGTCGCGAATGGAAAGCTTGGAGAGGCGCGCGTAGTAGTGCACCTCAACCATCGTAAAGGCCTTCAAATGGACTTGGGGGAAGCGATCCCGGAGGCCGCGGATCAGATCGAGATAATAGTCAAAAGGAAGATCGGGATGAAGGCCGCCAACAATGTGGAATTCCGTGGCACCCTCGGCCACGCCTTCCGCGGCGCGCGCCCAGATTTCATCGAGGGCGAATGTATAGGCGCCCGGTGAATCCGGTGAGCGTCCAAAGGCGCATAGCTTGCAGTGCGCTACGCAGACGTTGGTCGGATTAATGTGCCGGTTGATGTTGAAATAGCAGACTTTGCCGTGACGTTTCTCGCGGACGTGATTGGCGAGCCAGCCGACCGCCAGCAAATCGTGCGACTGAAAGAGGGTGAGGCCGTCTTCGGCGTTAAGGCGTTCGCCGGCGAGCACTTTTTGTGCGATCGGCTCGAGTCGCGTGTCGGTAATTTGGAGACTGGTCATTGTCGATAGAGATTTCCCTGGGCGCACAACTTCCCGTTAAGCCATTGGTTACGCACGACTAAGGCCGCATGGCAACGGCGGCAGCGCCCCAGAAAAGCAAGAACAATAGACTAATATAGCCATTCACGGTGAAAAACGCAGCATTCATTTTGCTGAGGTCGTTGGGTTTCAGGAGCGAATGCTCGTAGGCTAGCAGCGCTGCGACCACGCCGATTCCCACCCAGGCGGGCCACGCGAGATGAAAGCTCCAGGCGAGCCACGCAAGCAGGATGACCATCACCACGTGCATTCCTCGCGCAATTTCGAGAGCCCTTGAGATTCCGAGTTTCCTGGGGATGGAAAACAATCCCGCGGCCTTGTCGAATTCGACGTCCTGGCAGGCATACAGCACATCGAAGCCGCCGACCCAAAGTGTGACGGCCGCGCAGAGAATCAGCATGCGCCAGTCGAGCGACCCGCGGATGGCGATCCAGGCAGCCGCCGGAGAAATGCCCAGGCAAAAGCCGAGCACAAAGTGCGACCAGGCCGTGAAGCGCTTCGTGTAGGAGTAGAAGAAGAGGATTGCGAGCGCGACCGGCGAGAGTTTCAGCGCGAGAGGATTCAACTGCCAGGCCGCCAAAACCAGCACGGCGGAAGAAACGGCCGTGAACATCCATGCGAAGCCGATGGAAAGTTCTCCGGCAGGGAGAGCGCGATTCGCGGTGCGCGGGTTGCGGCGGTCATACTCGATGTCGGCGAGGCGGTTCAGCGTCATGGCGGCGGAGCGAGCGCCGACCATCGCCACGACGATCCAGAGGATCTGGCGCACGGTTGGCAACGCGCCGCCAGCGCGGGCAGCAAGCAGCGCACCCACCAGCGCGAACGGAAGCGCAAATACCGAGTGCTCGAACTTGATCATTTCGAGCACGGTGCGGATTCGGTCTTTCGTCATTTAAAGATTTGCTCTCCGTTCTTACGCTTCTCTGCGTTTATTTCTCCGGCTTGCCTGGCGGACCGCCGCCCTGCCAGTGGTACTGCTTCTCTTGCGGCAGTCCGAGTTGAGCCAGGACGCGGCATACAAATTGTTCGACGAGGTCGTCGACCCTCTTTGGCTCGTAGTAAAAAGCGGGCATCGCTGGCATCACGGTCGCGCCGGCATCGTGGACTCGGAGCATATTCTCAAGATGCACGCGGTTGAGCGGCGTCTCGCGCAGGCACAGAACGAGCGGGCGGCGCTCCTTCAGGCAGACATCGGCGGCGCGCGTCAGCAGGTCCCCGGCAATGCCCGCGGAGATAGAGCCGAGCGTTCCGGCGGAGCAGGGAATCACGACCATGCCGTCGACGAGGGCGCTTCCGGAGGCGATGCTCGCGCCGATGTCCTTGTTCGGCAGGTATTCGATCTTTCCGGCCTTGGAGCCGACGATGAGAGACGGCAGCTTTTTCGCGTCCGATGCGACGATGCCCAGCTCCATCGCGAGCAGCCGCATGCCCGCGTCGGTGGCAACAAGGAAAACGCGCTCGACGCGCGGGTCCGAATCGAGCAATCGCAGAATGGTCTGCGCGTACACGGCGCCGCTGGCGCCGGTGATTCCCACTGTGATTACGCGGCTTTGCGTAGTTTCCATCAGGCGTTCAGCTGCCGGGAAACGCCGATGGCGATGCTAAAGGTGAGAATAAACGCGAAGGCGAATTCGGCGAGGGAAAAGGTGGTCGCGGGCGCGGTCAATCTCAAAAATACGGCCTGGATAATGGCAACGCTTAAGGCCAGGCCGGCCGCATTCAGATACGTCGCCTTCTGTTTTTGTTCTTTGGCGAAAGCCATCGTTCATTTCTCAACGGCAGATTATCGAAAAGTGGTTCCGGGACTTGGACTCGAACCAAGATTTTAGGCTCCAAAGGCCCACGTGCTACCAATTGCACCATCCCGGAAAGGCCAAGAAAGTGTAGCAGACAACCCGCGGATTTTGTTCCATGCGCGCGCGAA
>CAZRKW010000205.1:0-7270 GCA_964600355.1 uncultured Acidobacteriaceae bacterium
AGCACGACGCGATTTTCTGAAATTTCTGGCCGCAAGCCCCTATGTTGCCGCGTTGGGAGGCGTCGCCGCGTTTCTGCAACGAGGCGCGCTGGCACAAAGCGCCCAAGAGGCATCGGACGTCATTACGAAGCCATCAGAGGCGCTCAATGTGTTCGATTTCGAAGAGGTCGCTCACCGCAACGTGATGCACGGGCATTGGATGTACATGGCGAGCGGCGTGGATGACGATGGAACGCTGGCCGCGAATCGCGAAGCCTTCAAACATATTGAGCTCCGTCCGCGCCGCCTGCACGATGCGACCAAAGTGGACATGCGCGTCAATCTTTTCGGCACCACTTACGATAGCCCGATCTTCACGTGTCCTACAGGCGGCGAAAAATCCTTTCACCCCGACGGAGAGCTCGCCGTGGCGCGAGCGGCCAAGGCGCGCGGCACGCTGCAGATCCTTTCGACCTCCACATCGACGGGCGTGGAGGACGTGAACAAGGCCCTGGGACGCCCGGTGTGGTTTCAGCTCTATGCGCCCGACTCCTGGACGGTATGCCAGAAAATCCTGAACCGCGTGCAGGCTGCGGGCTGCACGGTGGTGGCGCTTACGGTCGACAACACCACGGGACGCAACAGTGAAACGTATATGCGGAACCGGGGCGACGTGCGTGTGTGCGCCGAATGCCACACGGTGAAGGACCAAAACGTCAACACCAGCAGCGGACAGATGATGTACGAGGACATCGACATGACCGGGGTGAAGACGCAGAATCCCGCGATGGACTGGGCATACGTCGATCAGCTGCGGAAATTCTGGAAGGGCAAACTTCTCATCAAGGGAATCGATACCCGCGAGGACGCGCGCATGGCGGTGGACCACGGCTTCGATGGCATTCTCGTATCGAACCACGGCGGCCGATCCACGGAAACGCTTCGCGCGACCGTTCGGGCGCTTCCCGAAGTGGTCGCCGAAGTGAAGGGCAAGGTTCCCGTGTTCGTCGACGGCGGCTTTCGCAGAGGCACCGACGTTTTCAAGGCCCTCGCGCTGGGGGCCACGGCGGTTGGAATCGGGCGCCCCATGCTGTGGGGCTTGGGAGCTTTCGGCGAGCCCGGCGTGAATCGAGTGCTCGAAATCATGCAGGGCGAGCTGAAGATGGCGATGGGAAATTGCGGCACGTTGACGGTCGCGGAGATTACGCGGGCGTACGTGGCGACGGAATGGAAAAGCTGAGGCAGAGGAGGTTGGGGAGGCAAGGGAGGTAAAGGAGGAAGCCGACACCTTTGCCCTTTCTACCGCTTCGGGCATCCGGGATACCTATACCTCCTCTATTATTTCTTTACCTCGGTCGTCTCTCTTAAATGTTGCTGCCCCTTGCATCACGGCGCTTTGGTCCTCTGCTTCCTTTGTCTCCTCAACCTCCTCTACTTCCCTCTGAAATTTGGCCTGGCTCCCACGCGTAGTACGATGGAGATGACGATGACACCCGCCGCCGATGGTTCCGCTATTCGCACAGACCACATCGCCCGCCATTACCAGATGGGTTCGGCTCTGGTCCGAGCCGTTGACGACGTGTCGATTTCCATTCGGGCTGGGGAGTTCGTCGCATTGCTGGGGAGTTCCGGGTCCGGGAAATCGACGCTGCTCAATCTGATTGCGGGACTCGATCGCCCTACTTCCGGTGGTATCTACGCCCACGAACTCAACCTGGCGAATATGAGTTCGCAGGAACTGGCCCGGCACCGCAGCCACACGATTGGGATCGTCTTTCAAGCTTTCAACCTGCTGCCGCGGATGACGCTGGAGGAAAACGTCGAATTGCCGCTGCGACTGGCGGGAGTGGATCGCGCGGAGCGAGGCTCGCGCGTGCGCGATGCCATCCAGCACGTGAAGCTTGGCGCGCGGCTTACGCACCGCCCGAGCGAACTCTCCGGCGGCGAACAGCAACGGGCCGCTCTGGCGCGCGCACTCGTCAACCGGCCCACGATACTTCTGGCGGACGAGCCTACCGGCAACCTGGATAGCGCGACGGGAGACGAGATCATGAATCTCCTGCGCGAAATCAACGAATCGCTGCGCATGACCATCGTGATGGTGACGCACGAGCAGCCACGCGCGGAGCGCTTCGCGCATCGAATGATCCTGATGAAGGACGGCAAACTGGTGAGCGACGGAGAATCCAAGTGAAATTCCGCGACCTGACCGAGCTTGCCTGGCGCAATTTGCGCGAGGCCCTGCTGCGAAATTCGCTGACCACGCTGGGGATCGGCGTGGGCGTCGCGTCGCTGGTGGCGATGCTTTCTCTGGGTGTGGGATTGCAGGAGATGGCCAACCAGCGTTTATCCAGGTCCGGGCTGTTCGATGCGATCATCGTGGCGCCACGCACCAACTTTCGCGGTTTCGGACGCCGGGCGCAGGATAACGACGGGAGTTCCGTTCCGGGAGGCCCTCTCGATGACGAGGCGAGAAAGGCGCTGGAGCGCCTGCCGAATGTGGTCGAAGTGTATCCGGAGATCCGCTTTCCGACCGAGATTCGCTATGCCGGCGTTCCTTATTCGACGGTTGTTGCCGGCGTGCCGGAATCCGGGCAGCGCAGCGGCGCTTACGACGGAATGACCGGGGCATTCTTTTCCGGCCCAGCCGCGGACGAAGCGATCCTCCAGATTGAATTTGCGCGCCAGCTTTCGCCCGTGACGAGTTCGCTGATCGGGAAGGAACTGGTTCTGCGCTATGCGGAGCGCCAGGCCTTGCCCGCGGAGCCTGGGGCGAATAGCGGGCGTGCGAATACGAACGGCGCCGACGATGCGGGGCTCTCGGGGGGATTTTCGGTGGTGCCGCGCGAAGAAAAGCTGCGGATCGTTGGGATTGTCGAGACCGAGCCAGCGAGTGGATTCGGGGGCGTGGGGCGCGGGCGCGTGATGATTCCGCTGCAGGTGGCAGAGAAGCTTCGGGTGGCGCAGACGAACGATTTCAGGACGATGCTCGGCGCGCGGCCCGGAAGAAACGCTTATCAAAGCCTCACGGTTCGCGTGAAGAGTCCCGCAGTAGTGAAGGACGTGGAGGATGCGATCAAGCCGATGGGCTTTGCGACTTATTCCCTGCTGGACGCGACGAGCAACCTCCGCCAGGTATTCGCCGTGTTCGACCTGCTGATGGGAATTTTCGGGAGTCTCGCGCTGATTGTGGCCTCGCTCGGGATCATCAACACACTGGTGATGGCGATTCTGGAGCGCCGCCGCGAAATTGGCGTGTTGAAAGCGCTGGGCGCAGCCGATGGCGACATCCGCAAGCTGTTTTTTGTGGAGGCGGGAGTGATGGGGCTGATCGGCGGGCTGCTGGGAGTCGCCATCGGGTGGACCATCGGGTTCGGGATGAACTTCGCGACGAATACGTACCTGCGCCGGCAATCGTTGCCGCCCTTGAAAGTTTCATCGGTGCCGTGGTGGATGGTGGCGGCGGCCATCGCGTTCTCGATTGCCGTGAGCCTGGCGGCCGGGCTTTACCCGGCTTCCCGAGCCGCGCGCCTCAACCCCGTCGAGGCCCTGCGGTATGAATAGGTGGGCGCGGATCACTTGGCAGGGACTCGCGCTTGGCTTGTTGCTGGTGGCGGTGCCGGCGGGCGCTATTTTCGGTGCCGGTCGCACCGATTGCCGGTCTATCCCAAGCAAAATGCTCGGGCACTCCGTTTCGTACTGTGTCTTCCTGCCGCCCAGCTACGATTCGGATCAAGCGCGCAAATTTCCCGTTCTGTATTTTCTGCACGGCTTGGGCGAAAGCTCGCAGACGCTGCTCGATGCGGGCGGATGGAACCTCATCGAGAATCTTTGGGAGCAGAAACAGATCGGCGATTTCCTCATCGTGACGCCCAGCGCGGACCGCAGTTTCTACGTGAACTCGCGCGACGGCAAAGTTCGCTACGAGGATTTTTTCATCCGCGAGTTCCTGCCTTTCATCGAGAGCCACTACCGGATTCAAGCCGAGCGCCGGACACGCGGCATCACCGGCATTTCCATGGGCGGTTATGGGGCGCTGCGCTTCGCTTTCCGTTATCCGCAGCTGTTTGGTTCCGTCAGCGCTCACAGCGCCGCTCTCGTGGCGAAGCTACCGGCGGTGCAGGCATCCGATCCTCAAAGTGAAGGCCTCGCGCGAGTGATGGGCGGGGCCTTCGGGTCGCCCTTCGACCGCGCCTTCTGGGACCGCAACAACCCTTTCACTCTGGTGGAAGAGGGCGCGCATCCTACGGGCATGGCGATTTACTTCGATTGCGGAACGGAAGACCTGTTCGGGTTCGACGGCGGAGCGCAGGCGTTCCACAATCTTCTGGTCGCTAAGAAGATTCCTCATGAATTTCATCTCTATCCCGGCGGGCATGACTGGACTTATTTTGCCGAGCATTTTCCCGCCTCGCTGGAGTTTCATTCCCGCGCCTTCGGCTTACAATCTTCCGCCGGGAAATGAAATGATGACCCCGGGACGGAGTGCGCCGAAAGCAATTTCCCGGCGCGAGAATGGTTCACGGAATCGTAATTGCGGATACAATGGTCCGCACCGGAAACAATCAGGAGATTCGATTTGCTGACGATTCAGGCCATCCGCGAGGCGCGCGAACGCATCCGCGATTCGATATATCTGTCGCCCTTCGTGCGCTCCGAGACATTTTCCAAGCTCACGGGTAATTCCATTTTTTTCAAGCTCGACCATCTGCAGATGACCGGCGCGTTCAAGGAACGCGGCGCGTTGAACAAGATTCTTCTGCTCACGGAGGAGGAACGCCAGCGCGGAGTGATCGCGGCGTCGGCGGGCAACCACGCGCAAGCCGTCGCCTACCACGCCACCAAGCGCGGCATTGCCGCCGAGATCTGCATGCCGCTGACGACCCCGATCACGAAGGTGTCCGCGACGCGCGGCTACGGCGCCGAAGTTGTGCTGGTAGGCGCGAATTACGACGAGGCGTGCCACGAAGCGATGCGGCGTTGCCACGAGCGCAATCTCACCTTCATCCACCCTTTTGACGATGAGGCGGTGATCGCTGGGCAAGGGACGATCGGGCTCGAGATGTTGGAGGTAAACAGCGATCTGGACGCCGTGATCGTTCCGGTGGGCGGCGGGGGCCTAATTGCCGGGGTGGCGTGTGCCGTGAAGGAAACCAATCCCAAGATCAAAGTGATCGGGGTCCAAACGTCCAAATTGCCTTCGATGAAGGCGGCGCTCGAGCATCACAAGCTGGTGACGTTGCCGGCCAACAAGACGATCGCCGATGGAATTGCGGTGCGCCGGGCGGGCGACGTAACGTTTCCGCTGGCCGAAAAGTACGTGGATGACGTGGTCACCGTCGACGACGAAGAAATCGCCAACGCCATTCTGGCGATGCTCGAAAAAGAGAAGACGCTCACCGAAGGCGCCGGAGCCGTCGGGGCGGCCGCCGTGCTGAACGATAAGATCCCGATGCGCGGAAAGAACCTGGGAGTCCTGATCAGCGGCGGGAACATCGACGTGACGCTGCTTTCGCGCATCATCGAGCGCGGCCTTGTGAAGGACGGGCGCTTGCTGCGGATCCGCATTCACTTGCCGGACCATGCCGGGGCGCTGCAGCGGCTCACCACGGTGATCGCCGAACACAAAGCCAACATCATCGAAACGCGGCATGACCGCGCCTATTACGGCGTCGTGCTGGGCGATACGGTCATCGACATTACGATGGAGACCCGCGGACCGGACCACGTCGCGGAAATCGAAGCCGCGCTGGACGCAGCGGGCTACGCACACGAACGCGTACAGTAGCCGCTCTTACTCCTACTTTCCCAAAAACTAAACTATTGCTGTTGTTGCTGCTGCTCCTGCTGTTGAGCGGGTTGCTGGGGACGCTCGATAACGGAGGGGGACGGGGGCGGCCCTGCAGTTGTTTCGTTGAGACGCTCGTGCCCCGCATCGTCGAGAACGGGGCGAACGCAGACATCAACCGACAACCGCTGCCCTGCCCTGCCTTTGTAGACGCCACGGACAGGAGCGACATCGCCATAATCGCGCCCATAAGCGATCCGCACGTGCCTCAAGCCCACGGGCTTGCCCAAGGTGGGATCGAAACCCGTCCAGCCCTGATCCGGAATCATTACTTCGGCCCAGGCATGGGAAGCCTGGCCTCCGATCACTTCTTCCTGCTTCGAATACGCGCCGTTTCCTCCGCCCGGGACCAGGTAGCCAGAGACGTAGCGAGCCGGAATTCCCCGCATCCGGACGACCCCCAGCAATAGATGGGCAAAATCCTGGCAGACCCCTGCACGGAGAGTAAGGGCATCCTCAATGGACGAGAGAACATGCGTGGCGCCCTTCACGTATTTGAATTGTTCGTGGATCAGGTTCGAAGCCGCCTGCGCAAATCCTTTTACGGTTCCGCCGCTGGCCTGTTCAGAAGCTTCGACGAGCGGCTGAAGCTCTTTCAGGTGGGGTACGTATCCGGTCGCGGCCACCAGGTCAAAATATTCCTCGTCGATATGCGGCTTGTTCGAATCGAATTCGAGGAGTGTTTGCGCTTCGCCGGGAACGTCGAAAGAATCGTGAGACAGCACTACCGATTCCGCTTCGACCTTCAGGCGGCGATGCTCGGGAAGCACGTTGAACTGATGGACCCAATTGCCATAGGCGTCCCGGTAGGCGGTGCCGCGGGAACCTGGGGTGGTGGTGAGGCGGAACGACAAACAGCTCTGCTTTTCATCGTGGATCGGCCGCAAGCGAACTTCGTTATAGCTCTCGGACACAGGGCCGTCGTAGAGGAATTCCGTGGTATGAACCAGTCTGTAGCGGTTCATGCCACCACCGCGTAGTAGAAATAGGTTCGGGCGATGTCGTCGCCGATTGCTCCGCACATGCCCAAGAGTTCCTCCAGGTACCCATGAAGACCCTGCTTGAAGATTTCGCTCATCTTGTCGTAACTCAGCCGCTGAACGATCTTCCCGGCGAAGCGTTCGGCCTCGTTGGCGTAGGAGTCGGCGCCCGTTCCGCTGAGCGCCCGCAAGCCGGAACGGACCTCGCTGGTGCTGAACCGAATGGAGCGCGGATGTAGGGGATGAAGGATCAGCATTTCGGCTACTTTTTCCGGCTCGATCGAGGAGTGGTACTGGCGATGATATGCCTCGGAGGCTCCCACCGAGCGCAGGACCGCCATCCACTGATGATTATCGGCGCTGCCGACGGCGGGGAGCTCTTCGAGCAGATTCTGATACTGCACATCGACGAGACGCGCCGTCATTTCCGCGCGCTCGAGCGACCAGCCGATGCGGAGAAACT
>CAZRKW010000206.1:0-7208 GCA_964600355.1 uncultured Acidobacteriaceae bacterium
GGCCGGTGGCTGCATCGCTCGCTGCGTACCCATGGGAACCTCCTTTAGCCTGCAACTGAATTCTGGCGAACGTCTGCCTCTGCACGGTTTTGGTCGGCGGCCACATGGCGAGTGTCGTTCCATAATTGGATAACGGGCTCGCCCAGGTTATGTTCATAGCCCAGCGCGCTTAGGCTCGCGGTGCTCAGCACCAGGTATCTTCCGGCCGCGGCTTCCAGCTTCAGCCAGCGGGCGGCGAGCACCCGCAGGAAATGGCCACTGGAAAAAAGCAGCACGTTGCCTGTGGCGGCTCGCACGCGGGCGAGTACGCAATCGGCTCGCGCTCCGACTTGATCGGGCGATTCACCGCCCGGGCAGCCATCGCGGAAAAGCTTCCAGTCCGGCCGCTTCGCGAGAATCTGCTGCGAGGTCAGTCCTTCGTATTCGCCGTAGTTCCATTCGACCAGGTTGGGGTCAACGTGCGCTACCCCGCCAAAGCCGGCCAACTCACAGGTGCGCAATGCGCGCTGCAAGGGGCTCGTAAAAACCGCTCCGAACTTCAGGCTGGCGAGCCTTCCGGAGAGAGAGCGCGCGTTCTGCTCGCCGCGCTCGGTCAGCAGAAGATCGGTCAAACCCGTATGCTGGCCCGTGAGGCTCCACGCCGTCTCACCGTGCCGGGCCAGGTAAATTACAGGAAGTTCGCTGCTCACTGGGTTGTTCTCACGGGATACGCTTCAACCATCGCGGCCTGGTGCGGCACTGCCTGGCCGAAACTCGCGACATCCATCCGCCACTCATACACCCGGAGGCTGTTATTGGTTATGAAGAGAGTATTAAATCTGACCAACTGATCCTCGAGCCCCGGTCTGCAATCGGCAGCTATGGCGATACAGCCTGAACGCTTGCAAATCGTTTTCCACATGCGGAACTGGCGCCAAGCGCCGCCAAGTCGTTTAACGAGAGGCGGTATGGCGTGCCAGGAGTCCTCGATTAATGAGGATACCGTGTTTCCCGTTGCCAGCCCACTGCCACGTGGTAGCTGACTGACATTGGCGGAAGTGACCGACGGCCGGGCGCGTCGCCGTTCGAGGCATGTAGTCGTTTTGCCTGGCAGGCGCAGGATGGAAGGAACGCACTGGTGCGGAACGGCAGCAGAATCTGCGAGATTTTGGTAGGGGCGGTGGGGATCGAACACGACCCCACAATTCTAAGCCCTGTGGACTGATGGCGTTGCAACCGCCCACCAAATCCAATTGCTGATTCTGCTGACCGTAGCTTCGAAGCCGAGGGAATGAATCGAACTCTCAACGAGCTCTTCTGAAATTCGATTAGCTTACCTCTTAAGCCGCGCTTACGTTTTAATCCGCGCCCCGCATTCTCACGAAGTCGCATTACCCACCAACAACCCTGAAAATCAACGCCACGTTTATTCCGATGAGGCTGGACCAGTTCGAACATGCCCTGCCGGAAGGTGTCGGTGATATCGTAGGGTATCCAGTGATTATGACGCCGGAGCGTGAGAAGGAGGTACTGCGTCTTCCACTTAGACGTCGAACGCCCAATCGACTCAAGCTTCCTTGAAATTCGCTTCCATAACAACAATGACAGGCTGTTCGGTGGATTCGAGTCCAGTTCGAAATTGGCGGAATTCACTGCACAAGTATTTCGGCAGAGAGCCGCTCGTCGATAGTCGGGGGCAGTCCATGCATTGGGCCCCTCGGCTGAAGTCTCCGGCAAGGTAAGGCGTTCCGCACGGATTTTCCTCCTAAGCTACGCTCCCCCTTAAACATTTCTCCCCTCATTCGACCTCACTAAGATTTTGTTCCCGGCCGAGTCAAAGCAACAACCCCGCCTGGCTGTTCCCCGTGAAAATCGATTTTTGTTTTTCCTATAGATCAAGTTAGTCTAGGGGCGCTACCACGCCCTCCGTCATGTTTTGCAACTGCTTGAGAACCATCGCCGCCTTTAGTGTCTGATAGTTGATATTGCTGGCGGCGTTGAGGTTTATACCCTCCTGGAAGGGATACTGAGGAACTGTTGCCAAAAATTCTGTGAGTTTCTCTTGCAGGGGCACGAACAACCAGAGGAGGTCCCCCATCCAGCGGAAATACATCATGGACTCGTGGGGTGCTTTCTCGAAGGGATCGGCCCGAAGATTCACGATTTCCGGAAGGCTTGGAACAAACCGAATGCCGTTGGCTATTTTGCCCTCGATCACTGCGAAACTAACTTTCCAATCGTTCCAGCGCACAGCATTGAGCTCGCCGGCCTGCCCGAAGTAGCAGATCGTATCGCGTGGGCTGGTCTTGGCCTCGCCTTTGAAGAACGGGAGGAAGTTGTAGCCGTCGGGATGGATCTTCCACGTCTTCCCGTTCGCCGCATAGCCGGCTTCAAGCTTCTCGACAACATCTGGAGTACCCGCGGCAGCTAACAATGTCGGCATCCAGTCTTCTTGCGACATGATGTTGTTATAGATTGTGCCCGGCTGGATAACCCCGGGCCAGCGCACGAGGCATGGTACGCGCTTACCGCCTTCCCAAGTGGTGCCTTTTTCGCGGTGAAACGGTGTCATCCCACCATCGGGCCACGTCCCAACTTCGGCACCATTATCCGTGCTGTAGATGACGATCGTGTTGTCGCGCAGCCCCATGTCATCTATCTTCTTCAGTAATTCCCCAACCATAGCATCGTGCTCGACCATGCCGTCGGGGTATAGTCCGATACCAGTCTTGCCTTCGCTCGACGGCTTCAGTCGAGTCCAAACGTGCATGCGCGTGGTGTTGAACCAGACAAAGAAGGGCTTGTTGGACTTCGCGGCTTGATCGATAAATCCAGCCGCGTGGGTGTAGAGTTCATCGTCAATAGTCTCCATTCGCTTTTGGGTGAGCGGGCCGGTGTCGACGCATGATTGCTTGCCGTCGACGTTCTTGCAATCGAGAACGCCGCGGGGACCGAACTTCTTGCGAAACTCAGGGTCCTTAGGATAGTAGTACGTCTCGGGTTCCTCTTCGGCATTCAAGTGGTAGAGGTTCCCGAAAAATACATCGAACCCATGATTGGTCGGCAGATGCTGATCGCGGTCTCCCAGGTGATTCTTGCCGAACTGGCCGGTAGCATATCCCTGCGGTTTCAGCAGATCGGCGATGGTCGGTGCCCAATCGGGAATGCCATGCGGGGAGCCCGGCAATCCGACGGTCAATAGACCCGTCCGGAACGGATGCTCCCCAAGAATAAACGCTGAACGACCTGCCGTGCAGCTCTGTTGCCCGTAGAAGTCGGTGAATAACGCGCCTTCTTTGGCAAGCCTGTCGATGTTAGGAGTCTTGTATCCCATCATCCCAAGGTTGTAGGCGCTGATGTTGCTGTAACCGATATCATCTCCCCAGATAACGAGTATGTTCGGTTTCCTGTCCTGCGCCTCGGCTGTAGGCGGTCCGACTGGCCCGAAAAGTGCAGCAAGTATTGCTATAGCTAGGTTTATTCTCCAAGTCCATTTTATAGACGTACTCCTTTCTCCTTCTTCGTGTTTCCTCTCCTAATGGGCCCCCAGAGTCCGGTCGCATGTGACGTTTACCAGGACTTCCGGGTTGTCTGATCGGTAGCTTGCCTCGGGTCGGCCGCGCCCATTGAATATTCACCGCCAGGAATCCAGACCATGCCCCCAGGGGTCGGTTTCCGGTAATTGTAAACGTCAGTGTCTCGGGCTTCACGATGGCAATACCGGCGTCCAACTGGGATCGGGATCGAAGTCGCTCATGGCGGTTGCTGTTTCGGTTGTGGTCTTTCCCAAATCCTTCTGAAGCAGCACGCCGTCCTGATTGATCACGAAGGTCATCACGCCCGAATTACCGTATTCGGCCGGATAGGCGACGAAGGCGAATCCACGAACCATCTTCCCATCGACCACATAGTCCTTCGCACCTCCTGGCGCGTGACTGCCTTGGCGGGTCAGCATATGAAAGTAGTAGCCATGGAAAGGGACGTGCGCGTTTGGCTTGGCGGTATATCCTTCGGTGGTCGCGAACGCTACCAGCGGCCCGAGCGGGCTTTTCGGCTGGCCCTCGGCTGACTCCCAGTACAAACCATTCTGCTGGCCTGCGTCACTGATGAACTTCAGAGCGTAGTCGTTCGTGGTGCCGTCATCGTGGTGCTGTGAGAAGTATTCGGCCTGAGCGTCGGCCAGAGCTCCGCAAACGTCGATGACCGCCAGTTCATTTCGTCCGATGCGCCGCGCGAGAATCTCGTCTTTTCCCGCAACCGTGTCGAAGAACCACTGTCCACTTCCGTTCTTCTTCAGCGGGATCGGGAAGGGGAAATTGTCCGCCCCGATCAGCAGGATTCGGGCGTCATCCGGCATCTTGCGCCAGCGGTGCATCACCCCATAGGACGCCACGAAGTTGTCAGCCACGGACTTGTCCTGCACGGCATCGCCGGAATAGATAATGCCCTTCGAGTCTGTGCCGAAAATTGCCAGCACGGCGTTTTGATCGCCGGACTTGGCCGCTTCGATCAGCGCATTGCCCGCGTCGTCGGGTGAAGCAAACACCTGGACTGAGGGTTTCCCGACCTTGCTGCAGGCGGCAAGAAAAAGGACCGGGGCCAGAAGCATCCACACGGCCGTGACAGCGATTCTGCGATTTTCGAGCAACATACCTCTCCTCCAAAGATTCATCGGTAAGACGCTTTGCTAACTCCGATCTTCACACCCGATCTCGTTTGAACCTGTACTGTTTACCTGCGGCGACCGCCGCGACCGCCGCCCCAGCCGCCACCACCGCCCCGGCTTTGCGCGCCACGAGCGCTTTCCGATCTCGATTGCCAGCCTCCGCCTCCGGTGCTGAAGGCCGATGATCCGCCGCTCTTTTCCTGTTGTCCCCAGCCGGACGCGCTGGATCTCTCGGCAGTGTTTGAGCTGCCGCTCTTTTGCTGCCAGCCGCTCCCGGTGTTGCTGTAGGTCTTGCCATTTGCCGCCGCGTACCTGTTGCCATTGGCGGTTTCACCGACGGCCGCGCTGTTGTACGCACCGGACCCACCAACAGCCTTGCCACCGTTCGAAGTTTGCACCGACCCTGTGGTTCCTTGGGCGGTCGTTTGGTGCTGGGAATACGCCGTGTTACCGTTTTTCGAAACCACCGAGCTTCCGTAGCTCCCATTGGCATTGGAGCCTTGCTCGGTGGCGCCGTAGGCCCCGGTTCTCGGGTTGTACGCCTGACCGACGCTTTGGCTGCCGTAACCGTTCGAGACCGTGCCGCCGCGGGCGTAAGTGCCAGTTGATGGGTTATAGCCGGAGCTGGCGTGCGCGACGCCGTTGGGACCATATGCTGTCGCGCTGGAGCCATAGTAGCCGCCGTGCCACGCGCTGTTTCCGTAGTACGCCCCGCCGTGATACACGACTGCTGTGCCGTGCCAGCCACAGTTCCAACTGCTATACCCCCAGCCGCAGCACCCATTGCTCATCATCGCTCCCACCGCAATGCCAACTCCAAACCCAACCACCGCGGTCGCCGGAACGGGAGGCGCGACGTATGAAGGAGTCACATAGGGATAGCCGTAGACCACTGCAGGGTTGTACATAGGAACGTACACCACTTGCGGATTCGCCGACTGGATCACGATAGTCTGCGGCGCCTGTTGCACCACGACAATCTGAGAACCTGATTTCAAATTGCCGGCCGCGTAAGCTTGGGACCGTAAGACCTGAATCGCCGTCATGAGGTCGGCGGTCTGGGTGTGGTAGGCCTCCCCCAGCGCGGAGGTCCAACTGAGGTTCTTCGCCAGGTTGCTGAGAACCGAAGGAAATTGCGTGAGCGCCTTCACGCTGGGATCCCACGGCTGCGCATCGACGGCCTGCATAAGATGTCCGCCCGTGAGGGAGCCGTTCTGTTGAAGCCAGCTGGAAGCGGCGACAACCTGGTCTGGAAAAGTCGCAGCGCCGAGAATCTGGGCTACCAGGGAGTCCGGGTACAGCGCGATGGGCGCCCCGAGTTGTTGCAACTCGTCCGCTGACAACGGCACACCTTGTCCGGAATATCCGGCCGAACCCGTTTGGGTGCCGAACTTTTGGTAATTGGAATTCGTTATTGTCACCACGAGGTGCTTGGTGCTGGCGCTAAGGGCCGTCTGCTGCGCGTAGTTGGTGCCATCGGGAAGGCTGGCCATCTGAACCTGCAGCGTCACCGCATCCTTCGTTTCACCCATGTAGGTGTTGATGTTCAGGGCTCTGATCTTTTTTGTGGCGGTGTCAAAAGTGAGAGCCATCCGATCGCCGGGCTGAGCATAATCCGTGAAGATCAAATTGACAATGCCGCCGGCAGGATTGAATGAGAGCTTCCCAGCCTGATAGGCTTGCTCCATTTTCTGAGGGTCGGGCGGCACGTACATGCCGAGAAGACCCTTCACGTCATCCATGTAATCCGTCATCTCTGCTTTTTTATTTTCAATTACTCTTTGCTTCAATCTGCCACCGCTCGGCTGTTGCGGAGGAGGGCCGATCGGGGTCTTCTGAACCTGCCCGTCAGGGCCGTACTGGCACGATTTTTGAGATGGAGGCTTCGCGTCTCCCTTCAAGGTGAGCTGCGTTGTCTCGATCCATTGATACTCGCGCAGCGCCTGCCGATTTTCCGCAGCAGCCTGCTTCACGGCTGCCAGCTTTTGCTGCAGATCACTATTCTGGGCAATCGCTGGGATGGTAGCGACAAGCGCTACAGCACCGATCATCAGAGAGCGTTTAGCGACGGGGACGATGGCATCGACGACGAACTGTTTCGCGTACGCAATCGAAGAGCTTCCATTCATTAGAAGTTTCCTAAAGGACCGTGCATTGTGGCTATTCGTAGAGCGCGGTGGGATCGGGCCGTTTCCATTTACTTGTCTCCCATCACACTCTTCAAATGTGCGTATGCCTGACGATATTCGAGCTCGGCCCTAAACATGTCGGCTTCCATTTTTGCCCGTGCTGACTCGACTTCCGGGTTGTCTGATCGGTAGCTTGCCTCAACCACTGTCGCCGCGGACACCATCCGGCGCGCCAATAGAGCGAGTTTGCGCGAGCGTTCCAGATCGAAATAGCTGCTCTTGACTCCCGCCGCCGCTTTTGCCTTGGTCAGTTGCACGCCCAGATCTGCCATTTCGGCTTGTGCCCTGGCCTCCTTCACTCCGTGCTCGCGCTTGCCGAAATCAAAGACGGTGTAGGTGGCGATGATGCCGATGTACGAGAAGTCATGGGGCAA
>CAZRKW010000207.1:0-7153 GCA_964600355.1 uncultured Acidobacteriaceae bacterium
GTGCCGGAATACAGCGCAGCCATCGGCTATACGTTTGGACGGACACGGTAGCTTTTGTCCCGAAACGGCGCTTCATCGGGGGTTCGCGGTGAAGCGCCGTATTCCCCTTTGCTTAAGCGAAGGAAGTCCCGCAGAATGTGTCGATTTCCCTGGATTCGTACCCGAAGACAGCGGGCCATCTGGCGAATTTTAAGTATAGGTTCCGGGAGCCTTTATAGGTATGATGGCCCCGAGATTAGGAGCTTTCGGTGACCAAGTACCGGGCATGCCCTGACTGCGGGAGCGGGCGCATAACGAGGTCCCACCAGCGCGGCCTGCTCGAACGCTATGTGTGGCCGGTGTTTCGGTTGCGACCATACAGGTGCCGGGACTGCTATATGCGCTTTCTCGGAGCCGCAAGCCTTTCGCAGCCCCCTTCCAAAACCGCCTACCACCAGCCCCACGGTCTTTAACGCTTTTCCTTACAGTAAGTTATGAGTGTTTCGTAGAACTGCCCCTTGGCTTCTTCAGTAGGATATTCACCATGGCTTGGGCAGCAGCGGTGAGCGGGCGGTCCTGGCGATAGATCAGGTAGAGGCGCCGCTGGATGCGCATCTGCTTCATGGGCAATTCCCGCAGGATTCCTTGCGCGATCTCCGGGCCGACACACATTCTCGGCACGATGGCGACACCCTTTCTCATCTCGACGAAGAGCTTGATGCTCTCGATGGTGGGCATCTCGATTTCCATGTGCAGGGGAACGTGGTGGCGGGCGAAAAGCTGTACGACGCGCTGGCGGTGAGGGGATTCGACGATGTGTCCGATGAAGGTTTCCGCGCCGAGATCGGTGATATCGACTTCGCGGCGTCTCGCCAGGCGATGGCCCGGCCACACTACGACGGTGAGGTTGTCGCGGTAGAACTCTACGGCCGACAGCTCCGTTTCTTCGGGAATGTAGGAGATAACGCCGATGTCGAGGTGGTGGCTGAGCACTTCACGAGGGACGTCGCGCGAGAACACGCGGTGGACGCGGATGTGAATGCCCTCGTGCAGCTCGCGGTATCGCGCGAGTGCGGGAAGCAACGCGTGAATCGAGCTTTCGTTGACGCCTAGGGAAACCTGCCCGCGCTGGAGGCCGCGCAGTTCGCGCATGGATTTGCGGATTTCTTCCCGGAGATTCAGCATGCGGTCGGCGTATTCGAGCAGGAGCGCGCCGGCGTCGGTGAGAGTGCGGGCGCCGGAGCCGCGGACGAACAGCGGCTGTCCGACCCACTCTTCGAGTTTGCGGATAGAGATGCTGATGGCCGGCTGGGTGCGAAACAGCTTTTCCGCGGCGCGCGAAAAGCTTTTCTCGCGAACGACGGTCTGAAACACCTGCAGCGATGCGAGATCCACGAAAGCTCCTCCGGGTGGGCCGATGCCTGTATAAGAGGGATTTATCCCCCGTGCAACAATTATAAATTAGACTCTATATGGATTTGGGGGTCTACTGGTATTGTTGCAAGGAGCCCTTATGGACAGGATCCACATCTTCGATACGACGCTGCGCGACGGCGAGCAATCTCCCGGTTTTTCGATGAACCGCGAGGAAAAGCTCCGGCTCGCGCGGAAAATCGAAGAGCTTGGCGTGGATGTGGTCGAGGCGGGCTTTCCGATTGCATCGCCAGGGGACCTGGAGGCTGTACGCGCCGTGGCTTCAGAACTGAAGGAATGCCGCGTGGCGGCTTTGGCGCGCGCTCGCCAGGATGACGTGGATGCGGCGTTGCGAGGTCTGGAACCGGCGGCCAAGCCGCGGCTCCATCTTTTTCTCGCGACCTCCGACTTGCACCTGAAGCACAAGCTGCGGATTTCTCGCGAGGAAGCGCTCGCGCAAATCGTGAAGATGGTGAGCTTTGGCGCGGCCCATTGCGAAAATGTGGAGTTTTCTGCCGAGGATGCGAGCCGCTCGGAGATCGACTTCCTGTGCGAAGTTGCGCTGGCGGCGGCGAGCGCGGGGGCGAACGTTATCAACCTGCCCGACACGGTGGGTTATTCGACGCCCGAGGAGTACGGCGAGATTTTCCGCCGGGTCCGCGCGCATCTGGCTGCATATCCGAATGTGGAGCTGAGCGCGCACTGCCACAATGACCTGGGCCTGGCGGTGGCGAACTCGCTCGCGGCGATCGCGGGCGGGGCGCGGCAGGTGGAATGCACGATCAATGGAATTGGGGAGCGCGCGGGAAACGCGTCGCTCGAGGAAATTGCCGTGGCGCTGCACGTGCGGCAGAGCCGCTTTGGCGCAACCACCGGCATCGTGCTCGAAAATATCTATCCCACGAGCCGCCTGCTTTCGTCGATTACCGGCGTGCCGGTACCGCCGAACAAAGCGGTAGTAGGCGCGAACGCGTTCGCGCACGAAGCGGGGATTCATCAGGATGGAATCCTGAAGAATCCGCTGACCTACGAAATCATCCTTCCTGAAAAAGTGGGCGTGCCGGCGCGGCGGCTCGTGCTGGGGAAGCACTCCGGACGAAATGCGCTGCGCTCCCGCCTGGACGAACTCGGCTATCAAACCACCGACGCGGAACTGGCCGCCTGCTATACAATGGCGATTGCGATGGCGGACGCGGAAAAGGAAGTTACCGACCGCGACCTGCTTTCGATCATTCACCAGGTACGGCGCAACCACGCGAACGCAGCCAATCCCGTGGCTGCGAACTGAATTCAAACTGAATTTCCAACCAGGAAATCGGGAACCTTGCGATGACCGAATTGCGGAAGACGATAGCGGTGTTGCCGGGCGATGGAATCGGGCCGGAGGTGACGCGCGCCGCCGTCCAAATCCTCGGGGATTGCGCGACTACTTTCAATCACAAGTTTGAATTTCGCGAGCTTCCTTTTGGCGGAGACGCGATCGACCGCTGCGGTTCGCCGCTTCCGGCGGAAACGCTGGCGGGATGCCGCTCGGCGGACGCGATTCTTTTGGGCGCGATCGGGGGGCCGAAGTGGGAGTCGCTGCCGCTGGGGACGCGTCCCGAGGCGGGACTGCTCGGCCTACGGCAGGAGCTGGGGCTCTATATCAATCTGCGGCCCACGCGGCTGCGGCCGTCGCTGCGCGGGATATCGCCGCTGCGGCCGGAGCGATTGGTGGACTGCGATTTCGAAATGGTGCGCGAGCTGGCCGGGGACGTTTATTTCGGCGAGCATAAGATCGAGGGCGAAAAGGGCAAGGCGCGGGCGCGGGACGTGGCGAATTACAGCGTTCCGGAAATCGAACGGGTGGCGCGGTATGCGTTTGAGCGCGCTTCGAAACGCAGCCGCAGGCTGACCAGCGTGGACAAGGCGAACGTTCTGGCGACTTCGACGCTCTGGCGGAAAACCGTTAGCGGCCTGGCGAAAGACTACCCCGACGTAAAGCTCGAGCATATGTACGTGGATAACGCGGCGATGCAGATTGTGCTGCGGCCGGCGCAGTTTGACGTGATCCTCACGTCGAACCTTTTCGGGGACATCCTGAGCGATGAAGCGGCGGCGCTGGCCGGATCGATTGGGCTGATTCCCTCGATGAGCCGCGGTGAGCCGAACAAGCCGGCGCTTTACGAGCCGATTCATGGCTCCGCGCCTACGCTGGCTGGCAAGGATGCCGCGTGTCCGCTTGGCGCGATTTTGTCAGCGACGATGATGCTGCGGGAATCGTTCGGACTGGAAATCGAGGCGCAGTGGATCGAAACGGCGGTGGATCGCGCGCTCGATCACGGATACCGGACGTCCGATATCGCTGAGCCGGGCGGGCGCGCGGTGCGCAGCTCGGAGCTTACCGAGCAGATCCGCAGCGAGCTGCACGACGTGCTCGTGCATCACGAGCGCTACGGCTGGGGCGTTTAGGCTTCCCGATTTCCTTCAGAGCTTCTTCAGGTTTTCTTCAGGTCTTTTTCAACACGAGGCATCCCGCGATCATGTCGTGGAGGGCTTGCCGCTTCTCGGTAAAACCCGCCATGATATAGCCGATGAAAAACGGGATGAGTCCGGTGATGATCTTTGAGAAGAACCGGCCTGTGGCGCGGGCGAAGCTTACGCGACGGCCTTGCAGGTCGGTGACGAACAGGCCCAGCACTATCTTTCCCAGCGTGCCTTGGCGGCCCGAAGATTCCATCAGGGCGAAGTAGAGCCACGACGCCACAATCGTCAAGGGTATCAGGATGAAGAGAATGCCCAGCGCGGCTGCGGGAAACGGAAACGGGCCATGCCACGTGTAGGTGGTGTCGTAGCCGGGGTCGTAGCTGACGTTGCTAGCGCTGTACATGCCCGGATGAAAGCCCCGGAGGAAGCGGCCCCCAAACGTGAGGAGGCATATCGCGAAAATCGCGCCGAATACGACCGTGAGAATCGCACTGTCGATCAGGTAAGCGACGACGCGCAGCCAGAAACCAGCATAGGGCGCCATCAGCGCGGGATTTACGGCGGGGCGCGGGGGGATGTAACTGCCGATTGGCGGCGCGGCGGTCGGGGGCGGCGGCACGGCAACCGTCGATTCCAGGGCTTCAGCGGCGGCGGCCGGCCTTGCGTCTGCCGGACCGGAGACCGACGGGGCCGCTACCGCATTTCCGCAGGTCCGGCAGAAGGCGGCGCCTTCCGGCACCACGTTGCCACATTTCGTGCAGTACATGCCTTCACTCCTTGGCGATGCGCGCTGCGCGCCGATCCTAAATTTTTCGCGTGACCAGGCAGCCAGCCAGCATATCGTGCAGGGCCTGCTTTCGCGCCGTGAAGCCCGCCATGACGAACCCGATCAGGAACGTCATGGACGAAATAATTTTCGCAAAGAAACGCCCCGAGGCGCGAGCAAAAGAAATCCGGTTGCCCGCCAGATCGACCACGCTGAGGCCGAGGGCCTTTTTGCCGAGAGTTGCCCGCCATGGCGAGCTTTCCAGCACGGCAAAATAGACCCAGTTGCCCATCAGAAACAGCAGCATGAGGGCGGTTACCTGCGGGCTGGTGTTGGTGAACATGAACCACGGGTCGTCGGCGGGGATGCCTCCGGGCTTCCCCATCAGCGGACGCAGAAGGATGTTGCCCAGCACGGCGCCGAGAAGAATATTGTCGATGAGGTAGGCGGCCAGGCGGAGCCAGAAGCCTGCATAGGCAATGCGAGCCTGGGCCGGGCGCGCCCAGGGTGCCGGGGCAGTGTCGTCATGCGAAGCCGCGGGTGATGTGGCAAGCGGCTGGCCGCACGAGCCGCAGAATCCCGCGTCATCCGGCGTGAAGATCCCGCACTTGGGACAAGTCAAATCGGCCCCCTGTAGGCTACGAGCAGCAGCTATCGTCGCTCGGATGCTACTGGAGTTAAAAGCGCGAGGTCAATCGGGATTTCCGGGGCTAGATTTCCGGGCTGGCTCGTTTCGGCTGGATTCGGATAGATCAGCTCGCTAATTTATTGAGCGGCGCACGGATCTCACTTAGCGCGAGGCGAACTGACTGGAATCGCACTAGGGATGGATCACTAGATTGTCAGCCACCTGCGGAACCAAATTTGAATGTCGCCACTATGGAGCCGCTCTTGGAGTATGACACGAAGCCAGGCCCACCACTCACGCGGTCAGCGACCTCCACGAGAATGGGTAGACCCTCGAGTTCCATGCCAGCGTATACGATGTAATCGGCCACATCGAGGAGCAGTCCGCTATCAACGTGCTCGCGCTGAATCCTAAGTCCGTGCCGGGCTTTCGCCGACAGCTTGGCGCGTTCGCCACCCTCGTAGCTTGAGTGCAGATAAGTATTTCTAAGCTCCTCGGCTCGATGACAGAGGGAGAGTAGTTCGTCAACGTAGCCTTCTCCGCCAGGGTCGTTGCATGCCGCAAACGACGAGTGTACGCGCTGGCGCACCATTGAGCCCAAAACGTCGAGCTTTTGACGAAATGACAATTCAGCCACCATGATGTGCCCGATCTCTGGATGAGCACCGGAGAGTAGAACTATCACATTGCGCGTAGTATCTTCCAGGTACGAAAAGCCTAATGCGATGCGTCCCATTGCTGCGTCAAACTCATCCGGCTGCCCAACGCGCTCGCCGAACGAATTGCCACTACTCGTAAAGTCCTCGAAGTACTTCATCGGTCCTCCAATAAGCGGTTTGCAGATAATACATCGCGTGGATCATAAGTCGTGGTAAACGCCCTACCCGGAAAGGTGAAGCGTCACTTCGAATGATCCAGGGTTAGCTGTGAGCCCACAAGGGGGGTTCTTGACAGCCTGCCCCTTTTAACCCGTCAGAGGATTGCGGGCGAACGCGCTGTTGCTTACACTCGTTTGTCGAGGAGTAAGGGAGGGGAACTGATGCGCATTTCATTCAGGAATACAGGTCGGGCGCTCGGGATCATCGCGGTTTCGGCTGGTCTTTTTGCGAGCGGTTACGCGGCGGGTCAAAACCGGTTCGGGCAGCCGAAAACCATCATTCACGTGGTCGAGATCAAGTGGAACCCGGGAGTTTCCGCCGCGGACAAGCAGCGCGTGCTGGCGGGCGTCAAGGAGATGGCGGCGAAAATTCCGGGAATCAAGAACGTGTGGCTCCAAGCCGACCGGCTCGAGCCGCGCGACTTCAATGCGGCGTATGCCATCGAATTCCAGAGCCGCGATGCGGCCGATGCCTACGCCGAAAGCAAGCTTCACGAAGCCTGGGACGCGGCTTACGTACCGTTGCGCTACGCGAGCGTCTCGATCCAGGTTACGAATCCGTAGACGGCGGCTTTTTTAGCTAGCACGTATCACGTATCTCATGAATGCCTCGGTTGAACGGTTCGCCACCTCAGGGGTTAAAACCCCTTTGCCCACAGGCTTTTTGGCACGGCTGAAGCCGTGCCCTGACGGAAAACCCGCGTTGCCACGCAGACTCTGAAGCCCTGCGCTGACGAATTTCATCGTGAGATGATTTATAACCGAAGACTCAAACGTTGTCGCGGTGGGCTGAACCATCCTGTTAACCTGACTGTCGCTATGGCGGCGACTGCGAACGAGAACGCGCCGGTAGCTCGCGCGGAGGAGGGCACTGCGATTCCCGAAACGCATTTTCGCGGGAAGCTGCGGCTGCCCATTCGGGATGCTCTGATCGATGCTTTGACCGATACTTTGATCTACGGGCTGGCTATTTTTTCTAGCGCGTTTCTGCTGTTTCAGGTGCAGCCGCTGATTACCAAGATCA
>CAZRKW010000208.1:0-7120 GCA_964600355.1 uncultured Acidobacteriaceae bacterium
GAATGCGCAGCGCCTGGGCCTGGTGCCGCAATCCCTCCGCCTGGTTGCCGAGCAGCTGCTCGATCACCGAAAGGTCCATCAGAGCGGCGGCATCGAGCGGGTCGCCTTCCACGCGCGCCAAAAGTTGTGCCCGCAGCGGCTTCAAGTCATGGCCGTCGAAGGCCTGCTTGAATAACCGGGCCGTCGATGTGGTGGAAGAGCGCCGGAACGTGGCGGTGCTGCTATCCATGCTTGTACCCCTGTTCCAAATTTCTTGAAGCAACCGTTTCTAGATCAACGCTGCTTGGATGAATGAGTCGCAGAGGCATTCCCGCCCTGGCTGCCCTTGGCGGGGTCGGAGAAGAGAAGGGAACTGCCTCAACTGGGCGCATCGACAATCGCTTGTTCGCCTCATCCATCTCGCTCAGTGCGTCGATGTTTCTTACCAGCAAATCGATTTTGTCGAGGATGATGCGCACCTGCTCGAGTTCCTGGGCGAGTCCACGAAGGGATGCGGCAGTACCAGAGTGGCGCCAGGTGCCGGACACGACCCTGGCCCCCGCGCTGATGCGCAATGTGCCCGCGACACCATGCGTGGAATCCGGAATACAGACAGGCTGGCCGATGTGGCACAAACGCGCTGCAAGCTCGCGCTCGCGGGCCGTCGCGGTCTGCGGCAGCAGAGCGGAAACGTCGCGGTTCAATGCCCGGTAAATCTTCCCGCAATCCTCGACGGATAGCGCCTTTCCGCCGCCGCTCACGGTGAACGGGAAGATCGTCCTCACGCCCATCTCTTCGTTGTCCAATGCGTCTGTTCCGGACTGCCCAAAGGCGGGGAGCAGCCGCAGGTTCGCTCGATCTGCGATCAGTTGCGAAACGGCGCGCGAGAATTCCCGAAGCGCCAAAGACCGGTAGTACGTGGGGACGTTGAAATAGCCGCGCATTTCCTCGACCGCCGCCGCCCAACGCAGCAATTGCCCGATATTCGGGCAACTCGGCAATCCGGAGCGCACGCCATGCCAGCCGATGGGCCAATCGTTTCGGTGGGTATAAAGTCCCAGCCCCGCTGGAACGGCCGCGGCCTGCTTCATCACGGCCGAAGCCGCCGCCGGAACCAGAAGGGCGCCACTCAGGGGCGGTCCCGTGAAGAATTTCGAGCCGGTGGCGAGCACCAGAAATTCCTGATCCAGATAATATCGAATGCGGCGGCGTCCTGTGCGCATCTGGCACGCATCGACGACCACTTGGACCGATCGCCCCCAGTTCGATTTCACCTCGCGCAGACAATCGAGCGACGGGCAGCGCGAGCCGAATTTCGATCCGTCCATTGCGAGCAACACCACGCTCTTTTCTGCGGCTACCGCGCCGGAAACCGCCGCCAGCACCTCGCGGTCGATCGCCTCACTCGGGCGCAGAGACCCGAAGCCATCGCGCAGAGGAATTTCGATCCGAGCGGCATTCTCGCCAAATCCTTCAATTCGTTCGCCCTCGGTGACCGCGCCGCCCTGCGCCGTGCTCGAACTGAAATGGCACCCGCTGATGGCCCGGGCCGTCCCGCTGCCTGTTTCATCGGATCCAACGATCACCGGCACAATCGGGCCTTGCAGTAAGGTTTGTGCGACGTAGAGGGCCTGCAGCTGTGAATCGGTCCCGGACGGCGAAAAAATAATTTCAGTTCCACTCGCGTCCAGATTCAGAAGCGTTCGCAGGTGCTCCCGCAGCCATTCGGCCTCGCGATCGCACGCCTCTTGCATCGTCGTACGGCGAGTCGCCTCGATCAGACGCTGCTGCGCTTTCGCGGCGGCTCCGAATCCTCGCTCCGAAATAGATGTTGCCGTGGACGACGCGAAGGTGAACGCCTCCGGCCGCGGCCAGGATTGGCATCCGTACCCGTTCAGTAAAAGTACGGAGTCGATGCGCAGGCGCGGGTCACCTCCCGAAGTCAGTAGGCATTCAAGCGGAGATGCGAGTCCGTGGTTTTGCTGGTTGGCCAAGTCGGCGACTTCGGCTACTGCTGCCGCTTCGGCCAAGTTGGCACTGCTCAAAGGAGCCATGGTCCTCGCTGGAACCTCTGAAACCGCTTCGGTCTTGTCTCGTAACTGACTTTGAATCAGCGCACTGCATTTTCCGCGCGAGACAGTCCCGGCATCTAGCGGCACGTTACGTACCAGCGGAGGACCGGAGTAGGTTAGAAAGTGCTAACGTCAGTGTCGACTCGCCGGGATCGAAGAAATGGGAGAGACTACTGAAGAAGTTGGTAATACTACCGATTCAACAGGGCCAGATCGCGCGCGAAGCGGGCTTTCAGGCATTCGTGGAACTGTTGGCTCCGCTCGATGTCTTCGCGGTGGAATAGAATCTTGCCGCGCTGCTCGGTCACTTCGTCGACGCCGGCGGCGGCCAGGAAATCCGCAGCCGCCGCCAACGTGCGTTCAAAACCTGTCACGCGTTCGCGGATGGTTCGTGCCGGCATGCCCGGGGCGATGCCCCAGAAATGGCCGGCATCGCGGAAATGTTTGGGCAGCGCCGGGTTCTGCAGCCACGTCCGGAAAACGGGGTGCGCCAGAATCTGTTTGATCTCCTGCTCGAGCTTTCTCCCGACCTTCTCGCGGACGATCGGATCGGCGGGGCGCAAGCGGCTTCCAGCGGCGAGTCCCGCCGGAGTGAGGCGATACACGCGGTTTTGAACTCGTTCCAGGTAGCCGAGAGCGATCAGTCCTTTGTTGGCAACGCCGCGGCTATCCAGTTCCTTGTGAATCTTGTCGGCATCCGGGTAGTCCTCTTCATACCCCCGCAGCCCCCAAGCGGCCGGCGCGCCCTTCCACGCCCGCACCAGGAGATCCTCAATCGTGAAGGTCTTCTCGCCGGCGCCGTCGGAGCAGGCCAGAGCCGCCAGCAGGACCTGCTCTTTCAGTCCCAGCCCCCGGGCGTCCACCTAGTCGAGGGCCCCGCCGAAATTGACGTAGGTCTGCAGCTTGTCCCACATGGCCTGCTTCAGCTGCACTTCTTTCAGGTCAAGGATCACCTTGTGCCGGGCCCACAGGTCGGGGCGTTCGGTCTCGCCTCGGGCGTCGAATTCCTCGCGCATGTGAACCTGCAGCACCATGTCGACCACTTTTTGCGCGTGGAAGGCTCGCCACAGGCGGATATCTTCGGCGCGCTGCGCAAAGAAAAATGACGCGTCCGGGCTTTGCAGGTTCAGCCACCAGAGATTGTTCTGGTAATCGGAAACCTCCTGCCACAGTGCCGGCTGCTCGGGATCGCCTTGCCGTATTTCTCCGGTGGCGGGATCGGTGTCGCGGTCGGTGAGGCGCAGCTCGGGAAATCCCGAACCCCCTCGCGGCTCCTCGCGAGCGGGTGTCACCGTAACGTCCGTGGGGATGCGCGCCCACACGCCGCCGTCTTCGGGCTCTCCCGCGCCGGCGGTTATGCTGGTTCGGCCGAGCCGGTTGCCGGTCACCCATCCGTCGGCCTGCACGCGGACGGTCAGGGGGTCGCCGTCATCCTGCTTCCAGTTGAGTAGGACGTTCGCCGCTCGCGCTCCCTCGTCGTTGGTCACTTCGGCGACGATCTGTTTCCTGCGCCCGAGCGGCAGTTCCATGCTCCGCGGCGTCAGCAGCACGTGATCGACGGCCCACACCTCCACCGGAATTTTTGGCGACTCGATTTTTGTGTCCTTCACGCGAGCCCAGATATGCGTGGCGCCTTTGCCCGCTGCCAGCAGCGCTTTTCGATCTTCTTTTCTCTCGCCGAGCCGGACAATCCGCCGGTCGCCCGAATGCCACTCGATCTCGGCGCGCGGCACCACTTTACCGGACGCATCCACCACCTTCGTGTTCACTATTGCGGCCATCTGCGCGACCACGCCGCGTCCGATGCGAACGCTCTCACCCTGCTTCGACGCAAGTTCGATCGCGTGCGGCTCTTCGCCGCCTGCGCCCCCGTTTGTTTCTGACAGGGTCAGCTGCGCTCCTGTTCCGTTCCGTCCCGCCTCCCCATTCCCTCCATCCCCATTGCCCGGCAGGAAGCGGTTCTTGAACGAATTCAGCACGCGGTTTTCTTCATGCACTTCGTCCAGTGCTTCCTGGTCCATTTCGCGGCGGCGGCTATCGTGGATCGCTTTGGCGAGCGCGCGGATTCCGTCGGCAATAAAAATATCGAGTGCGTCCACGAGCGGGCCATCGGCCGGCCGCTTCCGGCCCAGCTCCACGTAGGCCGGCTCGAGCGCGGATAATTCCACGGTGGCATAGATGTACTGCGTGCCGGGCGTGTTTGGCGCAAGTTCGGAAACGTGCTTGGAGCCGATCATCTGCTGGGAGGTCCGATAGGACACTTTCCAGCGCGGCTTCAGTTTCCGGTACGCGTTCGGCATGTTCTCCAGTGACGTGTAAAGAATCAGCCGCCCGCGAGGCCGCTTGCCGCCCAGAGTGGTGGATTGGATCGTCCCGTTGGTGTCCGGCAGCTGCTCGGGAATTTCATGAACGACGGGTTGCTCGAAACCGGGATAGGCGGGAATCTCCTCGAGCCCCAGGAACTTCCCTTGGTTCAGAAGCCTCCCGTTGTGCGCGGCATACAAGCGCAGTTGCTGCACCGCCAATGTCGACTGGTCGTGCCGAAGTACTCGCAGGACCAGATCCGGTGCCTCGATCCGGCCCTTGAAAAAACGGGCCGGGTCTACTCCTTCCACCAGCGTGAACGCCTTGCGCTTTCGCAGAGCCTCCTGCAATTCCGCCGGAAGGTCCTCGAAGGTGAGGTCGTAGGGTTTCAGCGACCTCCGCACTTCCGTTTTCCAGGAAATGTTGGGGAGTTCGCAGCCCGCGGCGCTGCTCGGCACGAATCCCGGGATTCCGCGTTCGAGACTGTTGGCCGCGCCCTCAAATCCCTTGCAGCTCAATTTATTTTCTTGTACCCCCAGAATCCTGCTGGGCCCGCGGAACAGGCGGTACATGTAGGCTTTCCCGCCGTTGCCCTGGGTTTCCTCCTCGGTGAGCGCCGAGCCGCGGCCCGACGCGCCAGGGTCCTGCCAGGTGCTCCATGCGGTCACATCTTCCAGGCTCGCTCCGCCCACATCCAGCAGGCCGATGCGCGCGGGCAACCGGAGGCTCGCATCTTTCAGCAGAAGCAAGGCGGTCCGGTGCTTTTCGTCCACGTTCGCGCGGTCCTGCTGGTAGGCGCGCCGCGCATTCTTCAGCCATTCCGCGATTCCTTCGTCGTGGCTGCTGATCCAGCGCGTTACGGAGGTAAGCGTCCCCAATTCGTGGAAACGAATGCTCGAATCCCGCTCGATCGTCAGCAGGCGTTTCGCGGGTGCGAACCCCGGTCTGCTCTCGATCGTTTGAGCCGTCGCTTTCATTTTATCGCGTGGGGAATCAGAAGCACAAATAGGCCCAACTGCAAAGATCGCGCCGGCAATTGAAGCGACAGGTCTTACGTTCGATGATCGGCAATTTCCCGCAGATCATTAGTGCCGGAATGAAATTCCCGGCGCGAAGATTTCGCCGAGGCGCTCCGGCAAAGTCGAATCGTTTCAAACGAGTGTCAAAAAGGAGCAGAAAATTTCAGAGTGGAACCGACCGGGGGCAAAAGGAAGCGAATGCTGGAGCGATCCTAGGGCGTCCAGCGCCTTGCGATGGACTTCATTCCGTCCTTTTCGAGGGCGCTCTGGGCCAGCCGCGCGGACTGGCTATCGGGATAAGGGCCCACCATGACTCGGTAGAAGTGGTCGCCGGGCCGCTTTGAAACAAAGGCCGCGAAATTCTTCGACTGCAACGATTGTTCGAGCTGTTTGGCGTTCTCTTCTTCCCTCATAGCTGCTACCTGGAGGACGAGCTTGCCGCCCGCAGCTGGGGGGAGGGAAACATTCGGTTTCGGCACTATGCCCATTTTTCTGTTCTCTCCCGCCAAGGGCGGCGGAGCTGCGGCCACGGGCAGTGGAGGAGCCGGTGCGCGGGGTGTTTCCGTGACATCTGGCTGAGCCTGTGCAAGGGGCGCGTCCCGGCTGGGCGCGGCTGATTTTTTTGCAAACCAGCCAGCCATGCGGCGGCTCAAAGTGTCGTGCCGCCCCGCTGTAAGGGCCAGCAAAATCAAGAGCACGGCCGCGGAGGCGAGGAGGGGAAATCTCCGACGATTCGCTGCGTCCCCTGCGCTCGTCCGATCGAAGATGTCGGGCGCTTCGTGCGGATCGCCGGCCATCTGGTTGTCCGGCTCCCTTTCTGCGCGCGCTTCGGATCGCGCAGAATCTTCCTCGTCGCGCGAATCGCCAACGGCGGGGTCGCCATATTCCGGGCCTGCGTATTCCTGTCCTTGCTCACCTTCCCACGCATCTTCCTCGCTAGCTTCCGGAGCGACGGCGCGCATTTCGAAGGAATTTATCCCCGATGGATCGGGCAGTCCCGTCGCGGCGCGATCCCCGGCCCAGGTTCCTCGCAGTTCCTGCAAGGAATCGCCAAAGGAGAGCCAGGCCTGAACCTCTCGCCTGGCTTCCTCCGTGATGCCGGCAAACTCGATCCCCGCGATATGCTTCTCGTCGTTGCTCCAGACCACGCGTCCATGCGTCTCGATCCAGCCCATCGACCGTAGCGATTGCAATCGCAGCGGAAGCGCGCCGTTGCCGGCGATGCTCTGCGGAGTTTGCACGCAGATGCCGCCCTCGCTGATATTCAGAATCAAGCCCGTAGTGTTTTCGCCGACTTGCGCCGACGCGAACAAAACAGGTTTGCGCAAGAAGCGGCGGGACTTTGAAGGGAAAGGCCTGTCTCCGGCGGTAGAAAACGGGTCGTCCATAGCGGCGGTCCCAAAAGCTGCTCAGTCGGACTCTGTCTCCGATTCTCGGGGAAGTCAACTGACTTTTGGGTAGTGGTTCGGTCCCGGTAAGGAATGCAAATGCGCCACGGAGGAAACCCTGTGGCGCATTGCAATACGTTCGACGCTTAGAAGCCCTTAGTGCTCAGCGGTGTGCGGGATCCAACAGTGGGCGACGCATTCAAATGGCCTGCGGAAGGCCCTTACCTATACGTTTTCGCATCACAAAGACGAACCATATCCCGATTAACATCAAACTGCTCGTGCCAGGCTCCGGAGTGGCTGTGGCGATGATTTGATTTCCGCTTTCAATTGTGTAGACGTGACCGTCACCGTCCAC
>CAZRKW010000209.1:0-3335 GCA_964600355.1 uncultured Acidobacteriaceae bacterium
ACATCCGGCATTGAACGCCGCAGCGCGGCGGCGAAGCCCCGGCCTCCCCAATTCGGTGTACGGTCATTTACAATATGTGCAAGCAACCTCGGCCCTTTGCCGCGCGGATCAAGCGCGTCGCCGACCACGAACTGGATTCGAGGTAATTCTTCTTCTGCCCTATTCGCTACTGGCGCGATCATCACTCCGGCGACGCGAGGAAATACTGACCACGGGTACGGCGGGATACCGACGCATTCCAAGTGAACTCGATGTGTGCCCCATGTCTCGTTTCCTTTGGCGGTATAGCCAATTGCCGTGCAGTCGGCGACAACACTGTTCTCTGGCAGGACGGTCTGCACATTCACCGGAGGTGTCCAACCATGTGACGCAATGGTGTAGTCAATTCGATAGTGGCCTGCGCGCGTTCCCGATTCGATGCGAGACGCTGCGTACACGGCGCATGGAAAGTCGGCCATTCCTACGGCCCGGATAAGCACTGCTTCCATCGAAACGTCGTACTGTGGCCGCAACTTCCCGAGTGCATCAATGCTCAATGTCTCTCGACTGATCGCTGGCAGGCTGCCTATCGGCATCAAAATTTCGGCCGCGGCTATGTTGCAAAGCGCTTCTAATTGCCACTCATCGGCTGCGGGCTGTTCTGCGTGATTTGTGCCGCGATGTCGAACGCGCGCAGCATAATCTGGGAAGACTGTGTGGGCGATTTCGTGGGCTATGGAGAATCTCCGCCGTTCGCGAGGCCGGTTCGGATTGAACTCGATGCGTGCCGATTTTCCGACCGGAACAGTACGTGCTTCGCGCACAGCATCGGTAGCAATTACGTCGAGTCTCAGATGGCGAGTAGCCAGTTCAATAGGATCGTATGGTGGACCCGCCCAACCGGAGTCCAACGCAGCGACAATCCGTTGGCGCGTCTTTTCGATTATGACCTGTACTGGATCCCGGTCTCCGGCGAGCAATCGCACTGATTCATTGGTCCAGCCGCCGCGAGGTGTTCGCAAAGCAAAACTCCTTTCCGGTCGAATGCGTTATGGCTTCGCGCCAGTAGTCTAACGCAAAGTAGCGTCTTTTCCCGCTCTCCCTGCTTAGGCATTCTCGTGTGTAGACCCGTGGTGCTTTCATTTTAGCATTGGCGAAGATAAAGCGAAACTACTGTCTCGCCCCAAGCACGTGATGCTGGTCGCCGCGTCGATCGTAGTAGCGCGGTGGCCCTCCCATGGTTGGAGTTTAGCTCATCGAGATATAAAATCCGCGCATGTCGAGCCCTGCAAGGAAAAAGAAACGACGCAAGCTGGCGTACAAGCAGCACCTGATCGCGTATCTCGATATCCTAGGGTTTCGCGAACTCATAAAAACGAAGCCTCCGGGATTCATTTCCCATGTTATAGGCCAAGCGATTAAATGGACCTGCCCTGACGAGGAAGAGCGGAAAACTTTCAAGGAGAACTACGTCAACTTCTCTGACCTAATCGTACATACGATACCGCTCGAAACGCGTTACAACATGGCCATGCCGGATGGGGCGGTCTATTACGAAATCAAAAATCTAGCCATCGCACAGGCGATTCTAATGATAGAGAAAGTGCTGCTGCGAGGGGCACTTGTCGTCGGACAGCTTGAACGAAGCTACGCGGTCGTTTTCGGACCTGGCCTGATAGCGGCCTATGATCTTGAGCGTAGTTACGCGCAGTATCCGCGGATAATCTTGGCTCCTGAACTGCTCCAGAATGTCAAAGAAAATCCGCTTCTGCGGGCCCACGCCTACAACGAAGAAATGACGTACATTTCCGACTACATCAAACGTGACGATGATGGAATGGTTTTCATAGATTATCTTGGGGGGTGGAAAGCGGTCGCTGAAAGCGAAGAGGTGTACGTGGACTTCTTAAAGACTCACAAGAAACTGATAGAGAACCGCATCGTAGAATTCCGGAGCGACGGAAGAATCCTACCCAAATATCTGTGGCTGAAAAAATATCACGATGCAGTGGTGCGAAGTCGTGTCACAGAAGATCGGCGTCAAGAGTGTTTTGTTAGCATGCCAGAAACCACGCCTGAGATACCCGACCTTCACTCGTACTGATTGCAACCGCATGGCATACACAACGGCTGTACAGGGAAGAGAGGCTGCCCTGACAAGCCTCACGATAGTCGCTCGCCGTAACAGCGGCGCGGGATTACCCGTTACGTGGCCGCTATTGGTCTTTTGCCAAAGAGCGCAGTGATTCGTCGAAAGGGGCTCTGGCGACGCCGCGCTCGGTGATTATGGCGGTGATGAAGCGGGCCGGGGTGACGTCGAAGGCCGGATGCGCGGCTGAGACGTTCGCCGCCACGCGGGTGCCGTTCAGATGCGTTACTTCTTCGGGGGAGCGCTCCTCGATGGGGATTTCTTCGCCGGAGGCGATCGACATATCGAGCGTCGAAATCGGGGCGGCCACGTAGAAGGGTATCTTGTGCTCGCGGGCGAGGACGGCGATTCCGTAGGTGCCGATCTTATTGGCGGTGTCGCCGTTGCGCGCGATGCGGTCGGCGCCGACAACCACCGCTCCGATGCCGCCCGTCTTCAGGAAATGGCCCACCATGTTGTCGGTGATGAGTGTAAGCGGAATGCCGTCCTCGTGGAGCTCCCAGGCGGTGAGGCGCGCGCCCTGGAGGTAGGGCCGGGTTTCCGGGACGATTACCTCGATTTTGCGTCCGCTTTCGACGGCCATGCGGATTACGCCGAGCGCGGTGCCGATTCCGCCGGTGGCTAGCGCGCCGGCGTTGCACTGGGTCATCACGCGTCCGCTTTGGGGCATGAATTCCGCGCCGAACCTGCCGATGCGCTCATCGGCCTCGCGGCGTTCCTGATGGACCTGCTGCGCCTCCGCCACGAGGGCTTTGCGAATCGGGGCCAGGCCGGAACCACTGCGGCTGCTGGCGGCGGAGAGTTCGTCGAAGCGGCGCTTGAAGCGCTCGATGGCCCAGAACAAATCGACGGCGGTGGGGCGCGTGTGGGCGAGGGTGTCGCAGATGACGGCGAATTCCGTCTGTAGCTCGGGAAGCGTCTTTGCCTGGGACCGCTCGACGCCCAGGGCGACTCCCATGGCGGCGGCGATGCCGATGGCCGGAGCGCCGCGGATGACCATGTGCTTGATGGCGTGGGCCACTTCGCGATAGTCGGTGTAGGTGTGGTAGATCACGTCGCCCGGCAGCTTGCGCTGGTCGAGCATGACTACTCCTGCGGTGGTCCACTGAATCGGTTCCACGGCGCGCACTGCTGGTTTCTCCACACTGCCGGCATGATGCGACATCAGATGGGGTCTCCTGGGACGAGCTGCTATTTTAGCTGATTC
>CAZRKW010000209.1:3435-5920 GCA_964600355.1 uncultured Acidobacteriaceae bacterium
AGCGAAGACTCGCGGAAAAAACGCCGCGAGAGGTGGGCGCTGCGCGCTGGCTTTTTGTGTCGTAGCTGAAGCTACGACCTGCAAGGACGCAGCGGCGACCTACACGGTGCAGTTGCGCTGCGCGCCGGTTCTTATGTGTCGTAGCTAAAGCTAGGACCTACTACGAGGAGTGGCGGGTTGCAGTGATGTTGCTCGAATTGGCGGGCGATGGAAAACCGTACCTCCTCGCTGCGCTCGTTCGGAACGGCAGCGAAAGGCAAAGGACGAGGCGCCTGTCGCCACACATGCTCTAAAGCTTCGACCTGGAAAGATATGGCTGCAACTCCGAAACGCATGCCAGGACATAGAAGGGGATGGGCTAAAGCTAATCCGGCGTCTGCGGGCTCAGTGCCCGTGGTGTATCGGGCGCAACCAGTGGGAGCCGATCAAGAACGTCAGGAACAGGAACGAGTTGTAACTCACGTGCAGCAGATAACTCGTGACGACGGTGCGCGTGGCTGCGCGCGCATAGGTGAACACGATCCCAACGAGAATGAGCAGCGCGATTTGCAGCCAGCCGCCCCACAACTGGGGCGCGTGCATCAGCCCGAATAGAGTGCCGGTGACAATCACGGACGCGGCGATGCCCCAGGACCGCGCGAGGCCGGGATAGATGTAGCCGCGAAAGATCGTCTCTTCGAGGAACGGCGCAAAAACCACGCTTACCGCCATCAGCACGAGGGCGCTGCGTCGATCCTGAAAAAATACTTCGATGGGCAATTTCGTTTTGGGTCGGGAGATGGTGGACGCGAGCTGAACGAGCAGCGACAACAGAAAGCCGGATGCTATAAGACCCGCGTAGGCGGCCGCTTTCGGAACGCGGCCTGTTTCCAGATGGCGCCAGCCTATCGTCCGCCAGAAGGGCACGCGCGAGCGGGTGCGGACCTGCGCGGCCATGAAGCCGATTAGCACAAACGAGAGCACTACCTGGTTCAAGACGGCAAAGTAGGTTCTCAGCGAGGGCGAAGCGCGGAGCTGCGCAGGGGTTACATGGAAAGCCGAGAATACGAAGATGAGGCCGATGCTTACGGCGAACGTGCCACCTAAAGCGAGCAGCGCAAAAATTGCGAGATCGATCCAATCCCAGGGAACGCGAATGTCTTCCGGGAGTCGCGACGCGGAGGAAGCTGCGGGCTGGTTGAGCGGCGGCGCTTGCTCGCTTGTGGAACCGTGGACGACGGCCGGCGCTTCCGCGGGCTGGGGAAGACGCTCCGGCGATTCGGGCGGTTGTGAGGGGCCGGGCGAGGGCGGATTGGTTTCGTCGGGCGTCATCGGATCGGTTGCGACACTTGTCCCTTCATTCTGCGGAACGTGACTGTCGTTGGCACTCTACTGTGAGTCTCAGACACGCGCAACGATTTGCTCTGACAACTCGCGCACAACAACAACCGCGCAAATGGGCCGCATCAGCTGGCCCGGCGTTCGTTTGCGCTGTGCAACGCGCGGGCAAGAATCTGGCCGGTGTAGGATTTTTTGTTGCGGGCTACCTGCTCGGGCGTGCCTTGCGCCACGATGCGGCCTCCGCCCTCGCCGCCTTCGGGGCCGAGGTCGATGATCCAATCGGCCTGCTTCATCACGTCGAGATTGTGCTCGATGATGAGGACGGTGTTGCCGAGTGAGACGAGGCGGTTCAGGACGTCGAGGAGCTTCTTTACATCGTCGAAGTGGAGGCCGGTGGTGGGCTCATCGAGGATGTAAAGCGTGCGGCCGGTCTGGCGCTTGGAAAGCTCGCGCGCGAGTTTGGTGCGCTGCGCTTCGCCTCCCGAAAGCGTGGTGGCGGACTGGCCGAGTTGGATGTAGCCGAGGCCCACGTCGACGAGCGTCTGCAGCTTCTGCTGCACGGCCGGGATGTTTTCGAGCACTTTCAGCGCTTCTTCGATCGGCAGGTCGAGCAGGTCGGAGATGGAATGGCCTTTGTAACGCACGGCGAGCGTTTCGGCGTTGTAGCGCTTCCCGCGGCAGACCTCGCAGGTGACGTAGACGTCCGGGAGAAAATTCATTTCGATGCGGCGCTGCCCATCGCCCTGGCACGCTTCGCAACGGCCGCCCTTTACGTTGAAACTGAAGCGCCCCGGCTTGTAGCCGCGCTCGCGCGATTCGGGGAGCATCGAGAAAATGTCGCGGATCGGAGTGAACACGCCGGTGTAGGTGGCGGGATTCGATCGCGGCGTGCGGCCGATGGGCGCCTGGTCGATTTGAACGACTTTGTCGATGTGCTCGATGCCGAGGACGGCGCGGTGCGCCTCGGGCTTTTCCATCGAGCGGTAGAGTTTGGCGGCGAGCGCGCGATAGAGAATGTCGTTCACAAGGGTCGATTTGCCCGAACCGGAGACGCCTGTGACTACCGAGAGGAGGCCGAGCGGGATCGCGACATCGATATTTTTGAGATTATTTCCGTGCGCGCCCAGCACCGACAGAACCTTGCCGTTCGCGCTGCGGCGCACGG
>CAZRKW010000209.1:6020-7093 GCA_964600355.1 uncultured Acidobacteriaceae bacterium
GGCTCGTCGAGAACGTAGAGGACGCCGCGCAGGCGCGAACCGATCTGCGTCGCGAGGCGGATGCGCTGCGCCTCGCCGCCGGAAAGCGTTGCGGCGGAACGGTCGAGCGTGAGATAGCTCAGGCCTACGGCGAGCAGGAAGTCGATGCGCTCGGCGATTTCGGAGAGCGGGCGACCGGCAATTTTTTGCTGGCGAATGGTGAGCTGGTCGCGAATCTTATCGACGGCGGCGCGCGCCTGGGCGAGCGGCAGGCCTGTGAAATCCGCGATCGAGAGGCCGGCTATTTTTACGGCGAGGCTTTCAGGGCGCAGGCGGCGCTCGTTGCAGGCGACGCAGCGCGCCGGAGACATGTAGCGCGTGAGCCATTCGCGGTAATTGTCGGAGTTGGATTCCGCGAGGCTGCTCTCGAGGTGCGCGAGAACGCCCTGGAAATTGAGTCCCTTTACGGTGCCGCCCTTTTCGGGATTGCCGTTGAGGATGAGGTTCTGCGCCTTGCGCGAAAGCTTTTCAAAGGGCGTGCCGAGGTCGAATCCATGAGCCACCGCGGCGAGGCGCATGGTGCGCTGCAGAAACGTGGAGCCGGAGCCGGGTCCGAGCGCGCCTTCGAAGAGCGGCTTCGTCCAATCGACGATTACCTTGGCCGGATCGAAGTCGAACTTCGAGCCGAGGCCGTGGCATTCGGGGCAGGCGCCGTAAGGCGAGTTGAAGCTGAAGGAGCGCGGCTCGAGTTGCGGAACCGAGATGCCGCAGTCGGGGCAGGCGAGCTTTTCGGAATAGACGTGCTCTTCGCCGCCCACGACCACGATGGTGACCAAGCCCCCGGAGAGCCTCAGCGCGGTTTCGATCGACTCCTCGAGGCGATGGGCGATGCCGTTTTTGAGCAGCAGGCGGTCGACGACGATCTCGATGGTGTGATTCTTGCGGCGATCGAGGGGAACGGGCTCGTCGAGGCTGACGAGTTCGCCGTCGACACGGGCGCGCAGGAAGCCTTCCTTCGCGTACTTCTCGAGTTCCTTTTTGTATTCGCCCTTGCGCCCGCGCACCACCGGCGCGAGGACCATGATGCGCTCCTC
>CAZRKW010000210.1:0-7059 GCA_964600355.1 uncultured Acidobacteriaceae bacterium
CGACGCCGTCGGGAAAACGGTAGTCGTCGACGAAAAGCACATGGACGCCGTCACGGGCCTCTCTGCCAGCGGCCCCGCGTTTATCTATATCATCCTGGAATCACTCGCCGAAGGCGGCGTGAAGGTCGGCCTGCCCCGCGACCTCGCCACGCTGCTCGCGTCGCAGATGACGCTGGGCGCCGCAAAAATGGTGATTGAAACCGGCGATCACCCCGCGCTGCTGAAAGATACCGTGACCACGCCCGCGGGCTGCACCATCGACGGCATCCTCGAGCTCGAAGAAGGCGGTCTGCGCGTCACCCTGATCAAAGCCGTGGTAAAGGCCGCGCAGCGCGCCAAAGAATTATTGCTGACCGACGAAAGCCGCTAGAAGGGTCCTCGTATTCGTGGAGGGGCTTCGACTTTTCGCTGTCATCCCGAACGGAGTGAGTGTTCTGCTTTTTTTGCTTCACGCGAACAGAACGCGCAATCCCAGATCCACGATTTCCCGCGCGCGCAAGGATTCCGCCGAAGACTCGCCGGTATGAATCGACATCATTTTTGAAAACAATCCAGGCTGCGCTTCAAACAGCCGCAGCGTTTTTGACCGGATCAACGTACTCCGCTCCATCAGCAGCAAAAGCCGCGTCATGCGAACGGCCATCGTCGTAATCCGCCGATGCGCGTTTTCGTAAGCGGGCAGATTGTCGCCCGCAAGCGCGTCGCTCAGGCAAACAGCTTCCTGGAACGCAAGACTCAAGCCCTGACCCGCGATCCCATCGATCGCACAAGAGGCGTCTCCCACCAGCGCGACGTTTCCGCGTGCGGCCGCCCGAGCCTGTCCAAGAGCCGTGATCGCCCCGCCTTCGGCTCCCTCAGTGGGCACGCCTCGCAGCTGGCTTGCGACCCGCGGAAACATCTCGAGCGCCCGCTCGATACGCAGGTGGGGATCGTTCGACAAAAGCACAATACAAACTTCGTTCGCGCCGGTAGGCGTAATAAACATCTGGCAGCGCTTGCCCCAGTGGACTTCGACGGCATCGGTCCACGGCGACACGCGATAGTGCCGGCGGAATCCGAACCGCGTACGCCTGTAGCGTTGCGGCCCCAGTCCTGACCACTGGCGCACAATGGAGTTTTGTCCATCGGCCCCCACGATCCACTTGCACGCGATGAACGCCCCGTCAGCAGTGACGCCGTCACAGCTCAAATCCGAAACGCGAGCCCCCCACTGGAACGCGACGCCCAGTTCGAGCGCGCGGTCCATCAGAAGCCGGTGAAGCGTGGTGCGGCGCACACCGAATGCATGCCCGTTCGCAATCGGGGCGATCGCGGAGGAGTTTTCGTCGCAGAAGCGGATGCCACAAAAAGGGAAGGCGTTGTTGGAATCGAGCTCGATTCCAATCTTGCAGAGCGCGGTGACGGCCTGGGGAAGCAGCCCCTCGCCGCACGGTTTATCGATCGGCGGTTTGCGCGAATCGAGGACAGTAACGCGAAGGCCCTCGAGCGAGGCTGCAATGGCGGTGGCGATTCCCGCCGGCCCTGCTCCGACGATCACCACATCCGATGTCATATTTGCGCGCCCTCAAGACATTACCACCGCAGAAGAACAAGTTCGGAGCAGAAACCAGGACCCATCGCGGCCAGAATGCTCAGCGATCCAGGCTCCGGACGGCGGTGCGAATAAACGTCCTCTAAAACCAGCAGGACGGACGTGGAAGACAGATTCCCCACCTTGCGCAGGCACTCCCACGACGCCGCAAGATCCTTTTCGGTGATCCCGAGCGCCGTCGCTGTCGCTTCCAGCACCTTGGGACCGCCCGTGTGCATCACCCAGCTCTTGATGTCGCCGCGGGTGTAACCCTGCTCGGCGAGAAACGTGTCGACATCCCCTCCAAGGTGACGCAGCACCGTATCGGGAACTTCCGGCGATAATACGATGCGGAAGCCTTTTTCGGAGATGTCCCATCCCATCGTTCTCTCGGAATTGGGATACAGAATGGATTTGGTGGCGAGAATTTCCGGGCCGTCGGATTCAACTTCCGACCCCACCACGATCGTCGCCGCCGCGCCGTCGCCGAACAGCATTGCCGAGATCACGTGGGCCATCGATAGATCGTCGCGCTGCAGCGTGAGCGAGCACAACTCGATTGATAGCAGCGCGGCAGCCTGGTCGGGATAGCCTCGCACGTAATCGGCCGCGCGCGCGATTCCCGCCGCTCCCGCAACGCAGCCCAGCCCAAATATCGGAATGCGCTTGATGTTGGGCGAAAGACCCATGCGGTTGGCGAGACGCGCATCAAGAGACGGCGCCGCAATCCCTGTCACCGAAGTCACGAAAATAGCGCTCAGTTCGCGCGGCTGCAGGCCCGCCTTCGTGAGCGCATGGCACAATGCCTTTTCGCCGAGTTCGAGGCCCGCTTCGATCCAGACGTCGTTCGCTTGTCCCCAGGTGGCCATCTCATTTTCGTAGAAATCGAGTGGACGAACGAGGTAGCGCCCACCCACCTTCATGCTTTCGTCCAGCCGGTCGAGTATTCCCGGGCTCGGCAGACGCCCGCGCCAGTAATTCTTAAGCGCTTCCACCACAAGCCCCTGGTCGTAATAATGTTTCGGAAAAGCGCTCGCGACGCTGGCAATCCTCATGAAGGCTCCTTAAGTTGGGCTGCAGGGAACATGGCAAGGTATGGTGACCTGGCCGGGTCTTCCGTGGCGTTTTTAATGGCATTTGTAATGTCGTTGTTCAAGGCGTTAAAAAGGTCGTTCGTTCCCAATCTCTTCCGCTTCGAGAAAATGGCCGCTCCGCGCATGGCCGGGGCATACAATACGGCAGTTTGCCGCAAGTTTCTAGCTGATCTCGTCAACGAGCTTCATAACTTCCGCTTCCCAAGATGCCGCCGCTTTCGGGATGGTGCCCGTACCCGGTCCTTTCAGACGCTGAAAGCCCTCTGTAAATAAATGTGGCGCAGATGGCGGAAAAAGCGAGGAGCAGACTTCCGGTTCGCCATGCAAGCAGGCAGATCTTTCCTACCCCAAAGAGGGCCGAATAGATCATCGCACAGCCTGCGGCCCAATTACAGAGGTTGCGTACAAGGTTCCGCTCCGGGGGGATGTCCGTCACGGTTTGCGCGACGGGTTTCCACCCGGAGGCATCCGGCCGAACCCGGCGATAAAAGTTCACGAGCGTGTCGTGCGGCTCCGCCGGAGTCAGCAGAGTAACGACGGCCCAAGCCGCAGTCGTAAGTGCCGTCGTCAACAAAGTTTGTTTCGCGAAGACCGAAGGTTCAGAACCGTGAAACGGATTTGTCCAGCGAATCGCAATCGTCACTATCAGCGCAGTGGTCATAGCCGCAATTTCGCTCCAGGCATTGATCCGCCACCAGTACCAGCGAAGAAGATACACGCTTCCCGTTCCCGCGCCCACTTCGAGCAGCGCCTCCCAGCCCGCGCGAATCGTTACAAGCTCCCAGGAAACCCATGCAGCGAGGACCACCAGCAGAATCGTCACCCATCGCGATACGCCGACGTAATGCCGTTCCGATGCATCCCGGCGCACGAAGCGGCGGTAGAAGTCCGAAACAAGATACGAGCTGCCCCAGTTGAGGTGCGTGGCGATTGTGGACATGAAAGCCGCCAGAAAACCTGCCACCAGCAGACCGCGCGCCGCGCGTGGCAAATGATCCACCGCCAGCCTTACGTATCCCGATTCCGGCTGCGCGAGATTCGGGTAGAGCACCGCCACGGCGAGGGCCGCCAATATCCACGGCCAGGAGCGCAACGCGTAATGCGCGAAGTTGAACCACAAAACGGAGAGCAATCCGTCGCGCTCGCTGCGGGCACTCAGGATCCGCTGCGCCACGTATCCGCCGCCCCCCGGCTCCGCGCCGGGATACCAGAACGCCCACCACTGCACGCCGAGGTATACGCAGAATGTAATCACCGGAATGGTCCACAGCGCTTCGCTAGCAAAACCGCGGGAAAAATCGGGGAAGAACGAAGTGATGCTGGCCGCGCCGGGGCCCGCTTCGCTCTGCATCGCGCCCAGCCTCGTGATCATTTCTCTCATTCCACCTGCGGCACCTACCCCATACCAGGCGACCCCAATCACCACTCCCATTTTCAGAACGAACTGAAACAGGTCCGTCCAGAGCACCCCCCACAGGCCGCCGAGCGACACGTAGATTCCCGTGAAGGGAATCAGCACGAAGACGCAAAGCGCCAGCGCGGTGCGTTCGTTTACGCCCAGCACGACGCCCACGATTGTCGTCATGGCCTTTGTGACCCAGCCCAGAATCACGCAATTCACGAGCAGCCCCAGATAGATGGCGCGAAATCCGCGCAGAAACGCCGCCGGTTTTCCGGCGTAGCGCAACTCCGCGAACTCCACATCGGTGAGAAGTCCCGCGCGAACCCACAATCGCGCGAACAGAAACACCGTCATCATCCCGGCGGGCAGCATGCTCCACCAGATCCAGTTGCCCGCGATTCCGTTGCGGTAGACGAGGCCCGTCACCACCAGCGGCGTGTCGGCCGCAAAAGTCGTCGCCACCATCGAAGTGCCGATCAGCCACCAGGCCGCGCGGCGCCCGGAAACGAAATAGTCCGCCGTGCTCCTGCTCGATTGCCGCCGGAAATACAGCCCCTGAATCAGCGTCAGCAGCAGGTACGCAGCAATAACAACCCAATCGGCAATGGAGAGTTTCATGTCCGCGTGAACCGCGGCCTAGTTTTATCGAGGACGCGCACAGAGTCAAAGAGAATAGTGGGGCAGGAATGATAGAGAGTTGCGTGAGGAGGGGACAGACCCGGGTCCGTGGGGGGACAGACCCGGGTTGGGGGGCTGAGAGGGGAACTGGGCCAACAAACTTTTGACTGCGCTGCTGCGATCTAGAGCGCGCCGCCTTCAGTAATTCAGACTGCGCAGCGCCTGGGTCGCCCGGAACACCGCTTGGAGCGCCAGCACCACCAGCGTGTCGCGGACTATGAGTAACTTTCGCCGCATCGAAATTTCCTCGCAGTTCGCGGGGAAGGGCATTTCAGCGGCTGCGGCGTCTCGAAACGGCCGCCCAGGGTTTCCTGCCAGCGCGCTCATGCCGCCCTCTAGTTCAAGACGTATACGGGCAAATCGTGCTCGACCGCCGCCACCATGGATTTGAAGATATCGATGTCCCAGCTGTCGGAAACGCGCAGCCGGAGCGATTTATCGGTTTCCGAAAGCAGACGCCCGCGCAGGGGAACGCGAAGGTTTCCCGTCACCACTCGTAGGATTACCGGTTGCCCGATCCACACTGCGTAACCACCTTCCATTGTGTTGTCCCTTTCGGAAGCGCCAGTTTCGAACCATTGTTTCGAATCATTTTCGAACAAGGCGATTGTGCGGGACGCTCTGGAATGGGCCAATGGTACAGGGGGCTATTCCGGCTGGGTACAAAGTACTAGTCGGAAAATGGGGCTGGCGGAGGATGTCGCGGCTCCGTGCTTTTCTGCTATCGTTGAAATGAGAAATGCACCGTCAATAGTCAGACCGAATTAGCTCGAAGAGGAACTCGGCCACATGGTTGAAACCTTACGCCACATCCTTGCGCAGCTCTATGATGTCCGAGGCCTCATTGAATGGGGCGGAACGGCCCTCGTCTGTCTGATCGTATTCGTCGAGACCGGAATGTTCGTAGGATTCTTCCTGCCGGGCGATTCCTTGCTGGTCACGGCGGGCGTGTTCGCTGGAGCCGGCCAGATGAAGCTGGCTTCGCTGCTCACTCTGGTGACTCTCTGCGCCATTGCCGGAGACCAATTGGGATATTTTATCGGATGGCGCGCCGGCAAGACCCTCTACGAGCGCCCCGATTCGCGCTTTTTCAAGAAGCGCCATCTTCAGGCCGCCCACGAGTTCTACGAAAAAAATGGCGGCAAGACGATCATCATGGCCCGCTTTGTCCCCATAATTCGAACCTTCTGCCCGCCCGTGGCGGGCGCCGCGAAGATGAGTTACACGCGCTACCTTCTCTATGACATCGTCGGCGGATTCGCCTGGGTCTGGGGCATGACGCTGCTCGGCTACACCCTCGGTCGCACCGTCCCCAACATCGACAAGCGCATTCACTATGTGATCGCAGTCGTAATCGTGGTTTCGCTTATGCCCGCCGCCTACCACGCCTGGAAGTCGCGCGAACGAAGCGCTTCCATTCCCCTGAAGGGCGCCCCGGCCGAAGAAGAATAGTCTCGAATCGCCTCTCCCCAGGGCTGTGCCGTGATGCCGGCAGGTCTTCCGCTTTCTTCGGAATGGTTGGCAGGCCATCCCTTTCGCCTGCTATAGTTTTCTCTTTATTTGCTGCGGTTCGTTTCGTGTCTTGCAGGTCGGGATAAAGATGGAACTCGATTTCGCCGCCTGGATTGGCCTTGCCCTGCGCTGGTTCCATGTGATGGCTGGCATCATGTGGATTGGTGCGTCGATTTATTTTGTCTGGCTCGACCTTTCCCTGCGCCCTCCTGCGCGCAAAGAGGACCAGGAGGCCGGCGTGGGCGGGGAACTCTGGGCCGTTCACGGCGGCGGGTTCTACCACAACAAGAAATACATGGTCGCACCAGCGGAGCTCCCTGCGGACCTGCACTGGTTCAAGTGGGAAGCGTACCTCACCTTCCTCAGCGGCTTCCTGCTGCTCTGCGTCGTCTACTATCTGAACCCGAAGCTCTACCTGATCGACGAGGCGAAGCTGCACCTCACTCCCTCGCACGCGATTGTGATTGGACTGGGCTTCATTGCCGGCGGCTGGATCGTTTACGACACGCTTTGCAGGTCTCCGCTGGGGCGCGACAGCCGCGTGCTGGGCGTTACCTGGGGTGGCGTGCTGGTGGGGTCGGCCTACGTGCTGTGCCGTATTTTTACGGGACGCGGCGCGTTCATCCATGTGGGCGCGATGATCGGTACGGCGATGGCCGCCAACGTGTTCGCCGTCATCATCCCGAATCAGAAGAAGACCGTGGCCGCATTGCTCAAGGGCGAGAAGCCCGACCCCCGCCTGGGGCAGAAGGCCAAGCAGCGCTCCATGCACAACAATTACATGACGCTGCCGGTGCTGCTCA
>CAZRKW010000211.1:0-7038 GCA_964600355.1 uncultured Acidobacteriaceae bacterium
TTGCGGTACGGTTGCAGGAGGATGGGCGGTGCGGGCTTATCTGGATTCTGTTAACAAAATCTTTATACATTCCTGAAGGGGAAGGCGTTCCTCAAATTGGGTTTTTGTTGGTCGCGCGGCGAATTGGGTTGACGGTTCGTGCGAGGTCTGGCGCGAGATTTTTTCGTCAGGGCCACCCTTTGCTTCAGAATACCCGGCCAATCGGGAGATTGGCGTTCCCGGGACTGCGCACTTCGGGGCAGGCGCTGGGGCCGAGGGTAAGGATGCCACTTCCGAAAAGCAGAAGAGAAAATCGAAGAGGGATTCATCGCTCGAAGGGCGAGCGATGGAGAACCGTACTTCGCTGCGCTCAGAGGTTCTGACTGTTTTGATTTACGCGTGAAAAACGGCCCTTTCGCAATTTAGTCACGCCATTTCAGGATGACGGTCAACGGCAAGGGCTGGCGGGACGTCCGCATTGCGCTTGGTCGCGCGTGGATGGGGCGAAACGGATCGTGCCGCCCCTCCGGGGCTTCCCGGTACTTTGATACCGGTCTCCCACCGCTGTCGCGGTGGGCTACGCTGTTCCGCCCCTGGCGGGGCTGGATAAAGAGAAAGAGAAGATCCACCCTTACACAACAAAGGGTGGGGCACCCGCGAAGGCAACGTCAAAAGCAAGGCAAAGAGACCCGCAAAGGCAACTGGCAAATCAAGAGGGATCCTTCGCTGCGCTCAGGATGGCAGCGAAAGGCGGACGTCAAGAGAAAGACCCACCCTTAAAATCGAAGGGTGGGGCACCCGGAAAAGCACACCAAGAACCGCTACTTTTGCGGGGGTTCGGCGGGAAGCATTGAGACGTGGGCGGAGACTATGCGCCAGCCTTCTGGTAGGCGGACCCAGAGCTGGCTCTGGCGGCCGCTGAGGGATTGACCGTTTATGGTGCGCTCGAATTCCAGGGTGATGCTGGCGACGTCGCTGCCGAAGGTCACTATGTCCAAGCGGCTGACGGTTCGGGCGAGGTTTGCGGGGGAGCGGCCTTTGCGGAAGGATTCGATTTCGGCTATGCCGTAGAGATTTTCGGTTAGGCCGAAGCGCATGGCTTGCGGGGAGGACCAGAACATGCGGGTTAGGGTGTCGGCGTCGTTGTTGACGAGCGCGGTTTCGTAGAGGGGGTAGAGGGCTTTTAGTTCGGCTATGGTTTCGGGATCGTTGATGATCATGGAGATTAATTTTTCCTCAGGGCTTGACTGCTTCAGGATACACCCGCCCATCGGGAGATTGGCGTTCCGGGGGGGGCGACGCCGCGGCGCGGGTAATGACAGGCGGGAATGATTGACGGCGAAAGAAGAAGCAGGTCCCTCACGCATCCACGCTTCGCGCGTATGGGCTCAGGATGACAATAAAAAGCTGAACGGCGAAAAGCCAAAAGCTTAAGAGAGATTCTTCGCGCAGGAACGGCGCTCAGAATGACTGCTGAAAGGCAACGGCCAAAAGCAACAGCAACGGCGGAAAGCAACAGAGAGGGATCCTTCGCTACGCTCAGGATGACTACGAAAAACGAAGGCGCAGGCAAAATCGAAAGAAAGACCCACCCTTAAAACCGAAGGGTGGGGCACCCGGAACTGCTACGCCTACACGGGTGCGGCGCCCGGCAGTCACAAACACAAAAGCACACAGGCAGGAGTGCCTGTGCCACTAAGAACCGAAAGGCGCAGGCGCGCGGCGGGATTAGAACATTTTTCTTGGCGGCAACACGTGCTTTGGGATTGTGGCGCTTACTGTGAACAGGGGCTCGTTTACTACCTGGCTGAATTTCAGGTGGAGGGCGGCGCTGCAGAGTACGTAGGCGTTTACGTCGGAGAAGCCCCAGCGGTCTACTAGCAGATCGATCATGCGGGACGTGGCGGCCTGGGCGGCGGCCGTGGCGTCGGTGGCGGATTCGATTACTATCCAGCCGGTTTCGTTGTCTTGCTTGCGCTTGGGCGAGGATTCGATTAGGGGGCCGGATAGCGCGCGCTGCTTGTGTAGATGGAAGCGGAGGGTGGCGTCTACCGGGCACTCGATGCCGTTGATGCAGACTTCGCCGTCGCCTTGGGCGGCGTGCGCGTCGCCGGTGGAAAAGAGCGCGCCGGGATTGAACACCGGGAGATACAGCGTGGCTCCCGCGCAGAGTTCGCGAACGTCCATGTTGCCGCCGAAGGTGCCGGGCGGGCGGGTGCGGAATTCGCCGTCTTCGGCGCGGGCTACGCCCATCACACCGCAGAACGGCCTGAGCGCGACGGTGGCCGGGGCTAGCGATTTGCTTACTTCGCCTTCGAGCTTCCAGATGAACAGATACGGAGTGGAGAAACGCTGCTTGAGGAAGCCTAGGCCTTCTACGATGCTGGTCCAGCCCCAGCCCTTGTGGGCGATTTCCAGGACGTCGATCTGGAGGACGTCGCCGGGTTCGGCTCCGTTGATGAAGATGGGGCCGGTGAGGGCGTGGATGCGGGTGCGGTCGATGGTGAGGTAGGCGGGGAGGTCCATCTTCGGGTGGACTTGCGCGCCGCTGGAATCTAGGCACTCGATGTGGACGGTGTCGCCGGGATCTATGCGCAGGCGGGGGGGCAGGGCGCGGTTCCATACGGAGTGAGTGGGATTGGCTAAGAGTTTGTGTTCCTTCATGGGGCTCCTGAATTTGCACGGTCGTCGATTTGTACTTGTACGGTCATCTGGAGTTCGACCAGGGCGTTGCGCGGCAGGGCCGAGACGCCGATGGCGGCGCGGACGTGGCGGCCGGCTTCGCCGAAGATCTCGACGAAAAGATCGGAGGCGCCGTTTATGACCTTGGGGGTGTCGGGAAATCCGGGGATGGCGTTGACGTAGCCGTTCACGCTTACGATAGCTTTCACGGCGTCGAGCGAGCCGAGGTGTTGGCGGAGGACGGCGAGCTGCGTGAGCGCGCAGGATCGCGCGGCGGCGTAGCCTTCGTCGATGGTGCGGCCGGCGCCTACTGTGCCGGTGATTACGCCTTCGGCGTCGGTGGAAATTACGCCGGCTAGGAAAACTACGGTGCCGACCGTGCGGGCGGAGAGGTAGTTGCCGCCGGGCGCGGGGAGAGTTGGCAGCGAGAGGCCGAGGGCTTGAAGGCGGGCGTCGGTTCCGGTTGGCATGGCGCGGGGCGGCTGTCTCCGGTGCGAAGAAATGGAAAAACACTTTAGCATAGACGCGGGCTGGCGAACGGCAAACCGATCCCACGACGCCACCCACAAATTGACACGTCGTGCTACTGTGGCGTTCTAACAGGAGGAACTGAGAAACGAGATGACACGGTTTTTTCGCGCTTGGAACGAGGCTGGAAAATCGACGCGGCTTGCGGCGGCCGGATTTGTGCTGCTGGCGGCGATTACGTTATTGCCAGCGACGGGCGTGCGGGCTGCTGCAGGCGCAGCGGATTCGTCGCAGCCGGCTGTTTCGCTGAACGTTGTTTCCCTAAGCCTCGCGCGGAAATCGGCGTCCGACCTGGAGGTGGGCGGCGAGCTTGCGGGGTTGCCGCGCGGAGCGACGCGCTACGTTACGCTGGCTTCGCTGCTGACGCTGCCGCAGGTGACTTACACGGGGACCGACGATACGAACTTCGCGGGGGCGGCCGTTGGGGTAACGAACGTCAGCGGAACGAAGATCAGCGGGGTGCCGCTGGCAGAATTGGCGCGGGCGCTGGCGGCTGCGCCGGATTCGGACATGGTGGTGGCGATTTGCGACGACAAGTATCGCGCGAATTATCCTCGCGACTACGTGAAGGCGCATCAGCCGCTGCTGGTGCTGCGGGTGAACGGGCGGCTGGTTCCGGGTTGGCCGAAAGATCGCGAGACGCACCGGTTCAGCATGGGGCCTTACATGATCTCGCATCCGAAATTCACGCCGGCGTTCACGGTTCTTTCGCATACTGATGAGGCGCAGATTCCGTGGGGCGTGGTGCGGATCGAATTTCGCGACGAGCGGGCCGTGTTTGGTGCGATTGCGCCGCGCGGGCCTCGCGCGCAGGACGCGGGGGTGCAGGCGGGCTATCGCATTGCCGAACAGAATTGTTTCCGCTGCCACAACATGGGCGGCGAGGGCGGGGAGAAGTCCGGGCGACCGTGGCTGGTGCTGGCGGCTTGGGCGGCGGCTTCGCCGGAATATTTTTCGGCTTATGTGCGGGACCCGAAGAAAAAGAACCGGCACGCGGAGATGCCGGCTAATCGCGGATACGACGACGTTACGTTGCGCGCGATTCGGGAGTACTTCGCTACGTTTGTTGCTGTTCCGATGGAGACACCATGACGCTGCGTGCGGCGAAAATGCTGCTGGTGTTTGGAGTGGCGCTCTTCTATTCGCTGGTGGTGCTGGGCAATACGACCGATTACGACTCGAACTATCAGTTCGTCCGGCACGTGATGATGATGGACTCGACGTTTCCCGGGAATCACGGGATGTGGCGCGCGATCAACTCGCCGGCGCTGCATACGGCCTTTTATCTCTCGATCATCGCGTGGGAAGCGTTGACGATGATTCTGAGCTGGTGGGGCGCGGTGCGGATGGCGAAGGCGCTTCGCGGAGGGGCGGCGGCGTTTCACGCGGCGAAGGGCCTGGCCATTGCGGCGCTGACGCTGGGCCTCATGATGTGGCTGGTGGCGTTCCTTAGCGTGGGGGCGGAGTGGTTTTTGATGTGGCAGTCGAAGAGCTGGAATGGGCAGGATGCGGCGTTTCGGATGTTCACGGTGCTGGGAATTGTGCTGCTTTTTGTGGCGCAGCCGGATGGGGAGGCGCAGCCGTAGAGCCGGTTGCTGCGCTCCTCAGGATAAGGTGCAAAGAACGGAGAAGGAAAGAAAAAGCAGGTCCCTCACCCATCCGCGCTTCGCGCGTATGGGCTCAGGATGACACGAAAAGCTACTGCGAAAGGCAACGGCAAAAGCAAAGGCCGAAGACCGACCCTTAAAACCGAAGGATCGGGCACCCGCAAATGCTTGAGTTTTTCCGCGGCCTGTGAAGCTGCTTTGATCTTCGGGCATTTGCGGCACGGATGAATCCGTGCCCTGACGAAAAACCGACGTTGCCACACGGGCTCCGTAGCTCTTGGAGCGCGCGCGAGTGCGAGACGGTTGCGGGGTGGACGGCTTACTTCAGCTTGTCGGCTACTTTCGTCAGGCCGGCTTGGGCGCAGGCGGCGTCGGTGTCGCCGTCGTGGGCGCCGCTTACCGAGATTGCGCCGATTACATCGTCGCCGACCTTGATTGGGAGACCGCCTTTGGCGTAGGTGGAATTCGGGAGTAGCGCCGGGGGAGGCGTGCCGGCGGGATTGAAGGGCGGAGGTCCGGATGGCCTGCCCCAGTGCATCACGGTGTTGGTCTTCTGGAGGCCGATCTCGAGGCTGGCCATGCCGGCGCCGTCATCGCGCAGAAGCGCTTTCACGAGATTGGTGCTGTCGACGACCGTTACGGTGACCTTGTAGCCTTCCGCACGGCACTGGAGCATGGCGGCTTGCGCCATGGTCTGAGCGACGTCGATGGTGAGGACTTTTTGCGTCGGCAGACCTTGCGCCGAAACTCTTCCCGGTAATATGGACGAGAGAATTATGACTGCCAGTGCCAGAGCGTAACCCGTTTTCATTTCGTTTCTCCTCTTTGCGATTTCAGCCGGCGGAAAATCTACAACGAATCGCGGCTCGGCGCAAAGGAAACCGAACGCGCAGAGGCAGATCACTGCGGGAGAGGGAAGCACCGACCCCCTAAAGGCGTTGCGCGGCTGTGCGGTGATGTTGCTCGAATTGGCGCACTAAGAGGGATCCTTCGTCGCTGCGCTCCTCAGGATGGCGGGCGAAGAACGGAGAAGGAGAAAAGAAGAGGCAGATCCCTCACCCATCCGCGCTGCGCGCGTATGGGCTCAGGATGACAGCTGAAGGCGACTGGGAAAGGCAGAAGCGGAGGCACAAGCAGAAGCACAAGCAGAAGCAGAGGGACAAGCAGAAGCAGAGGCAGATGCAGATGTAGAAGACCGACCCTTAACACCGAAGGGTCGGGCACCCGCAAAGGCTCGAGTTTTCCCGCGACCTGTGAAGCCGCATTGATTTTCGCGTTTTTGCGGCACGGATAAATCCGTGCCCTGACGGAGAACCGGCGTGGCCACACAGGCTCGGCATGGATCAAAGAGGGCTATCGGTTGCTGCTTCGACTTCGCGGAAGAAATCGCGGAGTTTGATCGCGTCGAGCTTCCCGTTCGTGCGCACGCCGCTGCAGACGTCCACGGCGTAGGGGCCGATTTGGCGGATGGCTTCGCGAACGTTTGCTGGCTGCAGGCCTCCGGCTACGAACAGCGGGCAGCTTATGCTTTGGCGGATTCTGCGGCTGATTTCCCAGTTGTGGACGCGGCCGGTGCCGCCCAGTTCCTTGACGGGGGCGGCGGGATTTCCCGAATCGAGCAGGATTGCGTCTACGTGGGGCGCGATGGCTACGGCCTCGGCTATGGATTGCTCACCCACTACGTGCACTACCTGGACTAGGGCAATACCGGGCAGCGCTTCTCGCAGTTGCTGATGCGCCCCTGGCGGCAGCGCGTCGACCAGTTGCAGCGTGTTTACGCACGTGCGGCGCTGCTGATCGATGATTGCGGGGACGTCGATCTCGGAGGTGAGCAGGAAACTGGCCACGCCGGGAGGGACTGCGGCCGCGATTTCCGCGATCAGATCTTCTGCGATAACCCCCGGACCGCTGGGCATCCGCGAGACCAGACCCACGGCGGAAGCGCCGTGTGCTATTGCGAGATGGGCTTCCTCTACTCTGGCGATGCAGCAGATTTTTACGCGTACGCACGATTTCGATTCCATTAGAGACTCGCGAACCTGAAACCCCTTACAGCGACATATGACCACAACATCCCCCTCTATCCAAATACAAGAGAGATTCATCGCGCGAAAATCGCGCGATGGAAAACCGTTTTTCGTCGCTGCGCTCCTCAGGATGACGGGCAAAGAACGGAGAAGGAAAGAAAAGCAGGTCCCTCACCCATCCGCGCTTCGCGCGTATGGGCTCAGGATGACACGAA
>CAZRKW010000212.1:0-7008 GCA_964600355.1 uncultured Acidobacteriaceae bacterium
CCTGCCCCTGCTGCACATTGGTGCCTTCCATGCGAACAACCACCGGCACCTTGAATTTCAGCTCTTTCGCTGCGTTCACCACACCGCTCGCCAGCACGTCGCAGCGCAGAATCCCGCCGAAAATGTTGACGAACACTCCGCGCACGTTCGGATCGCTCAAAAGAATCCGAAACGCGTTCTTCACTTGATCTTCCGACGCGCCGCCACCCACATCGAGGAAGTTTGCAGGGCTTCCGCCGCTCAGCTTGATAATGTCCATGGTCGCCATCGCGAGCCCCGCGCCGTTCACCATGCAGCCGATCGTCCCATCGAGCTTGATGTAGTTCAGCTTGAATTTCGACGCTTCCACCTCGAGCGGCGATTCCTCGTCGAGGTCGCGCAGCTCCTTGAATTCCGGATGCCGGTAGAGCGCGTTGTCGTCAATCGTCACCTTGGCATCGAGCGCCACCAGCCGCCCGTCGCCGGTAGCAACCAGCGGATTGATCTCCACGAGCGATGCATCCGACTCCACGAACGCGCGATAGAGCGATTGCAGAAACGGCACCGCCGCGACCACCAGTTCCGGTGAAAGCCCCAGTCCAAACGCCAGCTTCCGCGCGTGAAACGACTGCAAGCCCGTCGCGGGATCGATCGCCTGCCGCAGAATTTTTTCCGGATGCTCTTTCGCGACTTCCTCGATCTCCATCCCGCCCGCGGTGCTGGCCATGACAATCGGAGTGCCGGTCGCGCGGTCCACCAGCACGCTCAGATAAAGCTCGCGCTTGATGTCCAGCCCCTCTTCAATCAGCAACCGGTGAACGATCCGCCCCTCTTCGCCCGTTTGCGGCGTCACGAGCTTCATCCCCAGAATGTGTTCGGCATGCGACGCCGCCTCGTCCGCGGATCGCGCCAGCTTCACGCCGCCGGCCTTGCCGCGCCCGCCCGCGTGAATCTGCGCCTTCACCACGACCACCGGCGTCCCCAGGCGCTGCGCCACCGCGCGCGCTTCATCTTTCTTGAACACCACTTCGCCGCGCGGAACCGGCACGCCAAACCTGGCAAGGATCGCCTTCGCCTGATGTTCGTGGATCTTCATTCTCTCTCCGTCGGCCCGTTCGCGCAGGCCGTTTTGAAACGCCCCGGAACGGTAATCAGTGATAAAATTTCCGGACGCACAAAGCGAACCAGTTTACTTGGAACGCGCGGATCGGGCAAGGCGCGATCGCCCCGGTTCAACGTCATTTCTGCGGAAGGCAGCGAAAATAAATGATCCACGAAGCGCTTCAGAAAATTGTTGCTGAAGAGGACCTCTCGCGCGTCGAAGCCGAAGGCGCGATGGAAGAAATTCTCTCCGGCCACGCGAATGACGCGCAGATCGCCGCGCTGCTCACGGGTTTGCGCATGAAGGGCGAGACGGTGGACGAACTCGTCGGCTTTGCCACCGCCATGCGCCGCCACGCTACCCCGATTTTCCCCGGTACTCTGCCTCTCACGATCGAAGCCCTTGTCGACACCTGCGGCACCGGCGGCGACGCCTCCGGCACCTTCAACGTTTCTACCGCAGCGGGATTTGTCGTGGCGGGCGCGGGCGTTCACGTGGCCAAGCACGGCAACCGTTCGATCAGCTCGCGCTGCGGCTCCGCGGACGTGCTCGAGCACCTCGGCGTGCGCATCGACCTTCCCCCGGAGCGTGTGGCGAAATCCATCGAAGAAGTTGGCATTGGTTTCCTGTTCGCGCCGGCGATTCACGCCGCCACCAAGTACGCGATGCCGGCGCGCAAGTCGCTGCGCATGCGCACCGTGTTCAACCTGCTCGGCCCGCTCACCAATCCCGCTGGCGCCTCCGCGCAGGTAGTCGGCGTGTACGAAGCGAGCCTCACGGAACTCATGGCGCGTGCCCTCGGCGAACTCCGCGTGCGTCGCGCCTTCGTCGTCCACGGCGCCGATCACCTCGACGAAATTTCCATCTCCGGCGTCACCTACATTGCCGAACTCCGCGATGGCGTCGTCAGAAGCTACACCGTGACGCCCGAGGACTTCGGCCTCCGCCGCGCGCCGCTCGAAGCGATCCGCGGAGGCGACGCCGCCCACAACGCGAAAATCATCCACAAGGTCCTGGGGCGTTCGTCGGCCTCCCGCGAGCATGGCCCCCATCGCGACATCGTTCTCGCCAACGCAGCCGCCGCGCTCGTCGCCTCCGGCCGCGCCGCCGATCTCCTCGAAGGCGTCCGCATGGCCGCCCATTCCATCGATTCCGGCGCCGCCCGCGCCAAACTCGAAGCCCTCATCGCCTTCTCCCAATCCGAAAAAGCCCACGGACTCGTAGCAAATTAAACGATGAGGCAGAGGAACCAGATGAAGCGGATGAGGCAGAGGATGTTGTGCGCCTCGCAAGTGGGCGCAGCCTCTGATGTGGTTTTGATTTTTCGGGTGCCCGACCCTTCGGTGTCAAGGGTCGGTCTTCTGTCTCTCTTGACGCTGCCAGCGTTAGGATTGACACAATAAACTGTCCTGGGCTATATCCCACGGCGAGCAGCCCCACGGGGGCGGATTTCGTCGCGAGGGAAGATGAGGAGGGCTCGTCTAATGAAGATGCTGGCGGGTTTCCTGTTGCTTGCGGGAGGTCTGACAACTTGCCCCGCATTCGCCCAGGTCGATTTGTCTGGCGGCTGGCGCCAGCCAATGCATGAGGATGTTCCGGCGGGCCAGGAAATCGGCGATTACGCCGGAATGCCGGTCAACGACGAAGCTCGCGCCCGGGCGGACACCTGGGACGCACAAACCTGGGAGATGATTGAACACGAGTGCGAGCCGCATCCCGCCGACTACGCACCGCGCGGCCCCGCCAGCATGCGCATCTATTCGGACATCAGGCAACTCGACCAGCAGGTCGTAGCCTGGCACATGCAGTTATTGTGGATGCTTCCCCAGCGCACCATCTACATGGACGGCCGCCCTCACCCTTCCGAATACGCGGCCCACACCTGGCAGGGCTTCTCGACGGGAGAGTGGGTCGCGGACATGCTGAAGGTGACGACCACGCATATGAAGGAAGGATGGCTCCGGCGGGACGGCCTTCCACGCAGCAGTAAAGCGACGATGACGGAATTCTTCATCCGCCACGGGAGCTACTTCACTCTCGCCGCGATTGTGGACGATCCCATTTACATGACCGAATCCTTCATTCGAACCTCGAACTGGATCGCCGGCACGGCGGTCTCCTTCGCGCCAATGAATTGCATTCCCAGCAATGAAGTGTCGCATCCGAAAGGTTTCGTAGCACATCATTTGCCGGGGACGAACCCGTGGCTAACGGAGTTCGCGTCGAAATACGAGATACCCGTCGAGGCCACGCGAGGCGGCGCCGAAACCATGTATCCCGAGTATCTGCTGAAAATCGCCAAGATGCCCGCGCCACCTCACGTCGAGGGCCTCGACCGCACCAAAAGCCCCGTGCTGACGTCGCGCTAACTTTCATCGATTCGGCCACAACGCGCGGGCTACTAGCTCGGTGGCTCAGCGGTCCGGAGGAGCGCTGGCAACTTCCCAGAACGCCGTTTCTGGATAACTTCCGTGTAGCCGACCAACCGGCAGCTACAGAATGGGCCATTCCAAGTTCCCGGATTACTGATCGCAAGCAAACAGCTCCTCTGGACTCCGAGGACTCAGTTTCCAGACGCACTCTTGCGTGCTGTGAATCTATTTAGTGAACGGAATGTCGGCTTGCTTGGAAACCCAGCCGACGCTGGGTACCGAGCCCCAGAACATTCTTGTCGAGGGGATGTAGCTGGTCATCCTACCGGTCGGAGCGGTGCGGGACAAGACTTGGAAACGCCAGTTCAGCACATCCGCTACATAAATGGCTTGGTCTGGCCCAATGGCCATGAAGTGAGCCCAAGCCATCTGGCCGGGCTTATGCCCAGGTTCACCGAACGCTCCGAGGATCCTGCCGTTCTGGTCGAGTTCGAGAATGCGATCGTATCCGCCATCTGTCATCCAAATGTGCTGATCGGGTGTGATCACCAGACCATAGGGGTAGCCGATGCCGGTCCACTGGTTAATGAAGTTGCCATCCTGGTCGAAGATTTGTATGCGCTGATTCTCGCGGTCGCCGACATAGACGCGACCCTGCTGGTCGACGGCAACCGTGTGGGGCAGATTGAATTCTCCTGGGCCTGTGCCGTACTTGCCCCAGGCCTTGATGTACTTGCCGTCCCGATCGAACTTGACGATGCGAGAATTGCCATAACCGTCGGCTATGTAGATGTCGCCGTTTTTAGCAAAGGCCACATCGGCCGGCTTGTTGAAGAGCCAGTTTGCCTCAGCGCCGGTATTGATCCGGCCCAGCACCAGCAGAACGGCACCCGCGGGGTCCAATTTGAGCACGAGATTGTTTCCATCGTCCGTTGTCCACAGGTTATCGTCGGGATCGATTCGCAGCCCATGGGGATGCATGAAGAGTCCCTCGCCAATGCTTTGGACGAAAGTGCCCTTATCGTCATACTCGGTCAGCATCGGCTTCGTCCGTTGGAACAGGTAGATATGCCCTTTGGAGTTCACCGCCACTCCAGCGGCTTCGCCAGCAATCATGTTTTTTGGAAACTTAAAGAAGCCAGTGACGACTCGATAGGGGAGTTCGGGGACCGCAGAAAATGTTGACTGTGCCCGGACAACGGGCCACGATGCCAGGCAAAAACAGGCGAGTAGCAGAGACTTTTTCATGTCTGCCTCCGTGGGAGTTAAGGACGTGAGAATGGCGGAACTATAGGAGAACTTGCAACCGAAAGCAATCAGGGGTAGTGGGTCAGTTTGGCGCAAACTGACCCACTACCCAATCAGGGAGCGGTGCTGCCTTTCCCTGGCCAACTGTTTTGAGCGGATGACGGGCAAACCGGAAGTTATCCCGGGCCCCAAGTCTGCTTATGAGAAGTCGGGGCGAAGCCAAACCTGCTAAGCGAGCTTACCGGAAATATTCCGAGCTAGTACATAGATCAGGTTACTGGCGCGGTGGCTCAGCGGTCCGGGGAGCGCTGGCAGGAGGGATCTTGCCGTTCATGCGCAGATATTCCACCATCTGGCCGTAAATATCGTAGGCGTGGATCAGCGGGAACGTCGTCAGAAACAGGCGCGTTTGCTTGGTCTGGCGCACCGGCAATAAGTCGAGCTGGTTTTCAGCGGTTAGCGTGGCGACGGCACGATGTCCCAGCGCAAACGAATCCGTCAGCAGCTTGATGCTGGCGTCTTTGGACTCGAACGATTTCGACGGGTTCGGGCCCAGAACGCCCGCGGGAATCGGTTCGCCGAGCACGCCCGACCAATAGAGATAGTTGGCCCCGGCAATGTGGATTACCTGCATCCCGAACGGCCGCACGCCTTTGTAATTACTCCCTTCGATCGAAAGGCTGTCCGGCGTGAAATTGTACTTGTCTTCGGGCATCGCATTGGCGAGCGCGAGGACGTTCTTTTCCACGAAGGAGAGTTCCTGCTCCACAACTCCCGAGACGCTGGAAGCAGGCGGAGGCGGAAACGTGGGATTCGTGGGATTGGCCGCTACAGGCCTCTGGTCTTGCGCGAATACAGCAAACGCGAAACACAGAATCAGCGAAAGCGCCCTGATCGGAATCATGGAAAATCTCCTTCCCCGATAACGCCACATCGACAACGCGCCTGCGCACGATATGCTCACAAGCCCGCAGAATCGTCAAGCCTCCTCTTTCCTGTAAGCTGAACGGCCTCAAAACTCTATTCTCTTTGCGCAACCGGGCACGCCCGCTATAATCCCCGGGAACACGATAACCCGCCGCTTATGAATTGACCGCGTGTGTCGTACGAGACAGATTCCAAGGCGAGCCTTCCAATAGACTGTTTGAGCGGAGATGGAGATAGCCGCTCGTAAGGTAAGGAGGCACCATGTTTGGATACGGATTGCTTGGGACCATATTGTTTATCTGCTTGATCGTCTGGCTCGTACGAGCACTGTAGGCTGGGATTTCCATAATGAACTCGCACTTGCCGGGCAATACGAGCTCACTGTGCCAATGATCGGGGCTGCGTCTCGAATATGCTGATTCGCCTCGGATATGAGATTGTTTTCGAGACGCCTGCTCCCGTGCCGTTTGTAGCGCTGCTGAAGGTGCACGCTTCCCGGGTAAACGATCTGCGGAAGCTCGACGAATTGAAGATTAACTCCGCTACGCACTTCGAGTGCTACCCCGACAGTTTCGGAAACACCTGCTGCCGCTTTCTTGCTCCTGCGGGAGAGCTTCGGCTGAGCAATTCAACCCTGATTCACGACACGGGCGACCCTGATCCGGTGGCGCCGTGGGCCCGCGAGATACCCGTGCATCGTTTACCGAATGATACGCTTCAGTACCTGCTGAGCAGCCGCTACTGCGAAGTGGACCGGATGTCGAATATCGCGACGGAGCTCTTCGGCGGGATCACTCCCGGCTGGAACCGGGTGCAGGCGGTGTGCCAATGGGTTCATGAGAAGGTAACCTTCGGATACCAGTATGCAAACGCCCAGAAAACGGCGCTCGATGTCTTTACCAATCGCTTCGGCGTTTGCCGGGATTTTCAGCACCTGGCGATTACGATGTGCCGGGCCTTGAACATCCCCGCCCGATACGCGACCGGATACCTGGGCGACATCGGAGTGCCGGTTTCGGCTGCTCCCATGGATTTCAGCGCGTGGTTCGACGTCTACCTGGAAGACCGCTGGTGGACTTTCGACGCCCGCAACAATCAGCCGCGCATCGGGCGCGTGCTGATGGCCGTGGGCCGATACGCATCCGACGTAGCGCTCACCACGTCATTCGGTACGGCGAACTTGAAGCAATTCACCGTGGTCACCGATGAACTGCCGCAGCACGAAACTGCGCACGTTTAGGAAACCATCTATCTCATAAATGCTTCGACCCGGCCGTCTGCCCCTCAGGGATTAAAACCCCTTTGTCCGCGGGGCTTTCTTGGCGCGGCTGAAACCGTGCCCTGACGAGTTCCATTTATGGGATGGCTTCTACTCGCTGC
>CAZRKW010000213.1:0-6925 GCA_964600355.1 uncultured Acidobacteriaceae bacterium
GGCGGCAGACGCGATAAACTATTGTTCAAGCCAACATGACCAATTTCAAAGACGTGACGCGCGGTTTCCGGCGCTGAGGTTTTTCCCCCTCGCATGGCTCTTCCCCTCACTCCCGATCCCTCCTGGCACCAACGCCCCCTGCTGGTGTTTGCCTGCCACGAGGCCTGGGTGCATCAGCTGCGCTGGCTCGACCGGCCCCTGGACATTGTCGTGGGTTTGCGCGGCCGACCCGCAGGGTGGGATGAAAAGATGCGTCCCGTGCCGCCCGGCGCGCGACTGGTCCCCCTGGCGGATGCCCTCCGGGCCGCCCAACCATACGGATGTATCATCGCCCACAATCTCAGCGATCTTCTGGATGTGAAATCCCTGCCCGGTCCGCGCCTGCTGGTGCTGCACGAAACCCTCGACGGGGCGGCCCTGGAGCAGCAGCTGCCGGTTCCCGTGGGGCAGTTTCGCGAAGCCGTTGCGCAGTATGTCCGCCTCACCGCAACGCACGTGGTGGCGGTGTCTTCCCTGAAGGGGCGGTCCTGGGGTTTTGCAAACGACATTGTGCCTTTTTCGGCGGACGCGGGGGACGGTCTGCCGTGGCAGGGAGATCTCGCGCGGGGCCTGCGCGTGTCCAACCACATCCTGCGCCGACCCAAGATTCTTTTGTGGGAGTTCCATCAACAGGCCTTTGGGGAACTGCCCGTCACCCTGGTGGGCCACAATCCCGCCCTGCTGGACGTACATCCGGCGGGTAGCTGGCAGCAATTGCAGCATATTTTTCGCCGGCACCGCTTCTATATCCATACCGCCGACCCGCGTCTCGAAGACGGTTACAACATGGCTACCCTGGAAGCCATGGCCGCGGGCCTGCCCGTGTTGGGCAACCGCCATCCGACGTCCCCGGTAGAACACGGCGTGAGCGGGTTCCTTTCCGACGACCCTGCGGAACTGCGGGACTGTGCGCGGCGGCTTCTGGAGGATCGCCCGCTGGCGGCGCAGATGGGAGCGGCTGCCCGCGAATGCGTGGCGCGGCGTTTCTCTGGCGCGCACTTCCGGACGGGCTTCTGCCGTTCGATCGAGACCGCGCAGCGCCAGTGGCTGGCCAGCCAGAATGCCGCAGCCGCGCACCGCTCCGAAGCCGCCCGCTGACATTCCCTGCTTTCCTCCCGCACGCGAACGCCTCCCTGCGGCTGTCCTGATCGAACCAGTAGGAGACTTTGGTTTGGAGAGCTGCGGAAGGGAAGCCGGGTACGTTTCCTTTGTGGCCGGGCGCTACTTACTTCAGGTAGGTGAGCAGGTTCGGGAGGTTCAGCACCTGGCCGGTGGCGCTCAGGGCCGCCTGCAGGTCCACCTGGGCCTGCGACTCGTTGGCCACCACGGCGGTCAGATTGGCCCCCACCAGCTGGTTCTGCTGCGTGCTCAGGTTCACCTGTTCCTGGTTGAGGAAATTCTGGGAGCTCTGCAACTGGCTGAGACCGTTGCCGTAGGTGATGCGCTGGGTGGTGAGTTGCGAGAAGGCCTGCTGCACCTCGGTGTTGGCGGCGGCGATTCCGTTGCCGGAGGTGAGCGCGTTGGCCAGGTCGTTCAGAGCGCTGAAGACGTTGCCGCTGGAGTTCAGGAAGAGCTGGCTGCCGGCCACGTTGGTCTGCACCGAGGTGCCCTCGGCAATCTGCACGCTGGTCACGTGGGAATTCCCGTTGTACTGCACCCCCGAAGAGGAGCTAGCATCCTGCGCGAAGGGCGGCGCGGAGACGTTGGTTCCCCCAAACACATACACGCCTTCGTAGGCGGTGTTGGCCAGACCCAGCATCTGCTGCTGGATTCCCTGCACCTGCTGCGCCAGCGCCTGGCGGTCGGAGGCGGAAAGCGTGCCGTTTGCGCCCTGCGCTCCCACGGTGATGGCGGTGGTGAGCAGCTGGGTGGCGTTGCTCAGGGCCGAATCGGCCGTCTGCAGCTTGCCCTGCACGTCGCTCACGTTGGTCAGAAACTGGTCGTTTTCGCTGGAAAGCGCGTTGTTGCCCACGAGCCCCGCCGCGGCGGCGGGATTGTCGGAGAGATTGTTCACGCTGCGCCCGGTGGACATCTGCTGGATGGCCGTCTGCTGGTTCTGCTGGGCCTGCTCGATGGAGGCCAGCAGGTCGGGGGTGATGTCGGGATTTAGTCGGACGCTCATTAGCCGGTCGCCCCGCTGCTGTGGCCTAGATTGATGGCCGTGGCCGTCAGGCTGTTGATCACCCCCGCTATCTGCGCGGCGGCCTCATAGGCCTGCTGATACTGGATCAGGTTGGCGGCTTCTTCGTTGATGTTTACCCCGGAAACGCTGCCGATCTGATTCTGAATCTGCTGCACCAGGGCCTGCGACCCGGACACCTCCGACTGAGCCCCCGAAACGGTGTTGCCGATCTGAAACACCAGATTGGCATACGCGTTCAGCGGGGTCTGTCCGCCCACGATATTCTGGTTCTGCAGGTTCAGCATGGCCGTCAGGTTGGAGTTGTCCCCGGTGCTGCCGTCCAGGCTGGCGGCAATCTTGGCGGGATCGCTGATGGCCACGCTCATCTGCAGCGCGGCCCCGGTTCCGCCCGCCGGAGAGGGTGTGAAGATGTTTCCGCCGGGTGCGCCGTTCAGGTCCGTGCCGGCCTGGTTGACGGAGTTGACGGCATTTTCGAGGTTAGAGGCCAGGGAGTCCAGCGAAGAGAGCACCGCCGGGATGCCCGTATCGCGCGCCTCGATGGCTCCGCCCAGCGCGCCTCCGTTGATGCTGGAAGTGATGTTGGTCCCCTGCGACACCACCTGCTGAAAACCGGTGGACGGATCGGCCTGCGTGGCCAGCTGAAAGCTCTGGTTGCCCACTACCAGGTTGGCCCCGCCGGTCGTGGTCAGAGTCAGGCTGTTGTTGCCCGCCGGGATTTCCGAGAGATCCACCAGGCCGGACAGCTGGTTGATCAGCTCGTCGCGCTGGTCCTGGAACGGGCCCGGGTTCTGCCCCGTGCTGGTGGCCGTGCTGACTTCGCCGTTGAGCTGGGCAATCTGCACGGTGAGCGAGTTGATCTGGCCCACCGACTGCGTTACGGACATGTCCGCGCTGCGCTGCTGGGACACCAGGTTCGCGGCCGTGCTGCTGAAACCCTGGGCCAGATTCTGGGCCGCGCTGAGCACCCCCGCGCGCAGGCTGGTGTCCGACGGACTAGTCGAAAGCTGCTGCAGGCTGTTGAAAAAGCCGCTGAGAGAACTCTGCAGGCCGGTGCCGCTGGTTTCGTTGAACAGGGTTTGCACCTGCTGCATGGAACCCAGGTAGGAATTGTATTTGCTCTGCTGCTGGGTTTCCTGATCGAGCTGCGTCTGCAGCAGGCTGCTGCGCTGGCTGACCACCTGCTGCAGCTGCACGCCGTTGCCCACCAGCAGGCCGCCGTATTCCACCGGCGAGACCTCCGCCAGATCCACGGTCTGCCGCGAATAGCCCGGTGTATTGGCGTTGGCGATGTTGTTGCTCGTGGTGCTCAGCGCGGCTTGGTCGGTGAGCATGGCTCCGACGGCGATATTCAGGCTGGCCCCGAGCGTTCCCACGGTTAGACCCTTTCCTCGCAGATGGTGCCGTTGGCGGGAGCCACCTGCGCGGCGTAGGTGGGCGCGTGCGACTGGAACAGATTGAGCAGCACGTGCACGGTGCGGCGGGAGCGCCGCAGCATGGCCTGATGGGCGTTATTGAGCTGCTGTAGCTGGCGCTGCGCGGCGGCCACCCGGCCCATCGTTTCGCGGATCTTTTCCGCCAGGGCCGGCTCGGTCCCGGGGACCGCGGGCCAGCGGATCTCGGCGCTGGCGGAGGGAACTCCGGCCAGCCGCGCGCACTGTACCTGGGCCTGGCTGATGTCCTGGTCCAGAGCGCGGATCTGCCCGCAGAACTGCTCCTGCTCGCGGATGCGTCCGCGCATGGCCTCGAGGTCCAGGGCGATGAAATCGGCGCGCGACTCGGCCAGCGTTTTGGTGAGGGCGTCGAGCAGTGAGAGACGCCGCTCGAGCAGCCGCCAGTAGCGTTCGCTTTCCGTAGTCATGGTTTCGGCCAGTTCATCGCTTAGGCCAGTTCGTCCAGCTGATGGGCGTCATCCTGTTCCGGTTCCAGCGGCGGCGGTGCCGGCGCGGGAGTGTTCGCGGCCTTCGGCTGGGGCGGTTTTTCGCGGCGGGAATCCGCTCCCTGCTGGGCGCTGTCTCCCAGCGGCTCGATCCGTGCTGGCAAAAGATCCGCCATGGAAAATTTCCCCTGCCCGGTGGGCTACTGCGGGTTGCCCGTGCCCAGGAGTTCAGCCATCAGGGCGCTGGCGATCTGCCCGTTGCTGGGTTGGTAGGTTCCCTGCGCCAGCTGCTGCTGCAGGGCGGCCACGCGGTTGGCGCGGACGTCGGGTGTCTGGGCCAGCTGGGCTTTCAGCTGCTGCGCCTCGCTCAAGGCCCCGGAAAACTGGACCGTGTCGCCGCCGTCCGTGGAAGACTCGACGCCGGCTCCCGCGCCAGTCTGCGGCGGCGGGGTTTTCGCCGGCCCCTTGGCATTGCCCACGTTATCGGGGGCGATGTTGCCGAGATACTGGGAACTGGGATCAATGCGCATGCTGAATCCTCTCACCGGGTCCTCGCAGATAGCACGCCGACTTCTCTAAGTCCATCGGCCCGGAATGAGAAAACATTAATGCAATTTTAAGTCGTTTCATTCTGTTATTTTGTCCGCTTCCGCCTGTCCGTCAACAGGCGCAACGCCCGCGCTGCTCTTGGGGGCAGGATCCAGGTGCGCCAGAAGCAATTTGGCGATACCCAGACCGCCGGCGCGGCCCACCGCTCCCGACATGATTTCGATGCCCCAGTCATCCAGGGTTCCGTGCGCCGGGTCGGCGTCGGTTTCGGAACTGCCGAAACTCTGCTTCATGCCCTTCCACATCGAGGCCAGCAGGATGGACTCAAAATCCCCCGCGGCCTTCTTCAGTTTGGCTTCGTCGGCCGAGCCGAGCGCGGCTGTAGACGGTCTCGTGCCTTGCGTTGCTGCGGCGGAGATCGCGCTGCTGTCGATCGGAACCATCACAGAACCTCCAGCTCCGCTTCGAGAGCGCCGGCCGCCTTGATGGCCTGCAGGATGGAAACGATGTCGCGCGCGCCGGCTCCCAGAGTCTGGAGGCCGCGCACGAGTTCCTCCACCGTGGCTCCCTCCTTCAGCTGGATCAGCTGCGCCGGGGTATCGGTCGCCTGCACCTGGACCTGCGGCACCACCTCGGTGGTTCCCCCGCTGGAAAACGCGGTCGGCTGCGAGACCTGGTAGGTCGTCGAGATCTGGATGGCCAGGTTGCCGTGGAGAATGGAGCACGCGCTCAGGGTCACGGTGCTGCCCATGACTACCGTTCCGGTGCGCTCGTTGATCACGACTTTGGCCGGCGGATGCACGCTCACCGGCAGGCTGCCGATGCGCGCCATCAGTTCCGGAACCGCGCCGACCGTGGCGGTGATGCCGAGCACGTCCACGCGGCGGCTGTCGACCGCGCGGGCCACCTCCTTGCCCATTTCCTTGTTGATGGCCGCAGCCACGTCGCGCGCGGCGGAGAAGTCCGGATCGCGCAGCAGCAGCGAAAGCCGGGTCATGCTGGAGAGGTCGAGCGCGGTGTCGCGCTCCACGATCCCACCCGCCGGCACGCGCCCGACGGTGAGGTGATTCACGGTTTTCGAGTTGCCGCCGCCCCCGGCGCTGTAGCCGCCCAGCGTGAGGGCTCCCTGGGCCACCGCGTATACGGTGCCGTCGGCGGCCTTGAGCGGGGTCATCAGCAGTAGTCCACCGGCGAGGCTCTTGGCGTCCCCGGCGGAAGAAACGGTTACATCGATGGTCATGCCCGGGCGCGCAAAGGGCGGCAGCTCCGCGGTGACGAAGACGGCGGCCATGTTGTTCACGCGGATGGAGGTGGCCGGAACCTGCACGCCCATGCGCTGCAGAAGATTGGCCAGGGTCTGGGTGGAAAAGACGGTCTGCTGGCTGTCTCCAGTGCGGTTCAGGCCGACCACCACGCCGTAACCCACGAGAGGATTGTCGCGCACGCCCTCGATGGTGGTGATGTCCTTGATCTGGGCTCCGCGCCCGTTGTCCACCGCAGCCCCCGCGCCGGAGGCGCAGGCGGCCAGTGTCGCGAAGGCCAGCAAACCGCTGATGAGGGTGCGCAGCATGGCAGGCATCGTCTCCCTAGAAACTTAGAACCTTGAGCAGCAAGCGCACGATCGCGTTGGGCCGCGCCGTGGCATCGGCCACCGCGCCCTTGCCCTTGATGGATAGCTCAACGCTCGTGACCTGCGTGGACAACACGGTGTTGCTGGTGGACACATCCCCGGGGCGGACCAGGCCGCGCAGCGTGACCGTCTGGCGATCATTGCCCACGGTGAAGTCGCGCACCGCTTCGATCACCAGCACGCCGTTGGGCAGCACGTCGACCACCCGCCCGGAAAGATTCAGGTTGAGGCTTGAACTCATGGTCGAAGCCCCTTTGCCGTCGAGGGCCGTGGTGGAGTTGGCGTTGAACATGTTTTGCAGGGCATTGCTCGGGCCGATTTTTCCCAGCAGCCCGGTCACCGCCGACTGGGTACTGAACGTCCGCGAGGTGTTGTTTTCCCCGCTGGTCGCGGCGGAGAAGGTGTCCACCAGCTGCACCACGATCAGATCGCCCGGCCAGTGCGCCTTGTAATCCGCGCCCAGGTCCGACAGCGGCCCCGACGAAACCCACAGGCTGCCGGTGGTCGCCGGGGCCTCCGCGCCGGCGTCGCGCACCCGCTTCAGATAATCGTCCAGCGACGTGCTGGCCGGTCCGGGTTTCTTGCGGTCCTTCAGAAAATTGTTGGGGCGCGCCAGCGGCGCGGCCAGAAAGCAGCCCGCCAGCAGCGCCGCGGTGACACCGCGGGAGATGCGCCCGCAGGCTTTTTG
>CAZRKW010000214.1:0-6862 GCA_964600355.1 uncultured Acidobacteriaceae bacterium
AAAGAAAGAAGTCTGCTCAAGAAGTGTTTGACAGGTCCGACGTTATTAGAGATGCGCCTGAGTAACGCGGAAGCTCGGGGTACTAGGCCGGTTCGTTCCGACCTATTTAGATTTGTCTGAGGGCTTGACGCCATTGGGGGTATTGGGGGCAGGAACCGCAAGGCGCTGCCTTCGGCCGGTAAAGGCCGACCGCTTACTTGGCGAGCGCTTGCTCTGAGGGGAAAAAGGCTTCGAGAGTCTCCGGGGTTAAATTTTCGAGATCTAGCAGCATGCCGGACGGCAGGCTCGGGCTATCATTGGCGGCAAAGGTCGAATGGCCCTGGCCGGCCCAAGCCTCACCCGCGGACCTGTTGTCCGAGTGGGCGGCTTGTTCAAAGCTGAAGATCGACAGGTCGGTTACGCAGCTCATCGGTTGGTCCTCCCTTGCGAAAACAGGCCCGGGATCAAGAACTTCCAGGCAGGTACAGAATAGGGGCGGGGTGGGCGGGCGTCGATAGTACGGTTGTCCCATTTTGTTGGAACTTCCGGAACTCTGACTTTCCGGGAGTCGCATGGTTACCATACTGTAAAAGCTGTAGCGATGACTGTGGCATATACTTAGCGCCTGCTTTTCGACAGAAACGTCCTAGGTTTCCACAGGTTTTGAACAGCGCGGCTCCTGCCAGAAGAGATCACTTTTACGGAGGACGGTTCGCCGCGCGTGCGAGCGTCCGTACCGGAATCCCTTTTGCTTTCTCAACCATTCTGTTGATGGCTGGGGGCGTTTGCCGAGGCTAATCTGCGACGGGTTCGCATCGGATCAAAACAAAGATCGATACAACGATCAACGCAAGGATCAACGAAAGGGAGGATCGACACAATGGAGCAGAATCAACTCAAGGAACTTTATGTGGAGGAATTGCGGGACATTTACAACGCCGAAAATCAACTGATCAAGGCGCTGCCGAAGATGGCCAAAGCGTCTACTTCAGACGAACTGCGCGCGGGTTTCGAGGAGCACCTGGAACAGACCAAAGGCCACGCGCAACGCCTGGAACAAATCTTCAGCGCACTCGGAGAGAAGCCATCGGGCAAAAAGTGCAAAGGGATGGAGGGGCTGATCGAAGAGGGCAAGGAAATGATGGAAGAGGACCTCGACGGCGAGGCACTGGACGCGGGGCTTATCTCGGCGGCGCAGCGGGTGGAGCACTACGAGATCGCGGCGTACGGCTGCGTGCGCACGTACGCGAAGATCCTCGGGGAGGAAGAGGCCGCTTCCCTGCTGGAGCAGACGCTGGAGGAGGAGAAGGAAACCGATCAGAAGCTCACCGAGCTGGCCGAGAACATCAATGTGGAAGCGGCGGGCGCGGTGGGTGAGGACGACGAAGAAGAGCAGAAGCGAAGCCCGGCTCGTCGAGGGAAGGCTGCGCGTGCGTAGCTGACTGATAGCGGCGTGTATGGATTCGGGAGGGAGGGCGACGTGGAGTCGCCTTCCCTCCCGATTCTTTTTCTGGGGGGGCGTTCGCGGGCGGAGGGTTATTGGCTGCGACTGTGGTGCTTGTGGCGCGAAACAGGGAGAGATTCATCGCTCGAAAAGCGAGCGATGGAGAACCGTTCTTCGTCGCTGCGCTCCTCAGGATGACAACGAAAAACCATGACACGTACTCGACGCTATTGCAGGTAGGCGGCTAGGGTTTTGATTTTGGATTTGTCGGGGTAGAGGACGCCTAGGGACATGGTTTTGGAGTCGCCGCCGCGGGTCGTGTACCAGATGGAATCTTCTTTCGAGACGCTGATCTTGGGCATGTCGGTGCGCTGCACGGCCGGGAAATAGGTGAACTTTTTCAGGCGTGTATCGAACTTGTAGAGGCCACCGCCCTGGCCGGAGTCGGCGATCCAGAGATTGTTTTCGCTGTCTTCCTGGATGTCGTAGGGGAAGCCGAAGGCCGCGGGCTCGTCGTACTCGACCATTTTGCCGGTGGCGGGATTGAGCATGCCGATCTTGCCGCGGCTATCGATGGCGTACCAGACCATGCCGGCGTGGTCGACGAAGACGCGGCGGATGTTGCACGGCTTGGTGGGCGGCGTGAATTCGGTAAAGGTGTTGGCGCTGGTATCGAAGCGAGCGATCTTGCAGGCGAACCATTCGGCGATCCAGAGATTGTCGCTCTTGTCGATGACCATGCCGTAGGGCGCGGAGTACGGGCTGGGAACGGTGAAGCGCGTAACTTCGCCGGTCTGGCGGTCCCATTTGGCGATTTCGTCGGTCCACATGAGGGTGGTCCAAATATTCTGCTTGGAGTCGATGATGGGCGTGTTGCCGTGGTCGGGGCGCTCGCCGTTGGGATGATAAGGATAAATTTTCATGGCGCCGGTCTTGCTGTCTACGCGGACGAAGGCGGTGTGGCCGGAGACCCAGATGTCGCCGCTCGCGTCCTGAACGAGGCCGTGGCCGCGATACTTGGCGTCGGGCAGGGGGTAGTCGGTCCAGGAGGCGGTGCGCGGGTCCATTTTGCCGATCTGGAGGCCGTTGGCGTCGGTGTACCAGACGTCGCCATTGGCGCTGAGGTGCTCGTCGTGGAAGCGGCGGTCGTGGCCGTTGGTCAGCGGCGGTACCTGATACTCGATGAACTCGGCTTTGGCGAGGGCTTTTTCGTCGAGCGGAGCTTCAGGGACGGCGAGGCCGCGGCGTGTGCTGTCCGGGCCGAAATTTTTTACCAGATAATCGACGAGAGTCTGACGCTCCTGGGGTCTGATTCCTTCGGGAACGCTCGAGCGGCTGATGCGGCCCGGCGGATTCGAATTGAGCTCGGTGGACTGCATCAGGTCGATCGCGGCGTTCCACTGGTCGGCGTCCCACTGGTGATTGGGGAGAAAATCGGCGCCGTGGCAGCGGATGCAGGTGCGCTCGATGATCTGGCGACCGGGGCCGGGGGGATAGAGATCGTCATATGCCAGGAGGGGTTCGTTTTTGGGGGTGGCGGTGCGCGCCTGCTGCGGCGGGCGGTAGGTGCCTTCCTGGAGAGTGAGGTCGGCGGTGGCGGTGCCGCCCGGGGCGAGGGTGATTTTTTGGACGTCTTCGCTGCTGAAGCCGTTCTTGGCTACGGTTACTTGGTAATTTCCGGGGAACAGATCGACCGCGGTGTAGCGGCCGGCGTCGGTGAAGACCATGTAGGTTACGTTCTTGTCGACATTGTGCGCGAAAACCTTCGCGGCTTTGAAATCCTTGGGGGCGCGGACGGAGCCGGAGATCGAGCCGAGTCCGGCGATCTGGCTGGCTCCGGCGACGGCGCTTTTGTCGGCCTTGGATTGACCGTTGAGGACGGGCTGGGCCGCGAAGAAAATGGTTGCTGCGGCTGCCGCTGCGAGGGTGGCTGCTTGCCAGGAGTTGAGCTTCATTTTGAGTCCTCTGACCGTTCGATCCCGCTTGATCCATTGAGCCGATTGCCGGTTTCGTCGAACGACCGGAATATACACCGCGGGGTGCGGGGCTGCAACAGCGGCGACTTCGGCGTACAGACAAAGTGCGGATACAATAGCCAGTGTCGGCAACTCTTCAGTTTCAGCGAGGTGGAACACAGTGGAAATCAAACGAAGCGGTTCGCAGGCTTCCGGCAAAGGCCCGGCAGAATGGTTCACTGGGACGGTACGCCTCGACCCGCTGAACAATGCACCGGCTCCGGCGCTCGTGATTGCCACCAGTGTCACGTTCGAGCCGGGGGCGCGCACGGCTTGGCACACGCATCCGCTGGGACAGACGCTGATCGTGACGGCGGGCTGCGGGCGGGCTCAGCGCTGGGGAGGGCCGATCGAGGAAATTCGGCCGGGTGACGTGGTCTGGATTCCGCCTGGCGAGAAGCATTGGCACGGCGCGGCGCCGACAACCGCGATTACCCATATCGCCATTCAGGAGCAGCTCGACGGCAAGGCTGTCGAGTGGATGGAACACGTGAGTGACGAGCAGTACGGCGGATGATGCCGTTGCAGTCCAGCAGACCTAAAAGCGGCGCCGTGATCCCGGGTGTCTCCACGGTCAACAGCTCGTGTCGGGTGTACCGGCGGCCGTTGCAATCGGCTCCAGCAGCCTCGTTCTTCCCTTATGCTCAAGGCGCGCCAGCCTCTTCTCGAATCGCTCCTTTTTTTGGCGGTAGGCGGGGACTGCGATCGTGCCCAGGCGATTGGCGCGGCGCAGCGCGTCGAGGGCGTTGCGCGCGAGTTCGGCGGCGCGGTGCGGCTCGCGAGCGTGCCGCTCGTAATGAATTGCTAGCTGCTCGTAGGCCTCGAAACCTTCGCGCGTGTCGCCGAGCATCTTCTCCCACAGCTGCGACGCCAGCGCGTGATCGCCCTCGCGCTTGGCCAGCCGCGCTAGCGAGCGGTGTGCGGCGCGCTCGGTTTCTGCGGGGAGTTCCGCCGCAATCGACCGCTCGTAGAGCACCCGCGCCCGCGCCGACTCGCCCCGCCGCTCGCAGATTCTGGACACACCGAACAGCTCGAGACCGTCCTGGCCGTGCGACTCCGGATCGCCCAGCACCGCGAGCACGCGGCTCGCTAGCCCGGCCAGCCCGCGCAAGTCCATCTGGTTGTGGTGAAAGATGGGGACGAGCGGATCGGGCGAACCTCCGCGCAGGTAATCGAAATAAATTTGCGGAATGAACTCGGACATCACATCCGCACCGCGATTCCATCCCAGAACGTGCTTCTCGAGTTCAGGCAGGCGGGCCGATCCCAGGCGCAGACGCCACAGGTTGCGGGCGGGATGCAGAAAATCCAGATGCGCTCTGGGCGATGGCACGCGAATTTTTCGCGTCATGTTAAAGCGGGTTTCGAGCAGCGGCCAATCGAACGACTTGCCATTGAACGTGACCAGCACACGGCGCTCCGCCATTCGTTCCGCCAGCGCTACCAGCACCGACAGCTCTTCGCTGTGCTCGCGCATAAAAAATTGTTCCACTTCGAGGCCGCCCGCGTCCCACCAGGCGATGCCGATCAGAAACGGATATGTGCCGGTGCCGCCGGCGAGGCCGGTGGTTTCGGTATCGAGGAAAAGCCATTGCTCCGGATCGCACACGCTGTCGGGCGCATTTGGCTCGAGCAGCCGCAGAGCTGTCGCATTCACTGGTGCGCTGGGAGGTTCACAGCCGATCGACTCCGAAAACCATCGCCGGAGGGCGAGGTGTTCGCCGTACTTATTGGCGCGCGGGGTTGCTCCCAGCATGTGCGCCAGGCGCTCGGCTCCGACGGGGATATCGGGGCGCATGCCGCGGATGGCATGTTCCTCGGCTAGCGACACTAGCCTGCGAATCTGCGCGGCGGCGGCAAATCCACCCGGTTCGGCCGATGCGCTCCCTGCGGGCCGCCGGAGCGCCTTCAACCGCGCAAATCTATCTGTTTCCACTGTCGCTATCGCTCCGTGTTCAAATTTGCGGGTAGTCATTTTGCGAAGAGAAGAGCCCTTTTTCGCCGCATGACTGCGCAAGGCGAGACAGACCGCGGCGCAAAGGTGAGACACACCGCCAATCGGGAGATTGGCGTTCCCAGGGGGCGACGTCCTGGCGCGCCGAAGCTTTGACGGGCGTGAATGCCTGAGAGCGAAAGAAGAAGCAGGCCCTCACCCATCCGCGCTTCGCGCGGATGGGCTCAGGATGACAACTAAAAGCTAAGACAGCGGCGAGAAAAACGGAAGACCGATGCTTGACGCCGAAGGTTCGGGCACCCTCAACAGCAACGGCGAAGAGGGATTCTTCGCTTCGCTCAGAATGACTGCCAACACCAAGACCAACACCACCAACAACACCAACAACACCACCTTCACCAACACCAACAACAACACCATAAGCATCAACACCACCCACACCACCAACACTCACACCACCAGCAACTTCAACAACACCAACACCACCAACACCAAGACCACCGACACCACCAATAACACCAACACGAGCAATGACCGCCGATACTGACGCAAACTGAGGGGATAGCCTTGGTGGCTCCGCTTCGCCACCGACCCTCGTAAACCCGACGAGGGTTCGGGCACCCGGAAAACCAGTCCGGATTGGCATGCCGGGATGACGACGGGAGGCAGAAATAGAGGCTTGCCGGCGTTGGCGTTCTTTCGGGGTCACGCGCACAGCCGATCCATGATCGCGAGGGCTGCTTCCTTGGTGCGCTCGCTCTTCTCTCCTGCTGGGCCTACGCAGGACGGGCATCCTTGGTCGCACGGGCACGCCGCAATCAACTCTTGCGTTCGGCGCAACAGCAGCTTGTGTGCGCGGTAGAGGGGCTCGCTGAATCCTATGCCTCCCGGATAGGCATCGTAGATGTACAGATTTGGCTCGAAGAATTCTTTCATCTGTGAGGGATCGCTTGCCGCGCTGGAAAATTCCTGCCACTCGGTTTCGATCCCGGGGCTCGCGGGCCGCTCGCCTACCGCCGTGCCCAGGTCACGACGGTCGCACATCAGCAGCAGTGATGCCATCGACTCGAGCGCGTACAGCAGCCCGAAAATCCCGGTTTGCCGGTCGGACAAAGGGAACGGCAAATCCTCCAGCAGCTTCCGTTCTACCGTGATCCAGAACGCCGTCGTGTGGGTTTCGTTCTCCGGCAGCTCGAGCTTTCCATCGCCGATATTCTCGTTGGTGAAAAATTTGATCTTTTTGAATCCAACCACCTGCGACCTTACCAGCACATCTCCATGCGCGCGCGCGGCTGGCCCCGCTATGCTTTCTTCTTCGGCGATTTCCAGGACGCGCACCTGCGTATAGCGGATCGCGTCGGTGTAGTAATCCACGTTCACCGGCTTCACGTAGGCCTTGCGCTGGTCGAAATCCAGCTTGTCGACGTGATATTGCTGCCCCTGGTGAATGTAGATCGCCTTCGGGTGTAC
>CAZRKW010000215.1:0-6859 GCA_964600355.1 uncultured Acidobacteriaceae bacterium
TTGGCGATGATGAAGCCCACGTCTCCCGCGGCAAGCTCGTCGAGCACGATGGGTTTGGGAGTGAGCACGCCGAGATTTTCCACCTCGTACACTTCATCCGAAGCGCACAAGCGGATCTTCATCCGCGGCGTGATGCGCCCTTCCATCACGCGAACCAGCACCACGGCTCCGCGGAACGAATCGAACCAGGAATCGAAAATCAGCGCCTGCAGCGGGGCGTCCGCCGAGCCTTTGGGCGGAGGAATGCGGTGCACGATCGCTTCGAGCACGTCCGCCACGCCAAGCCCGCTTTTCGCGCTGATCGGGAGCGCGTCATCGGCTGGAATTGTCAGCACGCTCTCGATCTGCTCCTTCACGTATTCAACCTGCGCCGCGGGCAAATCGATCTTGTTGATCACCGGGACGATGGTGAGATTGTGCCGCGAGGCCAGGAATGTGTTGGCCACTGTTTGCGCTTCCACCCCCTGGCTGGCATCCACCACCAGCAGCGCACCCTCGCACGCGGAAAGCGCGCGCGATACTTCGTAGGAGAAATCCACGTGGCCTGGAGTATCGATCAGGTTGAGGCGGTATTCATGCCCATCCTCCGCCGTGTAGTGCAGGCGGATGCTCTTGGCCTTGATGGTGATGCCGCGCTCGCGCTCCAGGTCCATCGAATCGAGCACTTGCGCCTGCATCTCGCGCTGGCTCAGCGCCCCGGTCAGCTCCAGCAGCCGGTCCGCAAGCGTGGACTTACCGTGGTCGATGTGCGCGATGATGCAGAAATTCCGGATGTACTGGGGATCCATGGATCGTTGTGCTGTTCCGAATGCACGGCAATGGGCATCCTTGATGGCCCATCACTGTGTCTTTCAAACTATCGAGTGTGCCACAGGTAAGCGCGCGCCGCTAGCGCACCCCGATTGTCAGAAGCCGAAAAGCAGAGGCGCGCCAAGTTTTGATGAGTAATTGGGGCGGTAGCGGTCCGCGTCGTAGAGCTTTACGGTGTCGACTCTGCGCGGCGGCAAAGGCGTGGGGGAGAGCGGCGTGTGCGTGTAAACGCCGTTGAGGATGCCGACCATTCTGCCTCCGACGCCCTCGCGAACGAGCTCGACCGCGATGTTGCCGAAGGTCGAGCCGACGATCTGGTCGATCACATCGGGCGCGCCGCCGCGCAGATCGTAGGTCAGGTCGCTCGTAATCGTTTCTTCGCCGGTGCGCTTCTGGATCTCGCCGGACAGGGCCTGCCCGATATCGACCTTCTTGCGGTGCCCGAAGGCATCCGCTTCGCCGGTTTCCTGGACTTCGCGCTCCGTCCAAACGGCGCCCTCGGAAACGACCACAATGGAATAACCGCTGGGATTGTTTCGCTTGTCCTCCATGAGGAGGCCGATCGCCTTTTCCAGATCGAAGGGATATTCCGGGATCAGGCAGCGGGACCCGGTGACGTACGCAGTGTAGACGGCGGTGAAGCCGGCATCGCGCCCAAAGATGCGGAAGACGCCGATGCGTTCGTGGGAGCCGATGGTGGTCCGCTGGCGCGTTATCGCGTCTCGCGCGCGGGTGACGGCCGTGGAGAAGCCGATGCAATATTCGGTGCCCTGGACGTCGTTATCCATCGTTTTCGGAACGCCGATGACGGGAAAGCCGTTCGCGGTAAGAATCGAGGCGAAGCTGAGTGTGTCGTCCCCGCCAATCGCGACCAGGCAATCGATGCCGAGCGCCTGGAGATTTTCAATCACAACCGGAGTGAAATCGTAATACTTGCCGTCAAATTTAAGATTTTTCAGGCGTTCGCCGGGAAAGTTCGCGGGAATTTTCGCCTCGGCCATGCGGCGCGGATTGGTGCGCGAGGTGTGGAGGATCGTGCCGCCGGTTCGATCGATCGCCAGCGTATTCTCCCGCGTGAGTTCGTAGGTGTAGGTTGGATCGGAAAGATGGGAAAGACGGGCAGGATCGAGATGGGTGAGTCCCTTCCATCCGCGGCGAATGCCTACCACCTTGCGGCCGATTCCGCTCGCGCCATACACCACGGATTTGATCACCGAATTTAGCCCCGGGACATCCCCGCCGCCGGTGAGAATGCCGATCTTTTTCGCTTCAGCCATTGTCCACGCCCGTCCCGATGAAGTGTTTGGAGCGGAGTTATGGTAGCAATCGTTCGAACGAAAGGGAAATCGAAGGATTCAAACTGCCCTATCGGGTCCTTTTATGCCCGGTGAGCCCGTGCGTGGCGGGAGGCTTTCTGGTCGTGGTATTCGCGCCAGGTGAGCCAGATGATCAGAACGTCAAAGGCGGTCAGCAGCAGGAGCGTGATCGAATGCGTGTAGAGGAATCGGTGAACCTGAAAGACGGAAAAGAGGCCGAATACCACGATCGTCAGGGGGTAGGCCCACAACGCGTCGAACCAGAGAGCCGTCACCAGAAGCGCTTTGATGAGCCCGTGGGCCAGCAGATAGAGCGACGCGAAGTGCTTGCCTCCGTAAGCGAGGTGTTCGGTGGCCCGGTACAAATGCGTGGTTATGAATTCATGGCGATCGAAGGGTAGGTCGATCTCAAGAAATTTGAGCGCGATGCGGTTCAGGTCGGAGGGCTTAATCGACCACAGCACGATGCCGCCGATGGCTTCGAGAATGCCGTCGATCCCTTTGAGCGTGATTCCGGCTCGGAAGCTTTCGTGCAGCAGCGAACTGCTGCGGCTCTTGATTGGATGGGCGATGGTTCCGGCGGAATCGATGGCTACGGCTCCTTTTTAATGTCGCGTGGATGACGGTCTATTAGTTCTTTGATGCGCTCCGCCGGGTCGCCGCACGCGACAATTCGTCTCGGAGGACGCGAAAGTACATATCCAAGAGCGGTTCACCCTACCAGATCACTCTACGCGGCTGGATCGAGTCACACCAGGCAGTCGATGACCGCGGCCCCGTTGATCCGGTCACTTTTCAAATCATTGAGCGCGCGGTTCGCGTCGCGCAGGGGAAACACGGTCACCTGGCTGCGAACCGGGATTTCGGCCGCGATCCGCAAAAAGTCCTCGCCATCCTGACGCGTGTTGTTGGCCACACTTCGAATCATGCGCTCCTGGTACAGCAAATCGTAATCGAACGATGGAATAGGGCTCATATGAATCCCGCCGAGCACCAGCACTCCCCCCTTCTTGAGGGCTTTCAAGGCCGGCGGGACGAGTTCTCCGGCAGGGGCGAAGACGATGGCGGCGTCCAGTTTGTCAGGGGGATCCTCGGCGGCTTCGCCGGCCCATACGGCCCCGAGCTGCAAAGCGAGCTGCTGGTGCTTCGCGCCGCGCGTGCACGCGTAGACCTCGATATCCCAGTGGCGCGCCACCTGGATGGCCACATGCGCAGCCGCGCCGAAGCCGTAGAAGGCCAAGCGTCCGCCGCGCTGGAGACCTGTGAGCCGCAGCGAGCGAAACCCGATGATTCCCGCGCACAAAAGAGGCGCAGCCTGGTGGTCATGAAACGAATCCGGAATGGCGTAGACGAACGCCTCGGGTGCAACGGCGTATTCGGCATAGCCTCCGTCCACCGAGTAACCGGTAAACGTGGGGCTATCGCACAGGTTTTCTTTCCCCGCGAGGCAGTACTCGCAGGTTTGATCGGTGCTGTGGAGCCAGGGGATTCCTACGCGGGAGCCGATGGGGAACCGATGCGCTCCCTCGCCGAGCTTCTCGACGATGCCGACAACCTGGTGTCCCGGAATCACCGGCGATTTCCGCGGCGGCAGCTCGCCTTCGACCACGTGGAGGTCGGTGCGGCAGACCCCGCACGCATGAACGCGCACGAGCAATTCGCCGCGCCCGGGAGTGGGGTTGGCCACGTCGGTAAAAACAAGCGGATTCGTCGTCACGGGTGCCGGGGAGCGGAGTATGCAAGCCTTCATCTCAGGGGCGTTCCTTTTTGAAGTCGGAGAGTCCGCGCGCTTGATAATCGAACGCGATCACATGCACCACACAGAATGGATGCACCACCTGGAGACTTCGGCTCAGGCGATTTCGATTTTACGAAAGCTTTCATTTGTGCTCGGAACGTTCCAACGTTCCCATAGGGCCGGGAGGATATAATAACCCTTTTATTTTGGGGGCTGACTATGGCGAAGAAGTTCAAAGAGCTCACCGAGCGGCAAATTCTCGCACTCGGAATCCAACTGGAAGAAGAGGACAGCCGCGTCTACGGGGAATTCGCCGAAGCGCTTCGGGAAACCTACCCGGCCACGGCCAAAGTGTTTGAGGAAATGCAGGCCGAGGAATCGCGGCACCGCCAGGCCCTGATCGATATGCACCGGAAACGGTTCGGCGAGCACATCCCGCTGATTCGCCGGCAGGACGTGAAGGGCTTCATCGAGCGACGGCCGGTGTGGCTGGTGCGGCCGCTCGGGATCAAAACCGTCCGCAGGCAAGTCGAAGAGATGGAGCTGGAGACGCGGCGATTTTACGAGCAGGCTCTCAAGCAGGTGTCGGATGCCGCCACGCGAAAGCTGCTCGGAGATCTGGCGGAAGTCGAGCGGCAGCATTCGGAGTTTGCGGCGTCGCTGGAAGAAAAGCATCTCGATGAAGGCGCCCGCACGGAGGAAGAAAAGGCCGGGAAAAGAATGTTCATGCTCCAGATTATTCAGCCGGGGCTGGCGGGGCTGATGGACGGTTCTGTTTCGACCCTGGCACCCATATTCGCGGCAGCCTTTGCGACGCACAAGACGCGGGACGCATTTCTCGTCGGAATCGCGGCGTCGCTGGGCGCCGGCATCTCGATGGCTTTTGCCGAGGCGCTTTCCGACGACGGTTCGCTGACGGGCCGCGGGCGACCCATAACTCGGGGGTTGGTGACCGGCCTGATGACGGCCGCGGGCGGGCTGGGCCACACGCTCCCGTTCCTGATCCAGAATTTCCATGTCGCGTTCGCGGCCGCGGTGATCGTGGTGGCGATCGAGCTCGCGATCATCAGCTGGGTGCGGCATCAATACATGGACACACCGCTGCTCTCGTCCGCCTTTCAGGTGGTGGTGGGCGGTGTCCTGGTGTTCGCGGTTGGAATTGTGATCGGCAGCGCGTGAATTTCGCCGTGATGCGCCCGCGCGGCAAAGACCGCGGCGCAATTTTTTTCGCGCAAAGTGTTCTTTCTCTCAGTTATCGATGGACTTGTCCGCTCAGTTTACGTATAAGGTAAGCCATGCCTACGGGCAAATCCTGAAAACGGAGACAATCATGGCCAAGAAAGCCAAGAAGCCAGCCAAAAAAGCAGCGAAGGGCAAGTAGTAACGCTCGTCGCGCTCGAAGAAATCGGCTGAACATCAGCTGAACAAAAAGCTAACCAAAGATACTTGTGAAGTTCTCGAGGCTGCCGCTCCGAAACGGCAGCCTTTTTTTCTGTAAAGCAATCCCGCCGAGCATGTTTGACCGGGTAGCCACCCTCGCCTAGAATCAGGGATTGCGCGTATGCATCAAGCCGCGCCCTACGGGACCAGTTCATGTTTGAAACACTTACAGACAAGCTGCAACGAGCCTTCAAGAACCTCCGCGGACAGGGAAAGCTGACCGAGGAGCATTTGGACGCGGCGCTTGCCGAGATTCGCGAGTCGCTGCTTGATGCGGACGTGAACCTCGGCGTGGCGGATGAATTCATTGCCCACGTGCGCTCCAAAGCGATGGGGTCCGAGGTCCTGCTGCAGCTTTCGCCTGACCAGCAGGTGGTGAAGATTGTGCGCGACGAGTTGGGGGACCTGCTCGGCCGCGAGGCACGGCCGCAATTCGCTTCGCGTCCGCCGTCGGTGTGGCTCATTTGCGGACTGCAAGGCTCGGGCAAGACGACCTCCACCGGCAAGCTCGGCAAATGGCTCGGCGAACACGGCCATCGCCCCATTGTGGTTTCCACCGACGTGTACCGTCCCGCCGCCCGCGAACAGCTCGCGCAGGTGGCGAAGGCCACGGGAACACCGATCTGGCCCGGGGCGGGTACCGACAAGCCGCTGGAGATCGTTCGCGGCGCAACGCGCGAGGCCAAACTTGCCGCCTGCGACGTGATCCTGGTGGACACGGCGGGCCGGCTGCACATCGACGACGACCTGATGAACGAGCTTTCGCAGCTCAAGCGCGAACTGAACCCCTCGGAGATCCTGTTCGTGGCGGACGCGATGATCGGGCAGGACGCGGTGCGCTCGGCCGGGGAGTTCCACAAGCGCCTGGGAATCACGGGCGTGATCCTCACAAAGCTGGATGGAGACGCCCGCGGCGGCGCGGCGCTCTCGATCCGCAAGGTGACCGGCGCACCGGTGAAATTCGTGGGCGTGGGCGAAAAGTACGACGCGCTCGAGCCTTTCCTGCCCGACCGCATCGTGTCCCGCATTCTGGGCATGGGCGACGTGCTCGGCCTGATCGAAAAGGCCGAGAAGACCATCGACCTCAAGAAGGCGCGCGAGCTCGAGCGCAAAATGCGCGAGGACGACTTCACGCTGCACGATTTCCGCGATCAGCTGCAGCAGATCCGCAAGATGGGCTCGATCGAGCAGCTAATGGGGATGCTGCCGAAGGTCGGGCCGTTCGCCAAGATTCCCAAAGACGCGCACGTGGACGAGAAGCAGCTGAAATCCATCGAGGCCATCATCAATTCGATGACCGCATCGGAGCGCTCCGACGCCAACCTGATCGACGGCAAGCGCCGCAAGCGCATCGCCCGCGGCAGCGGCACGTCCGTGCAGGAAGTGAACCAGGTGCTCAAGCAGTATGCCGACATGCGCCGCATGATGAAGCAGTACGGCAGCATGGCCAAAATGAAGATGCGCGGAATCGGCAAGTTTGCTGGGCTCAAGTAGGTCTTCTCGTGCCGATCATCGTCGATAACACGCTGAACCAGATCCGCTCGATCGCCATGGG
>CAZRKW010000216.1:0-6853 GCA_964600355.1 uncultured Acidobacteriaceae bacterium
CGCCGCTCAAAATAGCGCCTCGTTTTATGGTTCCGTGGAATTCTGAAGCGCAGGTGGCTTAACCCCGCCAATCGGGAGATTGGCGTTCCCAAGGGGAAGTCGCGGGTTTGCGCTGCCCGGTTATAATGCAGAGGTCCATTCGCGCGCAGGCTGTGGCGCGATTCCCAAACCTATGCGCGCTGTCGACATCATTCGCAAGAAGCGTGACGCTGGAGAACTTTCCCGCGAGGAGATCGAGTTCCTCGTTCAGGGCGCGACGCATGGAACCGTTCCCGACTACCAGCTTGCGGCTTGGCTGATGGCGGTGGTCTGGCGCGGCATGACGGCTGCCGAGGCCGCTGCCCTCACTGAGGCGATGCTGCATTCGGGCGAGGTGATCGACTTTTCCGGCATTCCCGGCGCCAAGGTGGATAAACACTCGACCGGCGGCGTTGGCGATAAGACCTCTCTGGTGATTGCGCCCGTGGTCGCGGCGGCCGGATCGGTCGCGCATGCGCGAAACTCGGCGCCCATGTCAGTGCCCATATCCGCGCCGATTTGCGTGCCGATTTCGGTGCCAATGATCAGCGGGCGCGGCCTTGGCCACACTGGCGGCACGCTCGACAAGCTTGAATCCATCCCCGGCTTCAACGTGAATCTCTCGCTTGGCGAGTTTCGTCGGGTGCTCGAAACGTGCGGCTGCGCGCTGATCGGGCAGACTCCCGAGATTGCCCCGGCCGACAAGAAGCTTTACGCGCTGCGCGACGTGACCGCCACCGTCGAAAGCCCGTTCCTCATCTGCGCCTCGATCATGAGCAAGAAGATGGCGGAGGGAATCGACGCGCTGGTGCTGGACGTGAAGACCGGCAGCGGCGCCTTCATGAAGAATCCTGCCGATGCGGAGTATCTGGCGGGATTGATGGTGGAGACGGGCAAGCGCATGGGCAAGAAGATGGTCGCGCTCATCACCGACATGGACCAGCCGCTGGGCCGAAAAGTCGGCAACGCGCTGGAAATCGAAGAAGTGCTCGAAATTCTGAACGGCCAGGGCCCGGCCGATCTGCGCGAGCTTTGCGATGAGCTTTCCGCGTGGATGTTCTTGCTGGGCGGCTGCGTGAAGACGGTGGCGGAGGGTAAGCAGCTGGCGGTGGAAATGATCGCATCGGGCCGCGCCCGCGACGCTTTCCGCGAAGTCATTCGACTGCAGGGCGGCGACCCGCGCATCGTGGACGAGCCCAGCCACCTCCCGCGCGCGCAGTCCGAGCAGCACGTGACCTCGCATCGCGGAGGCTACGTCACGTCCATTCATTGCGAGCAGATTGGCGTCGCCAGCATGATGCTCGGCGGCGGACGCGAGAAAATGGAGGACAGGATCGATCCCGCCGTGGGGCTGATCCTCGAGAAGAAAGTAGGCGACTCCGTAAAAGCCGGCGAAACGCTTTGCACAATTCGCTACAATTCGGACGCGCGGCTTCGCGAAGCTGCGGCCCTGTTGGCGCGGAGCTTCGAGATTGGACCGCAGCCGCCAGTCGCCCAGCCACTGGTGCGCAAGATCATCGGTGCATAACTGCAAGCCGCGACAGGAACATGACTGAATACGACGCATTGATTGCCGGAGCGAAACTTGCCAGGGAGAATGCGCACGCGCCGTTCTCCAACTTTCGCGTGGGGGCGGCGGTGCGGGCGAAATCCGGGAGGATTTACACTGGATGCAACGTGGAGAACGCGAGCTACGGGCTTACCTGCTGCGCGGAGCGCGTTGCGATCTTCAAGGCTGTCTCGGAGGGCGAGCACGGCTTTGACGCCATCGCAGTCGTGGCCGATACCGAGACGCTGACTCGGCCCTGCGGGGCGTGCCGCCAGATCATCTGGGAATTCTGCGGGGACGTTCCGGTGATTCTTGCGAACCTTCAGGGCAAAGTCGAATATGAGCGGTCGGGCAAACTGCTGCCGCGTGCTTTCGATGCGGGCTTTCTGTAGGCGACAAAAAGCTCAGGCCCGGCTTGAACCGGGCCTGAGGCGTAATTTTAGTCAGTGGCTGTAGCGAGCCGACATATGCACGCGAACGATCAGCCGATGTGCAGGTTGTTCGTCACCGAGAAAACGCCTGGCACTTCGTTGGCGCGGATTCGCGCGATGTTGGCGTCCATCTGGTTCATCACGGTTCCTTCCAGCGTAACGTGGCCGTTATTTACGATGATGTGGATGGACGGCACCGCACCCATCGCGTAACGACCCAGCGTGTCGCCTGAGAAGATGCGCCGGAATGCGGCCCGGCGGATCTGGTCGTCAAAATTCGACACCGGCAGCACCTGGATGTTGTCTACCACCTGCGTGACGCCCTCCACGCGCTGCACGGACTTTTCCGCGTCGGACTTCGTTACTGGGAGCACTACCTGGCCGGAAAGCACGACCTGGGTGCCGTTGAGTTCGTAAGTGATGTTGTCGAATACGCCGTACCACGGGTTCATGACCAGCGCGTGATGGACGTGCTTGTTCAGCGCCTGTTCGTTGACCGTCTGGTCCTGCGTCGTGGCAGCGCTCGCCGTGTAAGCCCCTATCGTGAGGGCAGCCAGCGCGATGGCGACGGAAACGCGCGCTACTTTCAGCAAATTAGAGCGGAATTTCATGGCATCTCCTTTTCTGTGATTCCCGGTACGGCGGTACTAAAGGCAAGGGGCGTGCCAAAGTTGACTGGCGGTCACTTCGCGTAATTGCTTATCTCTCAATAGGTTGTTGTCGCGGGTCGCGGAAGAGCCTGTAGGGACAATTTCTCCCATTGGTTGAGTTCCACCGGCGTCGCTGCTTTTCGGCCAGCCTGCGCCTGTGGCGGGCCGCTTGGCAATCTATGCTTGATTCGTCTGGGGCTGCGGCGTACGATGCCGTCGCTTCAAACACGAGGTTGGTCGAGTGCGATCATCAGGTACTGACAGAGATAGCGCGGGAACAACTTGCGCTGAAATAGGACGACGCGGGCCCGCGTTTGGCGTCCTTGCCATGGCAATTTTGTGGATGGCGCTTGGCGCGTTCGCGCAGAGCGGGGAAGTCTACAAAGTGAGGCTTTCGCCTGTGCCGCTCGACCAGGGAATGCTGGCGACGGTGGCCGGGTCGGGTTCGCTTACGGCGGTGCTGTCGGGGAAAACGCTCAAGATCAGCGGAACTTTTGCCGGGCTGAAGTCGCCCGCTATTGCGGCTCAAATTCATCATGGTCCTAAGGCTGTACGCGGGCCGGTGATCCTGGATGTGCCGGTGCCTAACGCCGCGAGTGGAACGATCAGCGCGTCCGTTGACCTCACTGCGGAACAGGTCGAGGACCTGCGGAACAGCAGCCTCTACATTCAGATCAACTCGCAGGGCGCCCCGGCCGGCAACCTTTGGGGATGGTTCCTGCGGGAGAAACCGTAGAAAAGGATTGCGATGAGCCGATTAAGGGCGTTGGGAATATTGGCGCTGCCTGCCACGCTGGCGCTGGCGTTTGGTTTGCCGGTCGCTTCGGGAAGGCAGGGCCCGGCGGCCGGAATTTACACCGTCGATCAGGCGAATGCGGGCCGCGCGACGTTTCAGGCCACGTGTGCTGCGTGTCATCAACCCGATCTCCGCGGCAGCATGGATGCGCCGCCGCTGGCTGGCAACAACTTTGTAAACGCCTGGAGCACGCGAACCACCGCCGATCTGTTCAGTCGCATCCGTTACACCATGCCGGCCAATAATCCGGGCTCGCTGAGCGATCAGGACGCCGTCAATCTCACCGCTTTCATTCTTCAGTCCAACGGAGCGCCAGCGGGCACCACGCCGTTTGCTGCGACTGTGGCTGTACCGATCGTCAGTGTGGTCAAGGCTGTGCCGGCGGGTTCCTCTGCGCAAGCGGCGCCGAAGCCACAGGCCCCGCCTCCGCCCTCGGACGACGCTACTCCCCGGCGGCCCGCAGGTCCCGCGACCGGGGTTACCATTGAGGGTGAGGTGCGCAATTACGTCCCGGTCACCAGCGAAATGCTGGTTCATCCCGATCCGAACGATTGGCTGATGATCCGCGGGAATTATCAGGCCTGGAGCCACAGTCCGCTGACGCAGATCAACACGCGAAACGTGCATGATTTGCGCCTCGCCTGGGTGTGGGGGATGAATGAGGGCACGGGCTCGAACGAGCCCAGCCCGCTCGTACACAACGGAATCATTTACCTTGTGAACCCGGACAATATTGTGCAAGCGCTCGATGGTCCCACCGGCGAGCTGATCTGGGAAAATCGCCTGCGCCCACCCGGCCGCCAGAGCGGCGGCACGGGAGCCATGCGCAACATGGCCATTTACGGAGACAAGGTTTTTGTCGCCACCACGGATGCGCATCTGGAGGGCCTCGATGCGCGCACGGGTAAGACGATTTGGGATACCGTTCTCGCGGACACATCGAAGGGATTTGGGAATTCGAGCGGCCCGATCGTAATCAACGGCAAAGTGTTGCAGGGACTCGGCGGCTGCAATCGCTACAAGGCCAGCGACAGCGAACAGGGTTGCTACATCAGCGCTTTGGACGCGGCTACAGGCAAGATTCTGTGGCGGTTCAATACCGTGGCGCGGTCCGGCGAGCCCGGCGGCGATACGTGGGGCAAGCTGACCAACATGCTTCGCGCGGGCGGCGAGACCTGGATTACCGGCAGCTACGATCCGGAACTCAATCTCACTTATTGGGGCGTGGCGCAGCCCAAGCCCTGGATGCAGGTGAGCCGCGGATCGGGCGTGAACGACCAGGATCTGTACACAAGCTCGACTCTCGCGCTGCGTCCCGATGACGGCTCGCTGGCATGGTATTACCAGCATGTGGCGGGCGAGTCGCTCGATCTCGACGAAGTCTACGAGCGCGTTTTGGTCGACATCGGAGACTTGAAGGCCGCGTTCACGATTGGCAAAACCGGCATTCTGTGGAAGCTCGACCGCAAGAGCGGCAAATTCATCTCCCAGAAGGAAACGATGTTTCAGAACGTCTTCAGCGGCCTGGATCCGAAGACGGGGAAGCTCACGTACCGGCCTGACGTGGTCGAGCAGAAAATTGGCGAGGGCGTGCAGGTCTGCCCCAGCACCGAGGGCGGGCACGACTGGCCGGCGATCAGCTACTACCCTCCCACGGGAATTCTAATCATCCCGCTGAGCCAGAGCTGCATGGAGATGTTCGGCCGCAAGGTCGAGTTCGTGGATGGTTCGGGCGGCGGGTCGGCCGATCGCAGATTTTATGAGATGCCCGGGACCGACGGCAATGTCGGCAAACTGGTCGCCTACGATGTGAAGACAATGAAAGAGGTGTGGAGCTGGCAGCAGCGTCCACCCTTCCTCACTTCGGTGCTCTCTACAGGTGGCGGCCTGGCTTTCATAGGCGATCTCGATCGCTATTTCCGTGCCGTGGATGCCACCACCGGCAAAACGATTTGGAAGACAAGGCTCGGCACGTCCGTTCAGGGATTCCCGGTGTCTTTCGCGGCAGGAGGAAAGCAATACATCGCGGTCACGACGGGATTAGGTGGAGGCAGTCCACGCGAGGCTCCCCGGGCGATCCTGCCGGACATTCACCATCCGATGCACGGCAACGCGCTCTACGTATTTGCACTGCCCGATCAGCAGTAAGCGATCAGCGGAAATACTACCCCCGCAATTTTGCGAAGAATTACGAAGTCAGGCGCATGTCGCTGGATGTGCCGCCGGCTGCGGGGACGTAGCACTTCATTGTGTAGTCCATGACCATGCGGTCGGCGTTGAATCGCCAGCCCAAGGTGCGGATCGCGCGCTTCATGCGCTTGATCCAACCGCGCGGCAGGCCGTCGCGATCGCGCTGGTAGTAGAGCGGAATCACTTCTTCGCGGAGCGCGCGGTAGAGGTCTTCGCCGTCGCGGGTGTCGTGCACGTCCATGTTGGTGTGCGTGCGGCCGGTGCCGATGGCGAATCCGTTGAGGCCATCGTAGGCTTCGGCCCACCAGCCGTCCAGCACGGAGAGGTTCAGCCCGCCGTTCAAAACCACCTTCTGCCCGCTGGTACCGGAGGCTTCGAGAGGACGGCGCGGATTGTTCAGCCAGACGTCTACGCCCTGGACGAAATGCCGGCCCACGTTGATGTCGTAGTCCTCGACGAAGACGAACTTATTGGCGAATTGGCCGTCGCGCATCAGCTCGGCGATCTGCTGCAGAACGCGCTTGCCGAGTTCGTCGTGCGGGTGGGCTTTGCCCGCGAACACGAACTGCACGGGGCGCTTCGGGTCATTCACCATCAAAGCCAGCTTTTCGATGTCCCGGAGGATCAGGTTGGCGCGCTTGTAGGTGGCAAAGCGCCGCGCGAAGCCTACGGTGAGCGCGTCGGGACTCAGCATGCGTCCCAGGCGCCGGACGGTCTCGGGCGATTCCGCGCGCCCTTCCGCTTGCTCCATCGCGCGGCGGCGCACAAAGTCGAGTAGGCGCGACTTCAGGCTCAAATGCGTTTCCCAAAGCTCGCCGTCGTCGACGTTCTCGATCCCTTCCCAGATTTTGGCTTCGGCGCTGCGTTCGTGCCACTCGGTTCCGAGGTGGCGGTCGTAGAGGCGGAACATTTGCGGCGCGAGCCATGTGGGAACGTGCACGCCGTTGGTGATGTGCCCGATACGCGAAGGTTCATCGCGGTCGCTGAGCTGCAGGCCGGTCCACATTTCTCGCGACACCTCGCCATGCAATGCCGAAACGGCGTTCGCGCGGCGGGAGAGCTTCAGGCCCAGCACCGTCATGCAGAATTCTTCCGAGTGGTTTCCAGGGTTTTCGCGGCCGAACGCCATTAGCCCTTCGTGAGAGAGCCCCATCGCCTCGCGCAGGGGACCGAGATGCTCCTCGATCTGGTCCGCGCCGAAGCGGTCATGGCCGGCCGG
>CAZRKW010000217.1:0-6812 GCA_964600355.1 uncultured Acidobacteriaceae bacterium
TCGCAGCCGCCGTAATTCTCCTTCAGCCACGGAATAATGATGGAGGTGTCCAGTCCTCCGGAATATGCCAGCACAACTTTCTTCGCCAATTCGTTCTCCTTGGGATTTAAGTAAGCAGAGTGTGCAGAACCGCCTTCTGAACGTGCAGGCGATTTTCCGCTTGGTCGTACACGACGGAGCGAGGGGAATCGATCACCCCGGCGCTCACTTCCAGGCCGCGATGCGCCGGCAGGCAGTGCATGAAAATCGCGTCGGGCGCGGCCTGCGAGAAGAGCTTTTCGTTTACTTCATAGCCTTCGAAGTCCGCCGCCCGCTTGGCCGATTCGTCCTCCTGGCCCATGCTGGCCCACACATCCGTGTAGACCGCCTGTACGCCGGCCACCGCCTCCTCCGGCGAGCGCAGGATCTCGATCTTCCCGCGCGTCTCCCGGGCTACGCGCTTCGCATCGGCCACAATCGCCGCGTCGGGTTCGTACCCCGCGGGCGTCGCCACCCGCACGTGCGCTCCCACGCGTGCCCCGATCGTCAGCAGCGAGTGGCACATATTGTTCCCGTCGCCGATGTAGGCCAGCTTGAATCCGCGCAAATTGCCGAAGCGCTCTTCCAGCGTGAAGAAATCCGCCAACGCCTGGCACGGATGATATTTGTCCGACAGCGCATTGATCACCGGGATGCTCGCGTTCTTCGCGAAATCCTCCAGCGATTCCTGCGCAAACACGCGCGCCACGATTCCGTGCACCCAGCGCTCCAGATTTTTCGCGATGTCGCGCACGCATTCCCGCTCTCCCAGATGCGTGAGCGTATGGTCGAGAAACACCGCAGTGCCGCCGAGGCTCGCCACGCCGACCTCGAAGGTCACCCGCGTCCGCAGCGACGGCTTCTCGAAAATCAGCGCCAGAAACTTACCCGCCAGCGCCGTGCCGTACCGCTCCGGCCGGCCCTTGATGTCCGCCGCCAGCTGGAAAAACTCGCGCAGCTGCGCCGGGTTCCACTCGGTTCCGGTCAGCAAATCGTTCGACAAAGATAGCGATACATTCAGAGCTGTCATGTGAATTTACCTCGCGGCAGCCGAAGCCAGAGATGTACCGTGGCTTGCCGCATGGGTGGGATGCGCGGCGGTACGAGCCTTTGCCGCGGATTTCTGCGCTGTCGCCAGCACCGCTTCGAGCTTGCGGAGAAACTCGGTAACATCCGCTCGCCGGATAATGAAGGGCGGCAGCAGCCGCAGGATATGGTCGTGCGTGCAATTGATCAGCAGGCTTCGTTGCAGCGCTTCCTGCACGAAAGCCGCGCCTTCAATCGCAAGGTCGATCCCGAGGATCAATCCTTCGCCGCGAACCTCTCGAATGAAATCGAAACGCGTCGCGAGTTCTTCGAGACCGGCGCGAAGCTCGATGCCGCGCGCCCGCACGTTGGCGAGAAGCTCGTCCTCTTCCACGATGGTCAGAAACTCGAGAGCCGCCGCGCAGACCAGCGGACCGCCGCCAAACGTCGAACCGTGCATCCCCGGCGTGAAAGCCGAAGCAAATTGCTCGCTGGCAATGAACGCCCCCAGCGGCAACCCGCCCGCAAGCGGCTTCGCCACCGTCACGACATCGGGCAGCGAGTCTTCGCCAAATCGCTGGTACGCAAAATAGCGGCCCGTGCGCCCCAGGCCGGACTGTATCTCATCCGCGATCAGCGCCGCATCGTACTTCGTCGCCAGCTCTCGCGCGCGCTTCCAGAAAGCCTCGCTGATCGGAAATATCCCGCCCTCGCCCTGGATCGGCTCGATCACCACTGCGCACACCGACGCGTCGAATTTGCTTTCCAGGTCCGCCACATCGTTCACCCGGACGAATTCCACTCCCGGCACCAGCGGCTCGAACGGCGCCCGATACTTCGGCGTGTACGTGATCGAGAGCGCCCCAAAAGTGCGTCCGTGAAACGAATTCTCCAACGCCAGAATGCGCGTCTTCGGCGCCCCGCCGCCCGCCCCCGCTTTCGCGTGCGCGTAGGCCCGCGCCAGCTTCAGCGCGCCTTCCATCGCCTCCGCGCCGCTGTTGCTGAAAAACACGCGGTCAAGCCCCGACCATTCCGCCAACTTGCGCGCAAGCGACCCCTGGTAGGGGTTGTGAAACAAATTCGAAATATGCGTAGCGCGCCCGGCCTCCCGCCGAATCACGCGAACCATCCGCGGATGCGCGTACCCCAGCGCGTTCACCGCAATCCCCGCCAGAAAATCCAGATAAGCTCGCCCCTGCGAATCGTACAAACGGCACCCGCGCCCGTGCGTGAACACCACCGACGGGCGCCGGTAGGTGTTCATCAGATAGCGTGTGCTGTCGGCGACAATCTTCGCCGGCGACCCCCGCTTCGCGACGCTGGATTTCTTCTTCGGCATGTCAGTCCGCGGCGCCATGCGCCGTCCGCGCCTTGCTTCGCGTCCGGATGGTGGGAAACACCCGCGTTCCCGCCGAACGCGACGATCCGCTGATCGCGTTCAGCAGCGCCCGGCGCTGCGTGCCTCCCACGATGCGCACTTCAGCCACGCCGCCCGCCAGCGCGCGTTTGGCGGCTTCCAACTTCAGGATCATGCCGCCGGAAACCTTATGCTGCCGGATCAGGTCTTCCACGTCGGTCCCCTTCACCGCGCGCAGCACCTTGTCGCCGTCGAGCACTCCGGCCACGTCGGTCAAAAAGATCAGCCGGTCAGCCTCAACGAATTCTGCGGCAGCGGCAGCCATATGGTCCGCGTTGATGTTGTAAAGCTCGCCGTCCGCCCCCAGTCCCATGCACGAACCCACCGGAACCAGTCCCGCGCGCCACAGCGAATTGAGAAATTCCACGTTTACCTCGGTGAGGTATCCGACGAAGCCCAGGCCGCCCTCGCGCTCATCTACCTGCATCGGCTCGGCGAGAAAGCAGGCCGCATCCGACGCCCCAATGCCCACTGCGGGCTGTCCCGCGAGCGAGATGGCCCCCGCGAGCTTCTTGTTCAGCAGGCCCGCAAACACCATGATCGCCGCATCGCGCGTTTCGCGATCGGTCACGCGCAAGCCGTTCTTGAAGCGGCTGGTGATCCCCATGCGCGCCAGTGTCGCGGTAAAGATCTTCCCGCCGCCGTGGATCACCAGAACCTCATGGCCCGCGCGCGCCACCTCGGCGATCTGACGGGCGATCGCCTGCACATGCTCTTCTTTTTCGAGTAGCGCCCCTGCGATTTTCACCACAAGTCTCATAGCAACCCCGCCGTTTCGGGATATCCACGCATCCCGTTCAGATTTTGCACCGCTTGTCCCGCCGCGCCCTTGCCCAGATTGTCCAGGCACGCCACCACGATCAACCGCTCGCCCGCCGCATCGAGCGCGAACCCGATATCGCAAAAATTCGTGTGCGTCACGTGCTGCAGCTCCGGCAGGCCACCGTCGCGCAACACGCGCACCATCGGCCGCCCGGCATAGAACTTTGCAAACAGCGCCTCCACGTCCTCCGCCTTCCGCGCGCCCTTCAGCCGCACGTAAAGCGTCGAAAGGATTCCCCGGTCCACCGGCAGCAGGTGCGTCGTAAAAACAAAATCCCCCAGCCGCAATCCCAGGTGGTCGGACACTTCCGGCGTGTGCCGGTGCTTGAACAGGTTGTACGCCCGAAAGTTTTCGTTCACCTCGACAAAGTGCGTCTCGCGCTTCGGTTCTTTCCCCGCCCCGGTCACGCCCGATTTGCAGTCGCACACAATCCCGTGCGCCATGTCGATCCAGCCCGCTTCCATCAGCGGCTTGAGCCCCAGAATCACCGACGTCGGGTAGCAGCCCGGATTCGCCACGATCCGCGCCTTCGGAAGCTCCGCCTCGTACAGCTCCGGCAGCCCGTAAACCGCTTCCGCCAGCGTCGCGGCATCCGGCGCCGGCAATTTGTACCAATGCGCGAAAGTCTCCGGATCGCGAAAGCGGTACGCCCCGCTCAAATCCACGATGCGCAGCGCCGGATTCGCCTTCAGCAGCTCCGGAACCAGTTCCAGCGAAGCCTCATGCGGAGTAGAAAGAAACACCACCTCCGCCCCGCTGCTAGCGACAGCCTTCGTAGATAGCGGCTTGCAAGGCGCCTCGCCCCACCCGCGCAGCTGCGGATAAAGCTCCGTAAGGCAGCGCACGTTCGCGCGCCCCTCCCGCAAAAAAAATGTAGGCGTGCCAACGTTCGGATGCCGCAGCAGCAGCCGCGCCAACTCGTATCCCGCGTAGCCCGTCGCCCCGACGACGGCCACCTTGGCCTGGTCGCTCATCGAAGCATGTCCTCAATCCGCTTCTGAACCGTCTTGCACGCGTTCCGTGACGTAGTAATCAGCAGGACGGTGTCGTCCCCCGCCAAAGTCCCCGCCACCTCTTTCCAGTGCTCGCCATCCACAGCCGCCGCCAGCGGCTGCGCCCCGCTCGGCGGAGTCTTCAGCACCAGCATGTTCTGCGCCGCGCGTATATCGAGCAAAAAATCCTTCAGCGCCCGCGCCAGCGCCGGAAGCGGCGAAGCCTCTTCAGTGGCCGCCGACAGCGGGCGATACCCCTCCACGGTTTTCACCAGCCGCAGCTCCCGCAAATCCCGCGAAAGCGTAGCCTGCGTCACGCGAACGCCCAGATGCCCCAGCTGCCGCCGCAGCTCGTCCTGGCTCGCCACCGGCTGGCCCGAGAGCAGCTTCAAAATCTGCCCCTGCCGAAATCGTTTCTGTACCGCCATGGAATCCCACGCCTCAATGCGTGATTATGCATCCGTCTGCATAATCATACAGCCCAGGACACACGTGTCAAGCAATTGTGCACAGCCAACACATTTTTTAAGTTTCCACCTGGCGGCCCACAAAAGTGTCGAGCGTGGGCCGGCCCCGCCGTAGCCTTTGCGGGTGCCCGACCCTTCGGTTGTAAGGGTCGGTCTTCTGCGTTGGTCATCCGCTTTTCTTGCCCCTGCCTCTGCCTTTCATTGTCATCCTGTCTATAACAACGCCGGCTAAGTCAAGACACACGGATACGTGCCCTCGCGAGGAGGGTTTGTTTTTCACTCCCAGGAAATCTTTTCTGTGCGACCAAGGCCCGCTCTGCAATCGTTGGGTGGCCCTATCTGGGTTCCACCAACCATCTATCCGGTCACCTACCGCGACCATGATTCCTTGTTCGATCTCCCGAACGCTATCGGGAGGCAGGATGCCCACTCAAGCCAACGGTCCTAGCTGCGACCACAGGATGACTCGGGCTGTCCTGCATGCGAACCCTGGAGTAGCTGCGCATAATCGCTGTCGGTGCGCAGCATCCAGTACAACCGCACGGCCAACTTCCGCGCGATGGCCACCTTCGCCAGCGCCCGGCACTTCCTCTGCGCCAGCCGCTGATAGTCGCGACGCAATTCCGGCTCATGCCGCACCGCTGATTGCGCCGCCTCCACCAGCAACCCTCGCAGAAACGCGTTCCCCTGTTTCGAGATGTGCCCCAGCCGCTGCTTGCCGCCGCTGGAGCGCTCCCTAGGGATCAATCCGAAATAACTGGCCACCTGCTTGCCGCGGCGAAACCGGCTGACCGGTCCGGTGGTCAGCACGAAGGCCAGCGCCGTCACCGGCCCTACGCCCGGATGGGTCATTAACCGCCGCGCCGCCGGCCGTGCCCAGGCCTGCTGAGCGACCGCTCGATCCAGTTCCAGAATCCTTGGGCCCAGATCGTCGAGCAGCTTCAACAGGTCTTCTCTCCGCCGGGCCGCCCACGGCAGCAGCGCCAGCGATTCCAGTTGCGCTCGCCCCAGGACGCTCCACAGCTTCGATTTCCGCCGCACGCCCTGATTGAGAGCCAGTGCCTGCAGCTGATTCTTCACCTGCGTCCGCATCCGCACCAGCTTGTGCCGATGCAGCAGCAGTTGCCGCGCGTCCCGCTCTTCCGGAGTGGGCACCCAGATGCGCGGAAAGCGCCCCTGCTGCAGCAAGCCGAGAATCAACAGGGCGTCCCGCCAATCGGTCTTCTGTTCCCGGACCTCCGCCGCACGGATCTTGGCTGCGTCTCCGATCCACGCCTCGTGTCCCAGTTCTCCCAGCTGCTTCTCGAACCACTGCGAATGCCCGCTCGTTTCGATGCCCACCAGCGCCGGTGCTGGCAGCCCGGCGTAAAACTTCCTCACCTCCTCTCCCTCATGCACCAGCCTCTTCTTCACCAGTTCCCCCGTTTCGGTGTCCAGCATCGCAATGCACTGATAGCCCGGATGAAAATCACAGCCTATAATGAACCTCATCGTCGGCTCCTTCCTCCGAGCCTTGGTCTTGCACAACCCAAGTCTACTCGCGCCGCAGGAGCCCGCGTTGTTATGACATCAAGCCCATACGCGCAAAGCGCGGATGGTGAGGGACCTGCTTCTTCTTTCGCCGTCACGCATTCCCGCTCGTCAAAGCTTCGGCGCGCCAAGTCGTCGCCCCCCGGGAACGCCAATCTCCCGATTGGCGCTGTTGACTCACCTTTGCGCAGCGGCCCGCGCTGCCTAGCACAGCCTGAAACGCAACGAAGTACGGTTTCCCATCGCTTGCTTTTCGAGTGACGAATCTCTCACGCTTTAAGTGGCACAGGCACTCCCGCCCGTGCGCATCGCCCTTAGCCCAAGCCGTTCGCTTTTCGTCGTCATCCTGAGGAGCGAAGCGACGAAGGATCTCTCTTGAGTTTTTCTCCTCCCTGCTGTTCATAGCGGCCGGCAAAATCGCCGCAGTGTGGCATCGGCACTCTTGCCGGTGCGCCTTTTCCCTCAAAAGGGGACGGTCTCAATAGGTCGTCGCAACACCAGGACGGAGTTCTAAGTCGAGGAATTCCAAAGGCTAAGAA
>CAZRKW010000218.1:0-3154 GCA_964600355.1 uncultured Acidobacteriaceae bacterium
GCCACGACGCTCGCGGTGTAAAGGTTGTCGCCCTTGCGTTCATCCCCATTGAAATCCGGGCAAGGATTGCCGACGGCCCAATACAACGTTTCCAGGCCCGGATCGTAGGAGCCCGTGATCCACGTGGCGCCGCAACCATGCTCCAGCGCATTCCCAACCCACGTTTCCGAGCCTTTCTCGCCGCGCAAAGGAATTGTGTAGAACCGCCACACCCGCTCACCCGAAGAAGCCTGGTACGCATCCACGAACCCCCGCGCCCCTTCCTCACCACCCGCCACGCCGGAAAGCACCAAGTCCCCCACCACCAGCGGAGCGCTAGTCGCGCTATAGCCCTCTTTCGTATCTCCCATCGTGACATCCCACACTTTTTTGCCCGTGATGCGATCCAGTGCGAGCAGATGAGCACTGTCGGTAACCATGAAGATGCGGTCGCCGGAAATTGCGACACCGCGATTTGCGCCGTCCCCCGCCGAACTCAAAAGCCCGGGAGTCCGCGGCATTTTCAAAGACCAGATCTGCCGCCCCGTGGTCGCGTCGAGCGCATAGGCTTCATTAGGCGCCGTGATGTACATGATTCCATCCGACACAATGGGAGTCACCTCCAGCTGCACCGCAGTGGGATTGGGAAACACCCAGGCCGGAGAAAGCCGCTGCACATTTTTCACATTGATCTGTGCCAGAGAGCTATAGCGATTCCCCGTCAAACTCCCGTCATAGCTAGTCCAGTCCTGCTTAGGCTCAATCGGGCGTTCGCGATAGACGTCGCCGTCGCGCGCCAGCAAATGGAACCTGCCGTCGGCAGTGGCCACAGTAGCACTGAATGCCGTCTCGCTCATCAATGTGCCGTCGAGTTTGCGACCGTCCTGCAGCGTCAGGCTAACCGCGTGCGGCTGGAAGGTGTTACCCCGAAGTGCGGCGCGTGGGTCTGCCGCAGGGACCACCGCACCCGATACCAGGCCGCGCAGATGAGCGAGCAGCGCTGTCATCTCATCGTCGGTAAAGTCGAACCGCGGCATTCCTTTATCGAGGCGGCCCGTGTGTACCAGCGTGGTGATTTCAGCGTCGGAGTGGGAAGCCACAAAGCCAAGCAGCGCCGGAGCACGGTCGGTCCCGTTGCCATCACTCCCGTGGCAGATTCTGCAGCGGTTCGCGAAGGTTCGAACAGGCGCCGCAGGCTGCTGCGCCCGAGCGATGCCGGCGAAAAAAAGAACCACGCAAAAAAGTCTCTTGAGCACCGCTGTACCCTCCCTGCGAGCGCCACGACGCGCCCAGCATACATCCCGCCCTCAACCTCCGGCAGGATTATGGCGCCTGCACTATAGCACCAACCCCACCATCGTTGGCCATCCGCGACGCGCCTTCCAGTAAGCCTCATCCCGAGATATTCCCAAGCCCATAACTTGATTCTCGTGATTGACATGGCAGGGCAGGAAGAATAGTCTTCGGGCCGAAGGAGAAATGGCCACCGGGTCATTCCTTTCAGAAGGAGCCTTTCATGCAGTGGCTCAGTAAGGCGCTCGCCCTCGCCAGCCTGCTGGCTTTCTCCTTCACGTTCGCCTCTGCCGCAACGGTAGCCGGCACCGTGAAGGGGCCCGATGGCGCGCCCTTCGAAGGTGGATTCGTCGAAGCGCAGAACACTCAGAACAAAATAACCTTCATAGCGCTGTCAGACTCCCAGGGCCGCTTCCTCCTAGAAAAGATTCCCGCCGGAGAGTATCGACTGCATATCAAAGCGGTTGGCTATCGTGCCGACGATCGCACCGGCGTGGACCTGTCCTCGAATCAAAATACCTCCTACGATTTCACCCTGCAAAAGGACATGATCCGCTGGAGCGATCTCTCCATCGACCAGGCTCGCGCTCTTCTCCCCCCCGGCACTGGAAAAGACCTGCTGTTCCATGATTGTTTTGCCTGCCATGGTTTTCAAACTCGCATGGCCGCCGTGAGGCGCGATTTGGATGGCTGGAAAGATCGCGTGCAATACATGCGCGACGCCATGCACTTCAGCCTGGACTTCGTAACCGACCAGGATGCCAGCCAACTCGCCGGCTATCTCGACAACGCGTTCGGCGCCGAAGCCACCCTGCCCAAATCCCCCGCCGATCTTCCCGGATACAAAGACAACATGGCCGTGAAGTTCACCAGCGATGCCTCGAAAATCGCCTACGTGGAATATGACATGCCCGGCCCGGATCGCATGCCCTTCAGCGCCGCTCCCGGCAAAGACGGCTACCTATGGATTCCGAACTTCGGTTCGGCCAACAAAATCACGCGGCTCGACGCAAAAACAGGCGCGATGGAGGATTTCCCCGTTCCCAACGCCGGCACCGCCGCAGTCCATTCCGCCGTCGAAGCCCCCGACGGTTCCGTCTGGCTCGCAGAGCAAGCCCCCAATAAGCTAGGGAGATGGGACCCGCAAACCAGACGCATCACCGAATATCTCGATCCCTTTGAGCCTGGCAAAGAAGGCGTCAAAGAGGGCGGATCCAAACACACCGTGCGCTTCGATCCCGGCGGCAACGTGTGGGTCACCGGCGAGCCCCTAAGCCGCTTCGTCCCCGAGACCGGCAAGTTCACCAATTATTGGGAGACCGGCCACACCTACAGCATCGCCAACGACACACAAGGAAACATCTGGTTCACGATCACCGGTACTCCAGGGCAAGTCGTGAAGATGGATTGGCAGTCCCTAAAAATGACCAGATACGCGGTGCCGACGAAAGACGGCCTACCGCGCCGCATTCAGATCGATTCCAAGGGGATCATCTGGTTCGGCGAATACAATCGCGGGAAACTCGGAAGCTTCGATCCCAGCACCCAGACGTTTCACGAATACGATCTGCCCACCGGACCGCTCACCCATCCCTACGGGCTGGGCGTCGACGCGAACGGCGATATCTGGTACTCGTCGTATTACTTCGACGTGCTCGGGCGCCTCGATCCCGACACCGGCAAGATCACGCAGTATCCGTTTCCCCATTCCGAAAATACCATTCGGGAATTGTTCCTCGATGCCGAAGGACGCATGTGGTATGGCAGTCCATCGAACAACAAGGTAGGCTACTTTTATCTGACCGGTAAGAAGCTTTCGCGTGACTAACTTTCGCGTGACCAAGAGGAGGCCGCTTATGCCCTGGCACATCAGGCTTCACGC
>CAZRKW010000218.1:3254-6805 GCA_964600355.1 uncultured Acidobacteriaceae bacterium
GACTACGCAGTCCACACGTGGGAGGGCTTCTCAACCGGCGAATGGGAAGGGGACATGATGAAGGTGGTAACTACCCACTTAAAGGAAGGTTGGCTGCGCCGCAACGGCTTGCCCCGCAGCGACCGCGCCAGGATGGTGGAGTATTTCATTCGCCACGGAGATTACTTTACGCTCGTAACGATAGTACGAGACCCCGCGTACCTCACCGAACGCGATATTCGAACCTCCCACTGGGTACTCGATCTCGGCTTCGCTCTCACACCTTCCCATTGCATCCCCAGCATCGAAGTAGAGCACCCGAGAAGTTGGGTGCCCCACCGCCTGCCCGGCACAAATAAGTTTCTCAAGGAATATGCGGAAACCTACGGCATCCCCTACGAAGCGGCACGAGGCGGAGCAGAAACGATGTACCCCGAGTACGAGTTGAAGCTGGCGACGCTGCCCATCCCGCCCCGTCGTGTAGGCGGCTGCAAGGATCTAAGCGCCTACGGGCGCCACGGCTGCTGAGACAACTGTCGCTCAGCCGATATCCGTAAGCGAAACCGTGAGCGCAGTTTGAAATTGATGAGATGACCGTGCTGTTCAGCGGAAGGCCTTACGACCGCTTGCCCTCAGTCGTTCCTGGAGTCGAGAAGCTCCCCTGAACCAGAGAGCCGCGGGGTACGGCCCTCTGGCCCGGGTTGATCGCCACAAGCGCCTGAATCCCTAGAACGAATACTTCAGCGCAAACTGAATCAGCCTCGGGTTCACCGACGTGCTGGTAATCTGCCCGAAGGTTGAACTGGATACGTCTACGCTCACAGGCACGTTAAACTGCGCGTGGTTGAAGGCGTTGAAAAATTCCGTGCGGAACTGCAGCGTGGCGTCTTCCCGGAGTCCGCCCACCTTGGTGGTCTTCACCAGGGCCACATCGAAGTTAAACTGCCCGGGACCGAGAGTTTCGCCGTATCCGCCGTTTCCGTAACCAGTTCCCCCCGTGGTTACACCCGTGGGACCATTTCCGGCGCCGATAACCGGCGGACCGGTCGAAACAAAGGCAGCCTTGTTGAGCCAACCGGGGCCGCCGAGAATCGAGCCGCCAAGGCGCGACTCGTCGCCGCCGGTGGTAGCGACGTTCGCATTGGTCATCCCTGCGACAAACTGGGCTGTCGAATTCACCACGGTTCCAGACCCGAACCCATACACGCTCCCACCACGGGTATCCAAAACCGTAAGGGCTACGCCGCTCTGCACCACGGTGACGCCGGACAGGTTCCAGCCGCTGGTAAGTTTATCGAGGAAGCCCTGGTGGCTGCCGAAGGGCAGGTTCCAGTTGTAGTTAATGGTAACGCGCTGGGGACGAAACGCCGGGCTGAGTCCGTATTTCAAAGGAGCGTCAGGGTCGTTGATCGTAACGTAGCTCTCCGTATCGACACCGCGGGACCACGTATATGCCGCCTGCACAGTGAACCCATGCGAGAACTGCTTGCGCACGGTGGCCTGCAGGCTGTTGTACTTGGCGTCTGCAAAGGTTCCGTCATCCTGCAAACCGCCCGTTGCGAAGCCCAAATAGGGCGCGCGCACAGCGGCGTTGGCGGTGGTGTTGAAGGTGAGGCCATTGACGGGATTAGCGGGACTCGCCAGAGCAGCTTCGTTCAGCGCCCGCTCCTGTGCATTGGCCACCAGGTTGTCGGGAGTTTGATGAATCGCGCGGGTTCCCACGTAACCCAACTCGAGCACCCATTGCGGCAGAAACTCATACTGAATGTTGAGGTTCCATTGATACGTCAGCGGAGTCAGGTAAATGGGGCCCATGAGAAGGTCGTTGATGTTGGAGCTTGTCCCCGAACCGGTCGCAGTATTGATGTTCACCCAGCGAGTCTGCCAGCCAAGAGTGGCCGGCACATAGGGCTGAGCAAAGCTGGAGAAGTAGTTTGCGGCCCCCGACTGAAAGACCGGATACAAATACGGGGGAATTTGAATCGCCCCTTTATCGTACTGGGTGGAGCCGATGCGATCGTAGAAGAATCCCCCTCCGCTGCGCACCACGAAACGGTCGGTGTTCAAAGGCTTCCAGGCGAAGCCAACCCGTGGGGCAAAGAGATGTTTCGAGGGATCGTTCTGGCTGGGGATTTCATGATTGCTCTGGAAAAGGCCTCCCACCGGCGGAGCCGGGTAGATCGAGAAGTTGAAATTGGAGGGCACCACAAACCCGGCGAGCGAACCCGTCGCGAAGCCGGTTCCCAGAGTTCCTCCCTGTGTCACAGGAGTATTCACTAGCCTGATCAAGTTTGGCCAGATGTTGACGTTGTTTCCGCTGGTATCCGATTCGAGACCCACATACTCCCAACGAAGCCCCAGGTTCAACGTCAGATGGCTGTTAACCTTGAAGTCATCCTGTACGAAGGCATTCGCCGCCGGTATGCGGAACTCCTTCAACAGACCCTGCGGCGGCTGGACCGAAGAGTTCGTGCCGGTGCTGGAAATGTTGCTCTGCGCCGTGCCGTTCGTAAGGCCCGCTTGCTGGCTGGTAAGACACGCACCCGTTGCCGGCATGGCAGGCGCAGTGGGTGTAGCGAGTGTAGCGGTGGCTCCCGTGCCGGGCGCACAGCCGGGCAGTGCCAGCAGGAAATCCTGAAAACTCGAGAAAGTCAGGTTTCCGACGCCAAGACTACCTAGGTGATATTGCTGCTGGTCGCGTTCAATTTCAAAGCCGGTACGAACGGTGTGCTTCCCGTGCGACCAGGAAAGCGAGTCCGTCGCTTCCCAGGTCGTGACGTAGCTCGCGGAAGGACCGGGGCTTCCCCAGGTGAAGAGTCCTTTAACCGTCATGCTGTCCAGAATGCCGAAAGAAGGATTGATGGAAGTAATGCCCACCGAGCTATTGGTGAAGGGCATCTCGTTGATACTGTACGCCACGTTCCGCTGGAGCGAAAAACGCGCTTCATTCACAAGATTGTTGGTAAGGGTCGAGGTAATCTTGCCGACCACATACTCGGTCGGAACCCGCGCCGCCCCGGGAACCCCGGGCATCGCCTGAGGGACCGTCGTGGCAGTCGTGCCCAATCCTACTGTGGCATTGGTCAAATCCAGGCTATAGAACCAGCGCCCTGCAATCGTGTTCTTGGCGTTCACCAACCAATCGAAGTTACCCAGGGCTTGGTGCTCGGTGAAATGGGCGGGGCTGCTGTAGGAGATGGGCTGGTTCACCCCCGTGCTGGAAGCCTCGATGAAGTAGCTGCCATCCGCCGCGTTCTTCAGGTTGAGGATATTGAGTGCCACGGGATTGATGTTCGATCCGTTGCACGTGACCGTCGTGCCACCCAGCGCAGGGCCGTTGACGCTGGCGCCGCCGCCTTTGGTGGCGCTGCCGTTCGGGCAAAATGCGGCACCCAACGCAGCCTTGAAAGCAGCGGTCGATCGGTCACCAGAGGGAATTCCCACCAGCGTAGGAGTTGCCTGCCCCGCCGGCGAAATTCCGTTTTTCTGACGAGTCTCCTGATACGACAGAAAGAAGAACAGCTTGTCCTTCTTCACCGGTCCGCCGAATACCCCGCCGAACTGGTTCTGAT
>CAZRKW010000219.1:0-6800 GCA_964600355.1 uncultured Acidobacteriaceae bacterium
AGACTGGCCCCTACTTCGATGCCTGCTCGCGGGAAATTCATCGTACTCGAGGGAATCGACGGTTCCGGAAAGCGCACCCAGCTGGACATGCTGGCCAAAGCCTTCCAATCGCAGGGAATCGCCTCCACGCAGATCGCCTTCCCCAACTACGAAGGTTTCTTCGGCAAGCTGGTCGCGCAATTCCTGAACGGCGACTTCGGCCCGCTCGAAGCCGTCGATCCCCATTTTTCAGCTCTCCTGTACGCCGGCGACCGCCTAGAATCCAAGCCAGTAATCGAATCTGCCCTCGCCGCAGGCAAAGCCGTTCTCGCCGACCGCTACATAGGCTCGAATCTAGCCCACCAGGGCTCCCGAGTGCCGTCAGCGAAGCGCGAGGCCTTCGTAACCTGGCTAAAGCGCCTCGAGTACGAAATCTACGCCCTGCCGCAAGAGGACCTTGTGATCTATCTGCGTCTGCCCGTCGCCGAGGCTCACCGCCTGGTAGGGAAGAAGGGCGCCCGCGAATACACCACCCTCCGCCGCGACATCCAGGAAGCCGACATCGCCCACCTCCAAGCCGCCGCGCAGGTCTACGACGAACTCTCGCGCCAGCCCCATTGGGCAAGAATCGAATGCTGGGACGCCTCGACCCGCGGCATGCGCTCCCCAGAATCGATTCACGAGGAAATTCTGGCCACCGTCGAAACCCGCGCGCTCCCCGCGCTACAAGGACGGCTCTAGCGCCATGGGATTCGACACCTTTCTAGGCAACGAACGCATCGTCAGCGCCCTGCGCGGCATGCTACGCCGCGACCGCGTTCCCAGCGCGCTGCTTTTCACCGGTCCGCGCGGCATCGGCAAGTACACGCTGGCCCGCATGTTCGCCCAGGCCGCCAATTGCGAGCGCCTCAAGGACGATTTCTGCGGCGAGTGCCCATCCTGCCTGCGCATGGCCCCGTTTGCCGATCCCCAGCCGTTGATCGACGCCGGACTCGCCGAGCGTGGCGAAAGCGCCGACGCTGCCGCCGTCGAGCGTATGCCGCTGATTATCGAGACGCACCCGGATGTCTGGCTGCTAGTTCCTGATCCCGTGCGCTTGCGCACTCCGGTCGCGCGCCCCATGATCCGCGTCGGCCAGTTGCGCGCGGTCCAGCGCGCCGCCTACTTCCAGCCGCAGGGCCGCCGCCGCGTTTTTATCCTCGACGGCGCCGACACCATGCGCTGGAACGACGCCGACCTTTTCCTCAAAATCCTCGAAGAGCCGCCCGAATCGGCCACGCTCATCCTGCTCGCGCCCACTCCTGACTCGCTGCTGCAAACCATCCGCTCGCGCTGCCTGCAATTCCATTTCGCGCCGGTTCCCCTCGCCCAGATGGAGGCCTTCCTCCAGGAACGCACCGACGCCAAGCCCGCGGAACGGAAGCTAGCGGCGCAGCTCTCCTGCGGCAGCCCCGGAATGGCGCTTTCGATGGACCTCGAAGAGTCCGCGCGCCTCCGCCGAAGCGTCCTGCACCTCATCGAACAAGCCGTCACTGGCGAAAAATATGGAGAAATGTTCGCCGCCACCGCACAGCTCGCCAAGCAGGAGAAGGAATCCTTTGAAAATATTTTAGAGTTGTTTTATAGTCTCTTCACGGACCTGCTTGAATCATCGCAAGGTTCAAACAGCACCCTTCCTCGGAACCCCGATTTGCATCGAGAGGTGCAGATCCTCAGCCAGAAGGTGCATTGGGACTGGGTGGCACGCGCTACTCAGGGCCTGGATAGCCTGGAAAGTCGTCTGCGACGCAACGTTGGCCGCCAACTTGGTCTCGACGCGCTTTTAGCTTCGCTGGCAATTCGTTAAGCGCTCCGGCTTTTTCCGGATTTCTCAAAGATTCTGCAACCGAATAGCTGTCTCTACAGTCATACGAAGTAGCTTCATCTCAGAAAGACTCCATATTTTGAAGGAGCGGTTATGGTAAACAGGAAGCTGTTTCGGCCGGCTCTTCCCGAAGTGAAAGAGCAATTCAGCCCGCGCCAGTCCCAGGCAGCCCCGCAGCAGGGGCCCCGCAAGAAGCCTGCGCCGCCGGAACAGACTCACGCCGAGAGCTTCTACTATGTGAAGCAGATGCAATCGCGCACGCCTGTAGCCGTGGTTCTTACCGACGGCGAAGTCCTGCGCGGCACAGTCGAATGGTACGATCGCGACTGCATCAAGCTAACCCGCTACGGCAGCCCCAACCTCTTAATCTACAAACACTGCATCCGTTACCTCTACAAAGAAGGCGAAGAATCCGCCAACGGCGGCACCAACGGCCAATAACCCCCTGGGAACGCCATTCTCCTGAATGGCGTCTTTAAATGCCAATCGAGCGAACTATCTTGAAGTAGACGAAGCGTCAGAAGTCGAGGCAGATGTGGCGCCAGGGGTAGTAGCCTCGCCGGATGCCAGCCGAAGCACCGCCCAAGTTTCCCGAACCAGCGCGGCGAAAAGCTCCTCCGCAGGCAACCCCCGGCTCATGCTCGCCGCTTGCCCCGCCCAAAGCGACAAATACTCCGGCCGATTAGCCTCTCCCGCAGCGCGCCGGATCGGCCCAGTCAGCGCGTTCTGGATGGGATAAGGCGGAATCTCGCCAGCCACCGGCGTCAACTTGCGCATGAACTCGTTCACAATTCCGCGCGCATACCTCCCGGAATAAATCCGGCTAACACGGGTCTGGTCGTCGCGAGCGTTCATCAGCGCGCTCCGCCACGCCTCCGGAATGCCCGATTCGGGGCAGCTCAGGAACGCCGTGCCCATCTGTGCGCCCGCCGCTCCCAACACCAGCGACGCCGCAATCCCGCGGCCGTCCATGATTCCACCCGCCGCGATCACCGGCACACGAACCGCGTCCACCATCTGCGGCACGAGTGACATCGTGCCCACCAGCGACTCCTCAAAATCGCCTAAAAATGTCCCGCGATGAGCTCCCGCGTCCGAGCCTTGCGCGCAGATCAGGTCTGCGCCGACGGCCTCCCACGCTCTCGCCTCGGCCACGGTGGTCGCGGTCCCCATAACCAGAATCCCGCGCGAGTGAAACTCCTCCACCTGCGCCTTCGTCAGGATCCCAAACGTGAAGCTGGCCAACGCCGGACGCTCCTCGATCACCGCCTCAAACTGCGCCCGATTATCTTCGCTGTATTTTGCCAGCGGCTCGCCGGGCGGAAGCCCCAGCTCTTTGCGGATGGGAGCAAGCAGTTCCAAAGCCTGCGCCACCTGCTGCGGCTCCGGATTGGTGCTCGCCAGGATGAAAAGATTTACGCTGAATGGTTTGTCGGTAAGCTCGCGAACGCGGGCAATCCCGGAATGGATCGCTTCAGGAGAAAGCACCGCCGCAGCAAACGCGCCAAGCCCTCCCGCGTGAGAAACGGCGGCAGTAAGTTCAGCAGTCGAAGCCCCTGCCATCGGCGCCAGCAGAATCGGGTACTTGACCGTCAGTAGCTCAGTAAACCGCGTCTCGGGAAACATAAGCCCGATTCTAATACGACCGCTGCGCTAGTCGTAATACTCCGCGCCGAGGTGCGTGATCAGCTCCTCGCCCATCATCCAGCGCAGCGTGTTCTTGAGCTTCATCAGCTGTATAAACAAATCGTGCTCCGGATAAAGCTCCGGCGCGCACATGGGAGATTTGAAATAGAAGCTCAGCCATTCCTGAATGCCGCGCATCCCGGCGCGCTTCGCGAGGTCGAGGAAAAGCACTAGGTCCAGCACAATGGGCGCCGCCAGAATCGAATCGCGGCACAGGAAGTCCACCTTGATCTGCATCGGGTACCCGAGCCACCCGAAGATGTCGATGTTGTCCCAGCCCTCTTTGTTGTCGCCGCGCGGCGGGTAGTAGTTGATGCGCACCTTGTGGCAGAAATGGCCGTACAGCTCGGGATACACCTTCGGCTGCAGAATATATTCGAGCGCGCCAAGCTTCGATTCTTCCTTCGTTTTGAACGACCCCGGATCGTCGAGCACTTCGCCGTCGCGGTTGCCCAGAATGTTGGTCGAGAACCAGCCGTCCAGTCCCAGCATGCGCGCCTTGAACGCGGGCGCCAGCACGGTCTTCATCAGCGTTTGCCCGGTCTTGAAATCCTTGCCGACGATCGGCACGCTTTTGGCCTTCGCGAATTCCTCCAGCGCCGGGACATCCACGCTCAGGTTTGGCGCTCCGTTAGCGTAGGGAACCTCTTCGGCGATCGCCGCATACGCGTACAGCATCGACGGCGCAATCGCCGCATGATTCGCCTTCATGGCCTTCTCGAAGCTCTGTAAATCCTTGTGTACGTCCTGCGCCTTCATGAACACTTCGGTGGACCCGCACCACACCATCACCAGCCGGTCGAGCTTGTTCTTCTTCTTGAAGCTGCGGATGTCGTCGCGAATCTGCTCGGCCAGGTCGAATTTGTTTTTGCCCTTCTTGACGTTGGTGCCGCTCAGGTTCTTCACATAGTTCTGGTCGAAGGCGGCCTTCATGGGCTTGATGCCCTTGAGGAATTTCTGCGCCTTCGCGAGGTCCTTCGCGTCCAGCACGCCGGCCTTGGCAGCGGCCATGTAAGCGCTGTCGGGATAGATATCCCACCCGCCGAATACGATGTCCTTGAGACCCGCGAGCTTCACGAACTCGCTGATTTTCGGCACGCGCCCTTCGGTCCGTCGCCCCAGCCGGATCGTTCCCATCTGCGTGAGCGAGCCCACCGGCACCGAGTGCCCCTGCCGCACGAGTTCCACGCCTGCCATCACCGTGGTGGCCACCGCCCCCATGCCTGGCGTGAGCACTCCCAGTTTCCCTTTTGGCGGAGCAATACTGACGGGCCTGCGCATTCCGTTCCCCCTGATCTTGCTGCTTGGATTGTTCGCGTGCTATTTAATGCCGCGCGCGGGATGGCACAAAGTAAGACATCATGCTGCATCTAGCCCGCTTTTGCAAATTCATTCGAGGTTTTTTGGTGGCAGCTCACTTTGAGAAAATCGAGTCGCGACGAGGGTTTTTGCTGGCGACTCGCTTTGAGCAAACGGAGTGACTGCCATGCTCTTGCAGTTGATCTTGCGATTACTGTTCGCGGCAAGCTTTGCAGTTGAATTTCGTTGTCATCCCGAGCGAGCGAAGCGACGAAGGATCTCTCCCTGTTTCGCCCCCAAGCTTCCACTCGTCCAAAAGCCGCTGTTTCTGAAGTTCTTCGGCGGAAAAACGCTGATTCGTTGCGACGCGCGTTACTGCACCCACACCGTCTTAATGTCAGTGAACTCGCGGATCCCGTGAACGCCCAGCTCGCGCCCATAGCCCGACCACTTGATCCCGCCGAAGGGAAGCCGCGGGTCGGACGCCACCATCTTGTTCACGAACACCATGCCGGATTCGATGTCGTTGATGAAGTGCTCGCGCTCGGAGTCGTCCCCGGTCCACACGCTAGCGCCGAGGCCGAACCGGCTATCGTTGGCGATGCGGATGGCGTCGTCGATGTTTTTCGCGGGAAACATGTTGGCCACGGGACCAAAAAATTCCTCCACGTAGGCCGGCGTGTCTTTCGCGATGTTGGTCATCACCGTGGGAAGGTAGAAGTAACCGGGCCGGTCGAGCTTCTTGCCGCCGGTTAGGATGCGCGTTCCTGTTTTCACCGACCGCGCCACCTGGTCCTCGATATCCTTCAAGCCGCTCTCGGTGGAAAGCGGGCCAAGATCTGTTTTTTCATCGAAAGGATCGCCGATTTTGAGAGCCTCCATCGCCGCCACAAAGCGCTTCTGGAATTCCTCGGCAATCGGTTCGGCAATGATGAATCTCTTGGCGTTGATGCAGGACTGGCCATTGTTCAGGATGCGCGATTTCACCGCACTCGCCACGGCTTCGTCCAGATTCGCGCTGGGCATCACGATAAACGGATCGCTGCCGCCCAGCTCCAGCACGACTTTCTTCACGCGCTTGGCCGCGCCCATCCCCACGTCGATTCCGGCGCCCTCGCTGCCGGTCAGCGTCGCCGCAGCCACGCGCGGATCGTTCAGAATCCCATCCACTTTGGCCGCGCCGATCAGCAGCGTCTGAAACACACCCTCGGGGAAGCCCGCCCGCCGGTAGAGGTCTTCGATCATCAACGCGCACTGCGGCACGTTCGAGGCGTGCTTGAGAAGCATAGTGTTACCCGCCATCAGCGCGGGCGCCGCCGCGCGGATCGCCTGCCAGAACGGAAAATTCCACGGCATCACGGCGAGCACCGGCCCGAGAGGCTGGTACCGCACAAAGCTCTTCTTCGCCCCCGTCTCGACGACTTCGTCCGCCAGAAATTTCTCGGCATTCGTCACGTAGTAGCGGCACGCCGAAGCACATTTCACGGCCTCGTCAATGGCCGACCGGAATGTCTTGCCCATCTCCAGCGTCATCATCTTCGCGTACAGCTCTTTTTCGCCCTCGAGGATTTCAGCCGCCTTCAGCATGGCCTTGGCGCGCTCCGCAAAGGTGGTCTTGCGGAACCGGACGAAAGCATCCTTCGCGCGCTGCAGCTTCTCATCGATTTGCGCGTCGGTAAGCGGTTCGAATGTCTTGATAACCTGCCCGGTAGCCGGATTCGTAGTCGCGATGGCCATAAAAGTTCCCCCTGGGTTTTGGTCATGGCGGAGCCGCTGGCCGCTCCGTTGCAATCAAGAAAAGCGTGCGAAGTGCCGCTCCCGCAGCAGGAAACATCTCGCTACAAGCACGCGTGCACCGCCTCGCCCAAACAAACACCAGACCTTACCCCAGCAACATACAACGCGTCAACACCGCGCATCGCGTGGAAGAGCCGGGCGTATACCCCTGGTGCGGTTGAAATCTTTGAGCGAG
>CAZRKW010000220.1:0-6734 GCA_964600355.1 uncultured Acidobacteriaceae bacterium
ACCCCCGACCCTCTGATTACAAATCAGATGCTCTACCAGCTGAGCTACGCCAGCCCTGTCAAACCGAGCGAAATTATCACAGGGGCAATCAAATTGCAAGCAAGGTTTTCCGGGCCAGCAAACCTTGTGCCAGCAAGACAGTTATCCTCCTGCTATGAAGGCTGGGATGCCCTATTGTACAGCAGGCTTAGCAAATTCGCTATCCTCAAATTGGATGTCATGGCGCACCTCGCTGATCCGGACCGTGAACGACGAATCGGAACTTTCCTGGGAAATCGTGAACGGGAGCTTCACCCCGTCCACCAGCCGGTAATCGGAGAATTGCTCCCGAAACTCGGACACGCCTTCGGGCGTATGGTGCTGGCTGATGATCTGGACAGGCAGCCCGGATGTGGCGTCAAAGAACAGCTTGTCCGGTTCGCCTCCTTCGGGAGGCGTGGCTTCGAGCACATAGGCGTCGCGATCATCCACTTTTTCAACGCCCAGGGAAACCAGCTTTGGGTATTGTTGATGCAGGTCAAAGGGACCATAGAAGTCCGACTGGCGCCGGGCTTCGGCGAGTTCGGCGCCGGCCTGTTCACGCAGGCCATCCTGGAGATCCTGTGCCCAGCCAATCTTGCCGTCAAACCCCTGCCGAAAGGCCGAGCCGGCTATGATGATGATCGTCAGCATTTTGTCTGGAGCCTTTTCGTGAATTACCACCGTTCCAGAGATGTTCATCGCCGGCACATCGACGGTCCCCATCGACGAGCGCGACTTCAGCTTTTGCCACGCGGCGCGGCCTCCTACGGCCGCCTGGTAGTGGCTGACGATCTGGTCGACTGTCGGAGCAGCTCCTGCCGCGCTGCCTGCTGCGGCCGAAGGTCTCGAGTCCGTTGTGGGCTTCGCGTTCTTTTGTCCCCACGCGGAGATCCCCAGTATCAGGACCAGGCTCCCAAGCGCTAAGGCTCTCTTGGCGCACATTGGCTTAAACTTTGGACCTTTTGGCTACCGGCCACCGGCGCCGGAAGGGCAGGACGCGTGTCTGCAGGATTCGACGCAGACCTGCAAGTTGTGGTTGCATGTGCCTCAAAAGGCCGCAATTGTTACTCTCTCATCTTGGCTTTCCGGTACGCTGTCCAATATGGGCGACCTGGCCGGACGGGAAGGAAGCGAGTTAGTGAAGATGCCTTCTGCTAAGCGCCTATGGATTGTGGTCGCAGCGCTCGCGGCATCAACGGCGGCCGGACTGGTTTACCTTCACTTCGCGAGCCGCAGGGCATCAAGACTTACATCGGAGCCAGGGGCGATGGTCTATCCCGCCTCTCCCCAGCAGGCAGAATACGCGCTCGGCGTCCTCGGCGAACTTCCGCCGGATGCTCCGGCCATTGGGTATATAGATGTGGAATCGCTCCGAAAGTTGCAGAGCTCTCCGCTCGCCGCTTTGCTGGGACTGGGCGGAAGCAAATCGCGCGAAGACCGCGACTATCAGCAGTTCGTTCGGGAAACGGGCTTCGACTACACACGAGACCTCGACGAGGGAGCGATTGCGTTCTGGCCAGAAAGTACAGGAGAAACAAGCGGAGGTGCGTCAGCAGAAAATCGCGCGTTTATCGTCGCGGATGGCCGCTTCGATGAGAAGAAGATTCGAGCCTATGCGCTGAAATCGGGAAAAGCCCGCGCGAGCGGCGCGCAGACCATCTACGAGATTCCCGGGGCGCCTCCCGTTTCGTTCGAGTTTCTGTCCCCTGGCAGGATTGCAATTACCAGCGGCACCGGATCGGCGGAGTTTCTCGCGAGGGCGCGTCCAGCGTCGCCTGATCCAGCCCTCAAAGCCGGGATCGACCGCCTTGCGGGAGCGCCGATCTTTGCGATGGCCCGCGCGGATCGTATGCCGAAGAGCTTCTATGCAGACCTGAGCAAGTCTCCACAAGTCGAAAGCCTGGCTCGCGATGTTGTGGCTCTGACATTGGCGGCGCAGCCGCAGGGGAACGTCCTGAGGGTGGTGCTGGACGGCGAGTCAACTTCGGTGCAGAACGCTCTCACCGTTGCGACATTCCTGGAATTTTCGCGCATGGGCGCCTCGCTGGCGCTGTCGAATCCCAAGACGTCGCGGCAGCTTACGGACGAGCAGGGTGCGTTCCTTGAGGGGCTGCTGCGGGAATCCAGGATCAGCCGGCAGGACCGCTGGGTGAGCCTAACTTTTGACATCACGCCCCAAATGCTTGGCGCTGGCGGCCGTGAACCAGCCGCCCAGAAAAAAGACAGAGGCTCGAGGTAATCGAAGGGTTAAGGCACTCATCTCAAGGGAACGAAAGTCTCAAGTACTTGCGATGCTGAGATTTCGATTAGTCGCCCGTGGTGCGGGAGGTTAAAGCATTCGCGACGGTCGCAGTGGGATTGATGTTTTTGAGGTAACGCCAGGGATTGACGGGCGTGTTATAGATGCGCACTTCGTAATGAAGGTGGGGGCCGGTGGAGCGACCGCTCTTGCCTTCCAGTCCAATTACATCCCCGGCTTTGACATGCATGCCCACTTGCGTCTTGAAGGCAGAAAGGTGGCCGTACCAGGTGCTTACGCCAAAGCCGTGATCGATGACGACCAAGCGGCCGTAGCCGGAGCGCTCGCCGCCCGCCTCCGCGACCACGCCGTCCGCGGTGGCGCGGACCGCATCCCCGTAACGCGATGCGATGTCCATACCGGCGTGGAACGCGCCCTCACCGCTGAACGGATCCAGGCGTTCCCCGAAATGACCGGTGATCTCGCCCACGACGGGCCAAAGCGTCGGCACAATTCCTAAACTCGTAAACTGCGCGGCCGGCAAGAGCCGCAGGCCATTGTTGGGCACATTCGCCAGGGAAACATTGCTGGCGAGGTAGCTGAACTCGTCGACCGACTGCTCAAACTGCTTATCGGGTTCGGCGGCAGTATCTGTCGTATCTGCCAAATCAAAGGGCGTTTTGCGGAAGCGATTGATTCCGTACGCGACGGCTACTTCACCCGCCAGGGACTGCAAAGAAGAAAGCCGCTGGTTCGTGTCCTTCACCTGGGTCTGCAACTGCACAAATTGATGCTTGAGATTATCCTGATCGCGGCGCAGAGAGTTGTAGTTGGCGGCTTTCCAGAGCATGCGGGAATAGGAGCCCATACCGGCGGCGATGGTGATTCCGCCCACAAGAGCAAGCAGTGTAAGGCCATGCAGGACGTAAAACGGTATGCGGATACGGCGCATTCCGCCGGAAGCGCTGGAGGCAATGAAAAATGTGTAAGACTTGCCCTTCATCGTTTTTTCGTGTCCGTTATAAAACAAATCCGGCTTATAGAAAGCCGCGCGACATTTCTGCGGCTAGCCGGTGTCTCTTAGAACGACGCCCGTATGGGAGTTTGGACCGAGAGCCCTGGTTCGAAACCCGAGGGGGGATTCTATCGACTACGCCCCTAGGCGTCAACCCTAATCCAACATTTAGTAGGTTTGCCGATCCTCGCTTCTCAATTCAACCCACTCTATAATCGAGGGCTGGCCCGCCTCTTGAAAAATATTACCTTAATAGCAGGAGAGGCGGCAACTGGACGAGCGGACAGTTCATGGACAGCGAAGACCAACTGGTCAATAGGATTGCGAAGGCGATCCCCTCCTGGCAGGGGGCTGTTTCCCCTAAATCTCGTGAAGGCGGCCTGCGTTTGGGCATCGGCGACGACTCGGCCGTATTCTCCCCGGATGGAAAAACCGACTGGGTCATAAGCTGCGACGCGTTCCTGCAAGATGTTCATTTTCTGCCGGATCGGCACCCCCCGGACTCGGTTGGCTATAAGTCGCTTGTTCGAGCCACGAGCGACCTGGCTGCTATGGGCGCGGTGCCAAGGCTTTTCCTCCTGACGCTGGCTCTCCCGAAAACCAGCCTGAGCAGCTGGCTCGACGGATTTCTCGCCGGAATGGGGCGAGCGGCCCGGAAAATGGGGATGCGGCTCGCTGGCGGGGATACGACAAAATTTTCGGCTGTTTCGATCAGCATCACCGTTCTTGGGGAGATTCGTCGCGGCTTGGCGGTGACCCGCGCAGGAGCAAAACCCGGCGACCTCATCTATGTAAGTGGGAGGATGGGTCGCGCTCAACTGGGGCTTGAGCTGATAACAAAAGGGTTCAGCAAGAACAGGCGTTACGGGCCACTCTTGAAGCCTCATCTATATCCGGAGATTCGGCTCCAACTGGGCGCCTGGCTGGCACGACACCAGATCGCGTCCGCCATGATGGATATCTCCGACGGGCTTTCGACCGACCTGCCCCGGCTGTGCAAAGCGAGCGGCGTTGGGGCGCGCCTCATTGCTGCGCATATCCCGTGCGTGGAGATTCCCGCGGGCCTCGAGAAACTGCTCCCGAAGCGGGACCTGGATCCACTGCAAATGGCTTTGCACGGAGGGGAAGACTACGAGTTGCTCTTCACTGTGCCTCCCAAGAAAGCAAAGCGTTTGCGTGCGGCACCCGGATTTTCCGAACTCACTGCTATTGGAGAGATCACGAAGAAAAAGGATTTGCTGATCGTCTCGCCGGATCAAACCCAGGCGCAGGAGCTGCGGTCTCTGGGGTGGGACCCGTTTCGGAAACGGTAACCGTTACGGTCCGGCCCGGGATGAACTAGTGGGAAAGGGCGAGCGGCTGCGCATCCCTTGAGGGCACAATGGGGACCGCTATCTTTTGAGTGGAGGGCGTAGCCGGCTTTGCCCTGGGAGCGACAGGCAAGGCCGGTTTCTCACCGGCTTTCAAAGGGCCAGACGAAGAAGCGGGCTTCGCGGGCGCATTCGTCTGGTTGAGACCCTGCTCGGCGGCATCTGTAGGAGGCGCGGTATCGGCTGTATCGACTTGCAGCTCCCTTCCGCCCGCAAGCTGTTCGAGCGGCACGACGTTCGGGAAATCCTGGACCGGAGTTCCCTTCGTGGCGTCCTGCATGAATTCGAGCCAGATCGGCAGGGCGGCGCGCGCGCCCGTCTCTTTTTTGCCGAGAGAGTTGCGCTTGTCGTCGTTGCCCACCCAAACACCGGCGGTGAGCTGAGGAGTAAAGCCGATGTACCAGGCATCGGTGAAATCGTTGGTTGTTCCGGTCTTGCCTCCCGAAACGCGGCCCAGTTCCTTGGCGCGCACACCGGTTCCGAATTGCACGACTTCCTCGAGCATGGCGACCATGGTGCGCGCGACATCCGGGGGAATCACATCGGTGACATTGGGCCGCGGCTCTTCGAGGACGGCTCCGTCGTACGAAGTGACGCGGCGAATGTAATGCGGCTCGATGTGAATGCCATCGTCGGGAAAAACCGTGAAGGCCGAGGTGTGCTCGATCAGCGTGAGATCGGCCGCGCCCAGCGCGAGCGGGAGATACGGCGGCAGAGGGCTGCGGACGCCGAATTTCCGCGCCAGGTCGATCACATTCTCAATTCCCACTTTGTCGAGCAGGCGAACCGCCGGCACGTTCCGTGAATCGGCGAGGGCGCGGCGCAGGGTGATGCGACCTTCAAATTTCTCGTCGTAGTTGTGGGGCGAATAGATCAGTCCGCCGCTGTGGAACGAGACCGGCGCATCGACAACGGTGTCGAAGGGCGAAGCGCCTTGATCCAAAGCCTCGGCATAGACGTACACCTTGAACGAACTGCCCGTCTGGCGCATAGCCTGCGTGGCGCGGTTGAATTTCGATTCCCCGAAGCTGTACCCGCCCACCATCGCTTTGATTTCACCGGTGGGATTGTCGATGGCGACCAACGCGGCCTGGGCCGCCGGTTCCTGTTCGAGTTGCACTTCGGCCGTGGCGCCGGAAATCTCTTTCACCGACACGACGACGAGGTCGCCGGTCTTCAGCAGCTCGGTTGGGGATTTATGGCCGGTCCAGGCAAAGTCTGCCGGGGTCAACATGGCGTGATAGGCGCCCAGCTTGATGGTCGCGAACTTCGGCTCGACGGTGGTGACGAGCCCGGTGACGTAATCGCCTTTCTGAATCGTATTGCGCCAATCGTCGTTCTGATATTTTTCAGGCGTTCCGAGGTGATCGCGCAGGATGTTGGGAAGATTCCCGCGCCACCCGTGGCGGCGATCGTAGGAATGCAAGCCGTCCCGCACGGACTTCTCGGCGGCCTTTTGCGCGGCGAAATTCAACGTGGTGTAGACGCGCAGACCCTGCTCGTGAACCGCCGCGGTGCCATAGGTGTGCTCGAGATACTGGCGAATGTCTTCGACAAAATACGACGCGAAATCATTCCGCGCGGAAGAGATGCGCAGCCCGAGAGGCTCCTTCTCGGCCGCTTCCGCCTGCGCCCGGGTGATTTTTCCGTCGTGCGCCATCAGGCCCAGCACCAGGTTGCGGCGAGCCAGCGCCCGCTCCGGATGAGTTGTCGGCGAGTAGATGGGTCCGCGAATGATCGCCGCCAGCGTGGCCGCCTGCGCCACCGTCAACTTGCTTACCGGCACGCTGAAGTAATATTCCGAGGCGGCCTCCACCCCATAATTTCCGGCGCCCAGGTAGATCTGGTTGCAATACATCGTGAAGATCTGTTCCTTGGTGTAATGGCGCTCGATCTGCAAAGCAAGGATGGTCTCTTCGATCTTGCGGTGAAAGCTGCGGTCGGAGCGATTGAGGAACAGCCCTCCGGCAAGCTGCATGGTGAGAGTGCTGGCGCCCTCGGCGATGCGGTGGTGGGCGATATCGTGCCAGGCGGCTTCGAGGACCCGCGGGAAATCGACGCCCCAGTGTTCCTCGAAATGCTGGTCTTC
>CAZRKW010000221.1:0-6696 GCA_964600355.1 uncultured Acidobacteriaceae bacterium
TCCATTGCGCGGAGTCCCTTGGTTTTCTTTTTCTATTTCTACTGCGGATACTCTACTGCTTTTTTTATATTAATTATAAGTATTTAAAATAAACACCGTCGTCGCCGCCGCATGTGTGGAAATCGCGGAAAACACTACAAACCCTTCCACTCACTGCGATTACCCTGGCAAGCGCACTGTGGAAGTTCCCGCGGAGCAAAGGAAAAACCCATCGCGACTCAACATCTATAAACACTTTTGAGGCTTCCACAGACGATCCACAACCCAAAAACGTCTTCCTTGGGGAATCTCAACTTAAGTCTAGCCGAACGAGTCGAGTAGCCTGTTGATCGTTTTGTTCAAATCTTTATCGACCTGGCGAAGGGTCTCAATCTTGTTGATCGAATGCAGGACGGTGGTGTGATGCTTTCCGCCGAACTGCTTTCCGATTTCCGGGAGCGAGGCGGAGGTGAGTTGCTTCACCAGGAACATGGCGACCTGCCTTGGAAAGGCGATCACTTTCGAGTTGCTGCGGATTTTCAAGTCCTGGGCGCGCAGGCCGAAGTGTTCGCCGACGCGCTTCTGAATCTGCTCGATGGTGACCTTCTTCTCCTGAATCTCGACGATGGCCTTGAGCACCTGCTGAGCCGTCGACAGGGTGATCTCCATGCCAGTGAGGGAGGCGTAGGCCATAAGACGAATCAGGGCGCCTTCGAGCTCGCGGACGTTCGATTTGATGGCGCGGGCGATGTAATCGGCTACATCGTCGGGCAGGCGGACGTGTTCGCGTTCGGCCTTTTTCTGCAAGATGGCGATCTTAGTCTCGAGATCGGGCGGCTGAATATCCGCGATCAAGCCCCACTCGAAGCGGGAACGGAGCCTCTCCTCGATGGCGGAGATTTCCTTGGGCGGGCAATCGGAGGAGATCACGATCTGCTTTTGCTGGTCATAGAGCGCGTTGAACGTGTGAAAGAACTCTTCCTGGGTGCGCTCGCGGGTGGCGATGAACTGGATGTCGTCGACCATGAGCACGTCCATGTTGCGGAAGCGCTCGCGAAAGGCCGCCATGCGCTCGAAACGGATGGAGGCGATCACTTCATTGGTGAACTTCTCCGCGCTGATGTAAGTGAGGCGCAGCGCCGGGTTGCGCCGCTTGAGCGTGTGGCCGATGGCCTGCATGAGATGCGTCTTGCCGAGCCCCACACCGCCATAAAGGAACAGGGGGTTATAGGACTTGGAGGGCTGCTCCGCGACCGCGACAGCCGCGGCATGCGCGAACTGGTTCGATGTGCCAACGATAAACGAATCAAACGTGTAGCGCGGGTTCAGTTGGTTGTTGGACGACTCGAAATCGAGCTTGGCCTGTGCCGCGGCCGGGTTTTGCGGCACCGGCTCAGGCTCGGCGCAAATGAATTCCAGCGCGACTTCGGGCTTGCCAATTTCCGTCAGGACCGCTTTCAGCAGTTCCCCGTAAGTTTCGCTGAGGCGCTTGCAGAACAGGCGGGTGGGAACGCGAACCACGATGCGTTCGTCTTCGAAACGCTCCTGACGCGTAGGCCGGAACCAGGTGGCGAAGCTGTGGGGATTGACGCGACGTTCTGTATGTTGAAGGACTTTATCCCAAATATTCGTCAAGGCAGCAGCCTCAGTAAGATTTCCACCGGCGTGGAAATCATGTGGAAAACCACCCCTACACTTGTAGAGAGGTATTTTGGTTTGGCCTATCGGGCTTGATGCCGCAAGAAAGCACCCGCATTAAGCGACATCTGACGACTGCATGCCTCAGGTGGCAGCAACATCGGATACGCGAGGGGGGATTCTGCCCAAAAGTAACGTTGCGAGCAAGAGAAAACTGCGCGAATTATTTGAGTCCCCTCCACACATAATTCACAACTTTTCCACAGCGCAAATTTGAGTTGACTTGGATCAAATCACTCTATATTTGGCGGAATCAGGCACGGACTGGCACGCAACTTGTTTGACTCACAGGTGGATTGTCGCTATTCTTGCCTCAGGTTTACACGCCATGTTCTCGGCATTTTATTAGCACGCCCTTCTCTGCCGGCCTGCCAAACGAGGCTGATGCTCTGTCTTTTCGCTGACATTTAACCATCCATTCATTTTCTGACGCGGCCGCATTTACCTACTACGCGGGCCGGATTACGGACGGACACCATGGGTAACTTGACGCTATTTGAAAAGCTCGACCACATCGAGTCGCGCTATGAAGAAATGACGCAGCAGCTTTCTTCCCCCGAGATACTTTCCGATTCCGGGCGCTACCAGAAGCTTGCCAAGCAGCACGCGGAAATGGCGGCGATGGTGGCGAAGTACAAGGAATGGAAAGAAATCGAGAAGGGCCTGCAGGGCGCGCGACAACTGCTGGTGGACTCCGACGATCCGGAGATGAAGCAGATGGCCCATGACGAGGAACATGCGCTCGAAGCGCGCCATGAAATCGTGGAGCGCGAACTCAAGCTGCTGCTGATTCCGAAAGATCCCAACGACGAGAAGAACGTGATCGTGGAAATCCGGGCCGGGACGGGGGGCGACGAGGCGTCGTTGTTCGCAGGAGAGCTTTTCCGGATGTACTCGCGCTACGCGGAGACGCAGAACTGGCGGGTGGAAATTCTGGAAAGCTCGGGGTCGTCGATCGGAGGCTTGAAGGAAGTGGTGGCGGCGATTCAGGGAAAGAATGTGTATTCCAAGCTGAAGTATGAGAGCGGGGTGCATCGCGTGCAGCGCGTGCCGGCCACCGAGCAGCAGGGGCGCATTCATACGTCGGCGGCGACCGTCGCGGTGCTGCCGGAAGCGGACGACATCGACATCAAGATCGAGGCCAAAGATTTGCGGATCGATACATTTTGTTCGTCGGGGCCGGGCGGCCAGTCGGTGAACACGACGTACTCGGCGGTTCGGATCACGCATATCCCGAGCGGGCTGGTAGTGTCTCAGCAGGACGAGAAATCGCAGATCAAGAATCGCGCCAAGGCCATGCGCGTGCTGCGCGCGCGGCTCTATGAAATGGAGCAGAACAAACAGCACGAAGCCATTGCCGCCGAGCGCCGCGGGCAGATCAAGACGGGCGACCGCTCGGAAAAAATCCGCACCTACAATTACCCGCAGAACCGCGTGACCGACCATCGCATCAATTTCACGCTGCACCAGCTGACCGACGTGATGGACGGCAAATTGGGCGCCCTGGTTGACGCGCTGGTGACGCACTTTGAATCCGAGCGCCTGAAACAGGAACTCGTCGAGGCGTAGGATGCGGCAGGAGAATTTTTCCAGACCACCCGCGAGCGATCCGGGTTTGCCGGGCTTCGATATCCGAGCTGCCCTGAAGGAGGCGATGGCGCGGCTGCGCGCGGCGGAGGTGCCTTCTCATACGCTTGCCGCGGAACTTCTACTGATTCACACGCTGGGCCGGGACCGCACGTGGATATACACGCATCCGGAAGAGATGGTTGAGCCGGCGGCGCTGGAAAGCTATTTTGCGCTGGTGGAGCGGCGGATTGCCGGGGAGCCTACGCAATATTTGACCGGCAAGCAGGAATTCTGGGGGCTCGAATTCGAAGTGACGCCGGCTGTGCTGATCCCGCGGCCCGAGACGGAGCACCTTGTCGAAGTTGTGCTGGAACGGCTGGGCGCGCGGGGGATCAAGATTCGCCTCGATACCGGCGCGCCCAGCCCGCATCTGCAAATTGTGGATGTGGGGACAGGGTCCGGGTGCCTTGCGGTGGCTCTCGCGCACGAGTTGCCGCATGGCGATGTGTTCGCGACGGATATTTCCGGGGCTGCGCTGGAAGTGGCGAAGCGCAACGCGCAGCGGAATCATGTGGCGGAACGCGTGCACTTCATCCAGACGAATATGCTGGACGGCTTGATTCCGCAGCCGCGGCCTGTGGCGAACGGCCGGGACACGGATCTTTTCGATGTGATCGCGAGCAATCCGCCGTACGTGGCGCTGGAGGATTCCGCGACGCTTCCGCGGGAGGTGCGGGAGCACGAACCTCATGCCGCATTGTTTGGCGGGCGCACCGGGTCTGAGATGTACGGGCAGCTGATCGCGCAGGCTGGCGCGCTTCTCCGCGAGGGCGGAATTCTCGTGCTGGAACTGGGCTACAATTGCGCCGATCCCGTGCTGAAAATTGTCCGCGAAGCGCCCGGGTGGGTGAACATCAGCGTCACGAACGACCTTGCCGGGATTCCGCGCGTGCTTGCCGCCGAGAAACGGATGTAGCGGTCCCGCCCCAACCACGCGAAGCCGACGCTCGACGCGGCCCGATCCATGCGGTAGCTTCTGGTTATGCCGAAACTGGCTCATTTCCGCGCGAAGCACGGGCCTCCCGAAGCTGCCACGCCCGAATCAACTGCTTCCATCCTCCATATCGACATGGACGCATTTTTTGTGTCGGTGGAGCTGCTCGCGCGTCCCGAATTGAAAGGAGTGCCGGTGATCGTCGGGGGGCAGCGGGACCAGCGCGGAGTGGTTACCTCGGCGAGCTACGAAGCGCGACGTTTCGGAGTGCATTCGGCGATGGCGCTGCGCACGGCGGCCAAGCTTTGCCCGCAGGCGGTATTTCTCGATAGCCACCACGAGCTTTATGGGCGCTGGAGCGACCGCATTGCTTCGATCCTTTCGAAGTATTCGCCGGTGGTGGAGATGGCGTCGGTGGACGAGGCTTATATCGACCTCGCCGGAACCGAGAGGCTGCATGGTCCTGCGCTCGCCGCGGCGGACAAACTTTCCAGGGAAATTACTTCGACGACCGGGCTGCCTTGCTCGGTGGGCGTCGGAACATCACGCCTGATCGCCAAAGTGGCCAGCGAACAGGCCAAGCCTCGGGGGCTCGTATGGGTGGCGCCGGGAAGCGAGGAGGCTTTTCTTGCGCCGCTATCGGTGAGGCGGATACCGGGCATCGGGAAAGTGACGGAAGGGGCGCTGAAAGCGATCGGCATCGAATCGATCGCCCAGTTGCAGGCGGCGACGCTTGAGCGGCTGGAAGAAAATTTTGGTAAATGGGGAGAAGCGCTTTTTCGCAAGGCGCGCGGAATCGATTCGTATGAGTTTTTTGTGGATGCGGAGGCGAAGTCGCTTTCGCACAGCCAGACGTTTGGCGAGGACACGAACGACCGCGGGCGCCTGGAGTCCACGCTGAGCTATCTGTGCCAAAAGGCGTCGAAGCGCGTGCGCGATGCCGGGCTGCATGCGCGCACGGTGACGCTGACGCTGCGGTACGCGGATTTCAAGACGATCTCGCGAGGGCATACGTTCGCGGAACCGTCCGACCTGGACACGGTATTTTTGAAGGCGGTCCGCGAGCTTTTTTTGCGCGCGTGGGATGGGAACGCCCAGCTGCGGCTGGTGGGAGTGGAGTTTTCGCAGTTTTCGGCGGGGGCCTCGGGGCAACTCGACCTTCTCGATCCGGGCAGGCGCGAAAAGCTCGAGCGATTGGCGCGCGCGACCGACCGGCTGCGCGATAAATTCGGATTCTCGAAGGTTCAATTTGGAGGCTCGCTCGAGCATCGTGAGCGGCGAGAAGAGTGATCGCCGCAGCATCTCAGCGAGGAATCGTCGCGCACGGATTGATTCTTGAACGCTCACGCGGCGCAAGGCTTTCTATCGGCTTCCGTTTTCGCTCATAATCGAACCATGGCCGCTCGCGCACTCGCGGAACAAACTTGCCGCACGCTTCGCGCGGCGGGGCATCAGGCTTACCTGGTGGGCGGATGCGTGCGGGATATCGTTCTCGGTCGCGAGCCGGTGGACTACGACGTGGCCACAGATGCGACGCCCGACCGCGTGCAGCAGCTTTTTCCCCGCAGCCTGGCTGTCGGCGCGCAGTTCGGCGTGATTGTCGTTACCGGCGAGGGCGAAATGGAGCCCGGGGCGCAGGTGGAGGTGGCGACGTTTCGCTCGGATGTGGGTTACTCCGACGGACGGCACCCCGACAGGGTGATCTACTCGAAAAGCCCCGAAGAAGACGTCCGACGGCGCGACTTTACGATCAACGCGCTGCTACTCGATCCGGAAACCGGGGAGGTGCTGGATTTTGTCGGCGGGCGCAAGGATCTTGACGCGGGCATAATCCGCGCGATTGGCGATCCGGAACTGCGATTCCGCGAGGACAAGCTGCGGATGATCCGCGCGGTGCGCTTCGCCGCGCGTTTTCGCTATGCGATCGAGGACGCCACTTTCGCAGCGATCGTAAACCTCGCGCCCCAGATCCACCAGGTATCCGCCGAGCGGCTCCGGGATGAATTGACCAAGCTGCTGACCGAGGGCGCGGCGCGGCGCGGGTTTGAACTACTGGACGCGACGCGGCTTCTGCCGGAGGTCTTGCCCGAGATTGCGCGGATGAAGGGCGTGGAGCAGCCGCCGCAGTTCCATCCGGAAGGGGACGTCTGGATTCACACTCTGATGATGCTGGAGGGGCTGCCGCCCGGAACGACGCCGACTCTCGGCTGGGGCGTATTGCTGCACGATGTGGGCAAGCCACCTACGTTTAAGCCCCCGGTGGAGCCGAACGGGCGCATCCGCTTTGACGAACACGTGGAGGTGGGCACGCGGATGGCGGAGGCGATCTGCCGGCGGCTGCGATTCTCGAACGAAGATACCGCGCAAATTGCCGCCCTGGTGGCGAATCATCTGAGGTTCAAGGATGTCAGCCAGATGAAGCCGTCCACGCTGAAGAGGTTCGTGCGGCTCGACCG
>CAZRKW010000222.1:0-6684 GCA_964600355.1 uncultured Acidobacteriaceae bacterium
GTTTCGTCGAGCCAGGGCGTGAAGCGCTGCACGGCGATGTCCATGTTGTTTTCGAGACCGAGGGAGATCGCGTCTTCCAGGCTCAGCATCAATTTGTCGCCCTGCTTGGGATCGTGAAAGATCAGCTGGTCGATTCGCGGCGAATTCGTAAGCGGGGGCTCGGGCAGGGTCAGCGGCCTATACGGCAGAGTGAAATGCGGGAAGTATGGTTGGCCAAAGGAGTAGTCGGGCGCGAGCGTCAGAGCCCGGGACGAACCCGCGGCAGCGCCTGAACCTGACATTGAACCGCCGGGCCGTGCCGGCGACGCCTGCGATGCACTGGGTGCGTCCGTCTGTTGAGAATAGGCAGGGCCGACAATCAGCGAACCCACCAAAGATGCAACGACCGACAGAGCCATCGCTACCCGCCTCGAATTTCGATTCATCTTTTCAGTCCTCTCCAAAGGCTGTTGACCGCAGGCACTCACGGAACATGTATTGGGAACGCTGCGCGGTGACGATTTATTTCACAGCATCTCCATTGTATAAGCACCGCCGGTGATGTCGAATTCATATCGATTGCGCTACGCATGGCTGCTCGGCACCTACCAGTGCTTGCGTGACTCCTCGTTTGACTCCCCGAGGTGGGGGTTCTAACATGAGCTGGAGACTCCCACTTTTGATGCCCCGAACCTTGTCGCCGCTTCAGGCTGAGTTAAATAAAAGCCGTAATTTGTCATTCACTTACGGGAAATCGTCGCGTTGCCTTTTGCCGCTGAAGTCCTGCGCTTTGCTCGTCTTCATTTTGCTCGGCGCGGCCAATTTGTTTGCGCAGGCGCAGGATCAGCTGAAAATCAGCGGGTACGTGAACGACTTCGCGAATGTTCTAAACGTGGCGACGCGAGCGCGCCTTACGGAGCTTTGCACCGAAGTGAATCAGAAGGCGCAGGCACAAATTGTCGTGGTGACGGTCAAATCGCTCGACGGCCGGCCGATCGAGGACTATTCGATCGATCTCGCCACACGCCTCGGAATAGGTCCGAAGCAGACCAATCGCGGCGCACTGATTCTTCTTGCCGTCGACGATCACCGCTACCGCGTTGAAGTGGGGTATGGGCTGGAAGCTATCCTGCCGGACGGCAAGGTGGGAGGCATCGGCCGCGATGCCGTCCCGTATTTGCGCCAGAATGATTACGACGCCGCCATGACGCTGATGACCAGCGAGGTGGCGACCGTGATCGCTGCGGACCGCGGCGTCACGCTTACCGGCATCGTCACGGCGCCCCGCCGGCAGAACAACGCCCCGTCGGGCTTGAGTGAAATATTTCTGCTCCTGTTCCTGATCTTCATCATATTTTCGATTTTTCGCCGTGCGGGAGGCCCCGGCTCGCGAATGGGGCCCGGAGGCTGGGTCGGGCCGATGATGGGCGGCATGGGCGGAGGGATGATGGGCGGCGGCTGGGGCGGGGGATTCGGCGGAGGCGGCGGAGGCGGCGGAGGATTTGGCGGGTTCGGCGGCGGCTCGTTTGGCGGGGGCGGTGCAAGCGGCAGTTGGTAGGAACTATATTTGATTTGATGTGCGGAGAGGTTAAGTAGATATGGAAACGAAGCTCACAGACCTGGTGGAGCGATTAAAAGCTGCTTCGGCCGTGAATTTGGAGGCGGTGGTTCTCTACGGATCGGCTGTCACCGGGGAATTCCTCGCCGAGCATTCCGATTTGAATATTCTCTGCATCGTCGAAAGTGCCGGATCTCGCGAAATCGAGCAACTTCACTCCACGGCGGAATGGTGGACGCGCCAGGGAAATCCTTCCCCTCTCATATTCACACTCGATGAACTGCGGCGTTCGGCGGACGTGTTTGCGATCGAACTCCTGGATATGAAGGACAAGCACCGCATGCTTTTCGGCTCGGATTTTCTTCAGGGCTTCGAGGTGTCCCTGCGGTTGCACCGGCTGCAGGTGGAACGGGAAATGCGCACAAACTGGCTCCGCCTGCGGCAGGCGATTCTGGCCGCGCCCACCAAGCCCAAGGTGCACCTAGGGATCATGGTGGCTTCCAACTCGGCTTTTTGCACGCTGTTTCGCCATGCTCTGATTGCCCTGGGGCAGCCAAAGCCTGCCGGTAAACGGGAGGCCGTCGCGGCTGTCGCCTCGCTTGCCGGAGCTGATCCCTCGGCGTTCGAGGCGATCTTGAATTTGCGCGAGGGCCGCGTAAAGGAGAAGGCCCTCGATATCGAAGCGACGCTGCAAACCTATCTGGAGTTTGTCGAGCTGGTGACCAACGAAGTCTGCGCAAAAATGGCTTCGTAGCCGGATCATTTGGAAGTTTTCGGTCGCTTGCCCGCCTAAGTATTTATCCCAGTAATTCCCCCGCTACATCTACATTAAACGCTGTAGTGCGCCGTAAATCTCATCCGTGATATCCACAAAAGTCGCAGCTCTTTTACAGGAATGTCCGAATTGCTACAGACATCGGTCGCCATTGCGAGTTCTTCGTATGCCCGAAACGTCCGCTTGCCCTTGAGAGATATTTGATGAAAACACCCGAAATGACAGCGCCCGTTGACGCCAAACCTGAAAAGCCGAAGCAGGGGGGGAAGAGCAACGGCCACGCGAACGGGCAGAGCCGCACCGATGTGTCCTCCGCCGATCTGGCGGTGATCCTTGCCAGCCTGCAGACCATGCGCGACGGCGACTTTTCGGTGCGTTTGCCCGGCGCCTGGGTGGGGCTCGCGGGCAAAATCGCCGACACCTTTAACGACATCGTGGCGGCCAACCAGCAGATGGCCCAGGAGCTCAAGCGCATCGGCCACGTCGTCGGGAAGCAGGGCCGCACTCGGGAACGCACCCGTTTTCGCGACTCCCGCGGAGCTTGGGGCGAGATGGAAGTCTCGGTGAACACGCTGGTCGAAGATCTTCTGCGCCCGACCACGGAGGTCACGCGCGCCATCGCGGCCGTTGCCCAAGGAAACCTTACCCAGACGGTAAGGCTGGACGTGGACGGACGGCCCCTCGAAGGTGAGTTCCTGCGTTCGGCCAATATCGCCAACACGATGATTCAGCAGTTGGGCGTCTTCACCGCCGAAGTCACCCGCGTGGCACGCGAAGTCGGCACCGACGGCAAACTGGGCGGCCAGGCCGTGGTTCCGGGAGTGGCCGGCACATGGAAAGACCTCACCGATTCGGTGAACTCCATGGCCAGCAACCTCACGGGCCAGGTCCGCAACATCGCCGAGGTCACCACCGCGGTGGCCAGCGGCGACCTTTCCCGCAAAATCACCGTGGACGTCCGCGGTGAAATTCTTCAGCTCAAAGAAGCCATCAACACGATGGTGGACCAGTTGCGTTCGTTCGCCTCCGAGGTTACCCGCGTGGCGCGCGAAGTGGGCACGGAAGGGCGGCTGGGCGGCCAGGCCGTGGTGCCGGGCGTGGCGGGCACGTGGAAGGACCTCACCGACTCGGTGAACGCGATGGCCGGCAACCTCACCGCCCAGGTGCGTAACATCGCCGAAGTCACCACCGCCGTGGCTCGCGGCGACCTCTCCCGCAAGATCACCGTGGACGTGAAGGGCGAAATTCTCGAGCTGAAGGACACCATCAACACGATGGTTGACCAGCTGAACGCGTTCGCTGGAGAAGTCACCCGGGTGGCGCGCGAAGTGGGTACCGAAGGAAAGCTGGGAGGCCAAGCGCAGGTCCCGGGCGTGGCGGGCACCTGGAAAGACCTCACCGACAACGTGAACTTCATGGCCAGCAACCTTACGGGTCAGGTGCGCAACATCGCCGAGGTCGCGACGGCGATCGCGAGTGGCGACTTGTCGCGCAAGATCACCGTGGATGTGCGCGGCGAAATCCTACAGCTGAAAGAAACCCTCAACACGATGGTGGACCAGCTTAACCGGTTCGCGGGAGAAGTCACCCGCGTGGCGCGCGAGGTCGGAACGGAAGGCCGGCTCGGAGGACAGGCCAACGTTCCGGGTGTGGCGGGTACGTGGAAAGACCTCACCGACTCGGTCAACTCCATGGCCGGCAACCTGACGGCTCAGGTCCGCAACATCGCCGAAGTAACCACAGCCGTGGCCCGCGGCGACTTGTCGCGCAAAATCACGGTGGACGTGAAGGGCGAAATTCTCGAGCTGAAGAACACGATCAACACGATGGTGGACCAGCTCAACGCGTTCGCGGGAGAAGTCACGCGCGTGGCCCGCGAGGTGGGCACGGAAGGCAAGCTCGGAGGCCAGGCGCAGGTGCCGGGTGCGGGCACATGGAAAGACCTCACCGACAACGTGAACTTCATGGCCAGCAACCTGACGGGCCAGGTGCGAAACATCGCTGAGGTGGCCACGGCCGTGGCCCGCGGCGACTTGTCGCGCAAGATTACGGTGGACGTGAAGGGCGAAATTCTGGAGCTGAAAGACACCATCAACACGATGGTGGACCAGTTGCGTTCGTTCGCTTCCGAAGTTACCCGGGTGGCGCGCGAGGTCGGCAGCGAAGGCCGGCTGGGTGGACAGGCTGTGGTGCCCGGTGTCGCTGGCACGTGGAAGGACCTCACCGACTCAGTGAACTCGATGGCCAGCAACCTAACCGGTCAGGTCCGGAACATCGCCGAAGTCTCGACGGCCATCGCCAGCGGCAACCTCTCTAAGAAAATCACGGTAAACGTCAGCGGCGAAATTCTGCTCCTAAAAGAAACCATTAACACAATGGTGGACCAGCTCAACGCGTTCGCCGGAGAAGTAACGCGCGTCGCGCGCGAGGTCGGCAGCGAAGGCCGGCTCGGCGGGCAGGCAAACGTCCCCGGCGTGGCGGGTACGTGGAAAGATCTCACCGACTCGGTGAACTCGATGGCCGGCAACCTGACGGCTCAGGTCCGTAACATCGCAGAAGTCACAACCGCCGTGGCCCGCGGCGACTTGTCGCGCAAGATCACCGTAGACGTGAAGGGCGAAATCCTCGAACTCAAAAACACCATCAACACGATGCTCGATCAGCTCAACGCGTTCGCCGGAGAAGTCACCCGCGTGGCGCGCGAAGTGGGCACGGAAGGGAAGCTGGGCGGACAGGCGCAGGTCCCCGGCGTCGGCGGCACGTGGAAGGACCTCACCGACAACGTGAACTTCATGGCCAGCAACCTCACCGGCCAGGTCCGCAACATCGCGGAAGTAGCCACCGCCATTGCGAGCGGCGACTTGTCGCGCAAAATCACCGTGGACGTGCGCGGCGAAATTCTGCAGTTGAAGGAAACACTGAACACGATGGTGGAGCAGTTGCGGTCATTCGCCGCCGAAGTCACCCGCGTGGCGCGCGAGGTCGGCAGCGAAGGCCGGCTCGGCGGACAGGCGAACGTCCCTGGCGTCGCGGGTACGTGGAAAGACCTCACCGACTCGGTCAACGCGATGGCCGGCAACCTGACGGCTCAGGTCCGCAACATCGCCGAAGTCACCACGGCTGTGGCTCGCGGCGATCTGTCGCGCAAGATCACCGTGGACGTGAAGGGCGAAATCCTCGAACTCAAAAACACGATCAACACCATGGTCGACCAGCTCAACGCCTTCGCCGCCGAAGTCACGCGCGTGGCGCGCGAAGTGGGAACGGAAGGGAAGCTGGGAGGCCAGGCGCAGGTCCCTGGAGTCGCTGGCACGTGGAAAGATCTTACGGACAACGTGAACGTGATGGCCGCCAACCTCACCGAGCAGGTCCGCGGAATTGTGAAGGTCGTCACGGCGGTCGCCAACGGAGCACTCACGCAGAAGCTCACCGTGAACGCGAAAGGCGAAGTGGCCGCGCTCGCCGACACCATCAACAACATGACGGACACCCTGGCCACCTTCGCCGATCAGGTGACTACAGTGGCCCGCGAAGTCGGCGTGGAAGGCCGGCTGGGCGGCCAGGCGAATGTGCCAGGAGCCGCCGGCACGTGGAAGGACCTCACCGGAAACGTCAACCTGCTGGCCGACAACCTGACCAACCAGGTGCGCGCCATCGCGGAAGTCGCAACGGCCGTAACGAAGGGCGACCTGACGCGTTCGATTCAGGTGGAAGCGAGCGGCGAAGTCGCCGACCTCAAAGACAACATCAACACGATGATCGACAACCTTCGGCTCACCACCGACCGGAACAACGAGCAGGACTGGCTCAAGACCAACCTGGCCCGCGTCACCGGCATGTTGCAGGGGCAGCGCGACCTGGCCACCGTGGGACGCATGTTGCTTTCGGAACTGGCGCCGCTCGTGAACGCGCAGCAGGGCGTGATCTATCAGATGGAGTCGGAAGAGCTGGGCGGACTCGTTTTGCTTTCCGCATTCGCCGACGACGGGCAGGACGGACACCCTCAGCATCTGAAATTAGGCGAGGGTCTCGGCGGGCAGTGCGCGGCAGAGAAGCAGAGCATGCTGATCACCGAGCTTCCGCAGCACGCCGTGCCCATCCGCTCCGGATTGTTCCGCGCCGTGCCGCGAAACGTGATCGTGCTGCCGGTGCTGTTCGAAGATCGCGTGAAGGCGGTTATCGAACTGGCGTCGCTGGGCACCTTTACGGCGTCTCACCTTGCCTTCCTCGAACAGCTCACCGCCAGCATCGGCATCGTGCTGAACAGCATTGAAGCTACCATGCAGACCGAGGGACTGCTGAAGCAGTCGCAGCAATTGGCCACCGAGCTTCAGACGCAGCAGAAGGAGCTGCAGAAGACCAACGAGCAGTT
>CAZRKW010000223.1:0-6683 GCA_964600355.1 uncultured Acidobacteriaceae bacterium
GGGAAACGATGAAGACGCACACCGAGCTGGGCGCGAAAATTCTCGAGCCGCTCGAGACGATGTCGCGCATCCGGCTGATGGTGCGGCATCATCACGAGTATTACGATGGCTCGGGGTATCCCGAACGCCTGCAGGGCGAGGCAATTCCCTACGGCTCGCGCGTGATCGCCATCGCCGATTCCTACGACACGATTACTTCCGAGCGGAGCTACAAGAAGGGGCGCTCGCCGGAAGAGGCGTTTTCGGAGCTGGAACGCTGCGCCGCTACGCAGTTCGATCCGGCGATCGTGCGAGTATTTGTCGAGAAGATGCGGCAGCTGCCGGACCCGAAGTCCCGCCTTAAAGAATTTACGGTGCAATCGGGGCGCTAGCTTCGCAGCGCTTTTCCCCGGCCTTACCTAACGCATCCATCAAATGAACCCAAGGTTTGCTGTCGTAAAGTTCGGCAGATTGGGAAAGATCGACGGCAAGTCGGTGTTTGCAACGCCGAACCAACTAGCGAGTGTGGCGCCGTATTGATCGACCGAGGTTGAGGGTATCCAGCGACCATTCGCTCCGGCGTCGTCTCCGGTTCCCAAGGCAAACGTGGGGAACTTGCCGTAGATATCGCCTCCCTTTACCGCCCCGCCGAGGATCAGGTGATTCGAACCCCAAGCGTGGTCCGATCCGGCGTTGGTGCCGGGCTGGTACGTGCGGCTGAAGTCCGACAGGGTAAAGGAAGTGACCTGTGGGGCGAGGCCCAGCTCGACGGTGGAGTTGTAAAATGCGCTCATGGCTGGGTCGAGCTGAGAGAACAGAGTCTGCTGCGCCGGCAACTGAGCGCTGTGGGTATCGAAGCCGCCCAGAGAGCAGAAGAAAATCTGGCGCTGCAAACCAAGCGCCGATCGCGCCTGAATGATTTGCGCGACCTGCTTGAGCTGGGCGCCGATCGATGTTGTGGGAAAGACCGTTTGCAGGCTGGGCAAAGTCTTTAGCGCCGCCGCCAGGGTCTGGCTCTGACCGAGAGACTGATTCATTACGGAGCTTGTATCCTGCACCAGCGAAAGGCCGGAGTTCAGATTGAGCAATTGCTGGAAGGCGATGAAGCGCGGGTTGTTCGGGTCATAGCCGGTAAGGCCGGGTGAAGCGCCAGGCGAGAGGGCATAAGGCGTTGTCTGAGCCCCGGTACAGAGAATGGCGCCGCCAGCCACCGAAGTAATCGGCGGAAATTGCGCGCCGGCGTTGAGTGTCTGGAGTTTGTCCGCTGTGCGGCCTGCCCAACCCGTGGCGCTGAAGCCCGTGAACTGAGCGGTCTGCCACTGCGCCTGCTGGTCGGCGTGAGAAAAAAGATTTACGGGCAGAACGGCTCCGCCCGTGGTGCCGGCAAGATACTGGGCGCGCGTGACTGGCTGGGCGAGCGTGCCAACATTGGCTAGAACCGCCAGCTGGCCGTTGGTGAACAGCGTTTGCAGGGTGGTGAGATTGGGATGCAATGCGTAGGCATTCTGGCCAGATGCCTGAGTGGTCTTCGAGGTAATGGGAAGAACCGCGCTTTGCGAAAGAGCCAAGTTCGCCCGGAGCTTCGTGTAGTTCTGAAACCCGGCATTGTCGAACGGGACGATCATGTTATTCGCGTCGTTACCGCCGAACAAAAAAATGCATACCAAGGCGCGATAATCCGTGGCTGCTCCTGCGGCATACGCGTGAATAAGATTCAGCCGTCCGATCGCGGCGGTGAGGCCGAATGAGGCGGCGGTGCAGCAGCCCATCCTGACGAAATCTCTTCGCGTCACATTCTTTCCCCAAGCCATGTTTGCGCTCCCCGCGGTGTGGCGCCGCTAATGCCTACTGATACACCTGGTACTGCGAAGATGTGGCGATCAAATAAATCGCCGTCTTAACTTGCGTCAAGGTTGGCGTCGAGCCCACCGGACCCATCGCGCTCAGGATATCCGTCTGCATGGCGGCCGGCATCGTGCCGTGCATCAGCAGGGTGTTGAGCGAAGCAAGCATCGCGCTCGGCGTCTGGCTTGCGTAACTCGAGAAGTCAACCGTCGTCGTTGCTCCGAGCGAGCCAAAAACAAACGTGTTCACAAAGTTGGCTCGATTCAACGCTGTCGCCGTGGTCAGAATCTGGAATTCCGGTCCCAGCGATGTGGTCCCTGGGATTACATAACTGGGCGCGAAAAAGTTGAATACGCTGCCCGGAGAGAGCGGATTCTGGCCCATGTTGCTGGCCTGACCGGCCAGATTGGCGCCGTCGGTGGTGGCGTTGAAAGCGCGGAGCAGGGCTGTGAGATACAGGATGGGTTCCTGCAGGTGTCCGAAATTCGCAGTCGTTACCGTGGGATCATCGCCCTGGCGTGCTTCCGGATCGAGCAGAATCGCAGTGATAACGGCTTTCATGTCGCCGCGAACGCCCGAACCGTTGTTCTTGAAGACATCGGCCACGCGCTGGACGTACGCGGGGCTGGGATTGCTCGTCACGAGATGCTGAATGAGCTGTTTCGAGACGAATGGCGGCACGTTCGGATGATTGAAAATGTTATCGAGGGCGCCCTGCAAATCCTGTGCAGACGTCTGGCCGGCGGGTAAAGCCCCGCCGTTGGCGACACCGGGATACTGGAGCAAGGGCGACTTCGCAGTCATATCATGATTGGAGTCGAGCGCCTCCATGGGCCCGACCCAATAGGCGGGATTGTGCTTCTGGAGGGTAGCGCCGGCCTGCGTCGGATAGGTCCAGCCCGTATAGACGAGGGCGAACGCGCTTACCGTGGCCTGGGTGTAGGTCGGAATCGGATTGCCACTGCCGTCCAGTTGGACCGAGCCGTCTTCATTGAGCATCGACAGACCGACGGTAAACAGCTGCATCAACTCGCGGGCGTAATTTTCATCGGCATGGGTCCCCAGCGTGACGCTGGGCTTGTCATTGTTCACCATATCGAGGTAGTAGCCCATCGCCGGCGACAGGGTGACATCCTGCATGATCTGGCGATAATTGGTGAAAGCGTCGGTCTCCAGCAGGTTCAGGTAAGGAGTGAATTCCGTGGGCAAGGTGTCCTTGGTTCCGGAGATTACAAAGATCTGGCCCAGGGCGAAGGCCACGCGCTGCCGCAACTGATCCGGCGCCGTGAGCAGCTGAACCAAGTAACGCTGCTGAAGAGGCGAGATGTTTGTTTCGGTTGGCGCGGGATCGGCATAGATCGTGGGCGCCATCGCAAACTGGCTGGCCAGGAAATTCTGAAAGCCGGTTTGCTGCACCTGCGAAATGAGGGCCGAAGTGGGACCAAACGTGGTCTGTTCAAGGAAGCGGTCTGCGGCATTCCCTGCCAGGCCAGCGCTCGCAACCGTGGCCGTCATCGTTCCAAAGATCGCGGGATTCGTAGCCAGCGAGGCTTGGATCGTCACGGTGCCGGGCGATGGAACGGACATGGGAGCCGCGTACGTAGCTGCAGCGCCCGTACCGGTGGCCGTAATCGTGCCGACCGTGGAGTTACCTCCCGTTACCCCATTGACAGACCAGTTGAAGATCGGGCTGTTGTTACCCGTGACCGCAGCCGCGAACTGCAGCGTTCCACCCGCGAGCACGTTCGTGGTTGGTGCGGATACTGAGACGGCGGCTTGAGGCGTGGTGGTGGATTCGCTTTGAGTGCTTCCGCCGCCACAGCCGATAAGAGTGCACAAAAACAGTAATACCAGGATGAACTTTGACGAGCGTCCCACGGACCCCCCTTACACGACACGCAACCGCCGCTGCCCACGCTGCGAGCTTCAACCCGGATGCTGAAGAAAAGTTGCTGCCTCCCCACGAGGCTGGTGAGGGGCGCAGCTTGGCATCGTTCCGATGCGCCGTCAAGGACTGGATGATTGATGACGGTTGTTGAGCGATCGCTGGGTAATGAGGGTTATAGGACTGGCTGCGCCGGGGCGGCAATAGTACGCGGGAACATGTACCTTTTGCTTTTGTTGCGTCTTCGCTGCGCGACTATCTCAACGATTCGAACCGGTAGAGACCAATTTGGACGGGGCGACAAAAATTCAGCAGCGCGAATCGGATGGATTCGTTTTTGCGCGATGCGTAACATTTGCTTATGCGGCCGTTCGACAATCCTCTCGATAATCCCATTTGGGCGGCGCTGACGACGCGGCGCTCGGAGTTCGCCGAAGGCAAAGGGCTGGCGCGGCGGTTTCATCCCGAGGTGACGTCGCTGGCGGGCTTTGCGGTAGCGAGTGAAGAGGCGTATGCGGCCCTGGCAGACCTTATGGGCGACGGGCAGCCAGCAGCGCTCTTCCTTCCAACGGAGCAGAATCCGCCACCGGGGTGGCGCACGCTTGACTCGATGCCGCTTCTGCAGATGACGCTGGACGACTCGCGAACGATCGCGCGTCCGGCTCACGTGGACGAACTGACGCCCTCGGACGCGGCGGAAATGCTTGCGCTCGCTCAGCTGACCAAGCCCGGGCCCTTCGGGATGCGCACACACGAGATGGGGAACTACATCGGGATTCGCCGTGAGGGAAAGATTGTGGCGATGGCCGGGGACAGGCTTCGCGTCGAGGGATATACCGAGATCAGCGCCGTTTGCACGCTTCCCGGATACCTGGGACGCGGGTTTGCGGCGGGGCTTATCGGCGAACTGGTAGCGCGCATTCGCGAGCGGGGGGAAACGCCATGCCTGCACGTGCGCGGCGAGAACACTCGCGCGATTGAACTGTATAAGCGACTCGGCTTTGAAATCCGCGCCGAGATGTGTGCGCTCGTGGTGAAGCGGTCCTAACTACAGACAGTCCGGCCGGGCGGTGACCCGCTATTTCTTTTCGGGCTCGGGCACCGGGATGGCGCCGTTTTCCTCTTCGAGGATTGCGGCTGCGGCTACGACGCGGTCTCCTTCGTCGAGGCGCAGGAGGCGGACGCCTTGCGTGGAGCGGCCCGCTTCGCGAATTTCGCCGGAGTGGACGCGGATCACTTTGCCCTGGCCCGTGATGATCATGACGTCGGAATCTTCGCGGACTTGCAGCGCGGCTACGACGGGGCCGTTGCGGTCGGTGGATTTGAGGTTGATGACGCCCTTGCCGCCGCGGGAGGTGACGCGGTATTCGGCGAGCGGCGTGCGCTTGCCGTAGCCCTTTTCGGCGACGGTGAGCATGAGGGACGTGAGCGATTCGCGGATCTCGTCGCTTTCTAGCTCATCGAGATTCTGCGTATCTTTCTTGAATTCCTTTTTGACGATTTCGAAATCGACCTTGGCGGCATCCATGCTGACGACATAATCGTCCTTGGCGAGGTCCATGCCGTTGACGCCGCCCGCCTGGCGGCCCATGGCGCGGACTTCGGTCTCGCGGAACAGGATGGCCTGGCCGTCGTGGCTGGCGAGGAACACCATGTGCTTGCCGTCGGTGAGCTTGGCGCCGATGAGTTCGTCGCTTCCGTCGAGGCTGATGGCGATGATGCCGGAGGGACGCGGATTGGAAAATTCGGCGAGCTCCGTTTTCTTTACCGTGCCGTTTTTGGTGGCGAGGAAAACGTAACGGCCGGTTTCTTCCAGGTTGCGCGCGGGGACGACCGCGGTGAGCGTTTCATTTTCCTGGAAGCGAACGATGCTATTGATGGCCTTGCCACGGGTGGCCGCGGCGGCCTCGGGAATTTCGTACACCTTCAGCCAGTAGACACGGCCCTTCGAGGTGAACAGCAGCATGTAACTGTGGGCCGAGGCGACGAAGAAGTGCTCGACGAAATCTTCGTCGCGCGTCTTCGCGCCAATGCGGCCCTTGCCGCCGCGCGACTGATGGCGGTAGACATCGACCGGCGTGCGCTTGATGTAGCCGGCGTGGCTGACGGTGATGGCCATTTCTTCGTCTTTGATCAGGTCTTCGAGTTTGATTTCCTCGACGCGATCGACGATCTGGGTGCGGCGCTCGTCGCCATAGGCTTTGAGGATTTCGCGCAGCTCGGCCACGATGACGGCTTTCAGCTTCTTGTCACTGGCGAGGATGGAGTTCAGCTCCTCGATGCGCTCGCGGATTTCGGCGAGTTCCTTGAGGATTTCGTCGATGGAAAGACGCGTGAGGCGGTGCAACTGCAATTCGAGGATGGCGTCGATCTGGATGTAGCTGAGGCCCGGGGTGTCGCCGGCGGCGATGATGCCGTATTTCTTGGCGTCTAGCTTGACGCCCTTGAGGGTCTGCTCGGAATTGCCGACCTGCACGCGGATGGATTTGTTGGTGAAGAACTGGAACAAATTCTCGCGGGCGTTGGCGCGGCTGGACGATCCGCGAATGATCTTGATGACGTCGTCGATGTAATCGAGGGCGATGTGGTAGCCGAGCAAGATGTGCTCGCGCTCGCGGGCCTTGCGGAGTTCGTATTGCGTGCGGCGGCGAACTACGTCGACGCGATGCTCGATGAACAGGTGCAGGAGTTCGAGCAAGCCCAGCTCGCGCGGCTGGCCGGCGACGATGGCGAGCAGAATCATGCCGAAGGATTCCTGCATCTGCGTCAGCTTGAAAAGCTTGTTGAGGATGATCTGCGGCTCTTCGTCGCGCTTTACTTCGATGACAATGCGCATGCCGTCGCGATCGCTCTCGTCGCGAATGTCGGCGATGCCGTCGATTTTTTTGTCCTGGATGAGATCGGCGATGTGCTCGATGAGGCGCGCCTTGTTGACCTGGTACGGCAGTTCGGTGACGACGATGTCCTGGCGGTC
>CAZRKW010000224.1:0-6657 GCA_964600355.1 uncultured Acidobacteriaceae bacterium
CGTATCGGCTTCAATTCCCCGGACGAACTTCATGTCCGCGACCGGATATACCTTGATCTCACCGGTCTTCCCGTCAATCCGGAAAAGCCCCGGGTTCGCGCCCATTCCACCGCCGCCCCAGGCATTGTCGTGAGTGTCCACGGCGACATCGTAGGTATACGGGCTCTCGTAGACGGTGAATTTCTGGGTCCGCGGATCGAATTTCGTCACTTTGCCGGACGTCCAGATGTTCCCCTGTGAATCCTCGCGGAGCGTATGCGTGCCGGCCCCTTGAGGCGGCGTGTATTTCGTAATCTTGCCGGTCTCGGGATCCAAAGCGGCAAGCTTGTGAGCCGCCGCTTCGGTCACCCAGACCATCCCGTCCCGCGCCACCCAGGGATTGTGCGGTCCTGATCTCGGAGTGGGCATCTCGTATTCCTGAAACTTTTCCGTGGCGTAATCGAACGACGCGATTTTGTTCGCATAGTTATCGTGTTCGGTGAACCAAACCCGGCCGTTCGGAGCCACATACAGGCTGTGAGCGATATTGGTCGTGGGAGGCGTATACATGCGGAAAGTTGCATGCAAGGCTTCGTCGCTGATGTCCACGTGGCGCACCTGGTCCCTGGTTGGAACCGGCGAGTCCGGGCCAAAATACTTCTCCAGCACGGGCGTGATTTCGTTCAACTGCGCCGTCGAAAGATTCGGGGTGACGAATTTATCTCCCATCCTAGGAATGAAGCTATTCCACTCATCGGCGGTCATTCCCTTGCGTCTCATGATCCAGGAGAAATTGTGGCAATTGGTACAGGTGCCCTCCAGCTTGCGCATATCCTTATCGCCGCCAAACGCCGACACATACTCAGCCGTCGAAATCTGCGCGGGGTTCCAGTTGGCTTTCAAGGCAAAGCCCAGGTCCGCGGTTCCGGAAAGCTCCTTGTCGACGATCTTCGTTGAGTATCCCCAGGCCGTAGCGCTCACCCGGTACGTGCCAGGCTTCAGTCCTGTGATTTCGTAGTTCCCATTCGCGTCCGTGTAACGAGAGACGCTCACGGGCCCCATCTTTGCCGTGATGGGTGCGCCACGCAGCGGCTTGCCCGCGTCATCGGTAACGATTCCCCGGATGCTCGCATCCGCACCCGCCGCTGCCGCTCCGTTTGCCAGAAGGACAAGGAAGCCGAAGCACACGACCACAAGCAATGGAACCCAAAGACCAAGTCCGTTTCTTTTCATTGTGCATCTCCATTTTTTCGAGATGACCAACCCCGGGGTAAGCGACGTCTCAGTCGCAACCTGCCGCAAGCGACATTTCATAGCGGCCTCCTGATCCAAACTTCAGATTGGCTTCAGATTAGACCTCACGCGCATGGTACGCTTCTCCTGAGTTCCAGACAACGAACTTGCCCGAAGGTGTCCGGCAGCAAAAGGAACCAGGAGCGAAGAATGGCAGACCAAAACAGTTCAGCCGGGCAACCCGCTATCGCGATCCCGCCGGACGATCCCAAACGCAACCTCACTCTGGCCCAGCCCGACAATCTCCCTCACGTCGGCCTGGTCGGCGACACCTACACCATCACCGTTTCGGGTGAAGACACCAATGGACGCTTCTGCCTGATCGATATGCACGTCCCGCCCGGCGGCGGACCACCGCCGCACCGCCATGACTTCGAGGAGACCTTCATTCTGCTCGAAGGCGAAATCGAAGCGACCTTCCGCGGCAGCAAGTCAATCGTGCGCGCCGGCCAGACCATCCATATCCCGGCCAACGCGCCTCATCAGTTCCACAACGCTTCCACCGCGCCGGTACGCATCCTCTGCATCTGCTCTCCTGCCGGACAGGAGAATTTCTTCCGCGAGGTCGGAGTCCCGGTCGCCACGCGTACAACACCCCCGCCGAAGCTGGGCGAAAAGGAACAGGCCGCCTTCATCGAAAAAGTGAAGGCCCTCGCACCCAAGTACCGCACGCAATTACTTCGAGAAGCTTAGCCGCCAGTCCCACGCATCCTAAAACGATCAATCGACGACGAAGATCGTGGCGCCGTTCTGTGACTCGAGTCGATGCGGAGACTCCACGTCATCGCTCACGTGATAGGTACCGCCGGGCGACAGCGGGTAGGCATCACCATTCTGATGGACGACCGTTACCCCGCCCGCGGCGACAAATACGATATGGCCTTTGTTACACCACTGATCCGAAACAAAGTTGGCGCTGAACTCGATGAAGCGAATCTTAATATCTCCGAACTGTCGTATCCGCTTCGTGGCAGTGCCTAGTCCGCCTTGCTGAACGGATGGTGTAACCAGTGACCAATCCGTGGTGCCAATGGGCAAGTTGTCGAGTTTCATAGGGTGCCTTGTAGTGGTGGTGATGCGAGACGTGATGGCTCGGTGCCCCACATGGACGGTTACCGAGTGAATCAGGGGCTACGATACGTGAACCCAGCGTGTGCGGCGATTTGTCTAGAAGCCATCAAGCCATCTCACAAATGGAACTCGTCAGGGCACGGCTTTCAGCCGTGCCAAAAAAATCCCGTGGACAAAGGGCTTTTAACCCCTTCGGCGGAATAGCCTGCTTATGCTCCCGGCTAGGCGCTTGCCCCGCTTTTCGCCTGCTGGATGATGTGGTCGGCGGCGCGGAAAGCGAGAGCCTGAATCGTCATGGTGGGATGATTGCGGCCGCCCGTGACGAAACTGCTGCCGTCCACGACGTAGAGATTCGGCACATCGTGCGCCCGGTGGTATTTGTCCACAACCGAGCTCTTCGGATCGTTCCCCATCCGGCAGGTGCCGCGGCTATGCGGGCCGCCACGGGAATCGTGGACGCCATCGGCCCACACCTTCGTCGCTCCGGCTGCCTGTAAGATCTCCACCGACTTGGCCGTGAAAAATTCCATGTTCTTGATGTCGTCCGGGTGGCTCGTCGTGGTGATGCGCATTGCCGGGAGGCCCCATTCGTCTTTCACATCCGGATCCAGATCCACCCGATTGGTCTCCACCGGCAGTTGCGTGATGAAACTGCTGATAATCATCTTGCGGTTGGCTTCCTCCCGGAGGGCCTTCTTGTAACCCGCGCCCCAGCGCGGCCCATCGTGCGGGCCGCCGAGGGCGAACTCGATCGGCGTCTGCTGGCCGCGGGACGTCAGCCGCCCGCCGCCGTAGAATCCCCGCTTGGGATCGCTCGCGACCCAATCCACGATACCGGCGCCGCTGATGATGCCTTTGTACTCGTTGAGCGGATGCTCAAAGATCGCGCTCGCGCCCGCGTTGTTCCCGGACATCAGATACTTCCCGACAACGCCGCTCGAATTCGCGAGACCATCGGGGAATTGTGCTGATTTCGAAAGCAGCAGCAGCCGCGAGGACTCCGTGCCGTTCGCCGATAGCACCACCGCCTTGGCCTTTTGAAAGATTTCGCGTTTCTGGGAGTCGAAATAAATGGCTCCGGTCACCCGTCCCTGCTTATCCACGGAAATTTCGCGCACGTAGCTGTTGGGCCGAATCTCGCACCGCCCGGTTTGTTCGGCAATCGGGAACATCGCTACGGCCGAACTCGATCTCGCTTTCACCTGGCAACTGAAGCCCGAGCACATCCCGCAGCTGATACATCCAGACCGCCCTCGATAGGCCTCGGAAATAATCGCCATCGGACTTGGGATCACCGTCAATCCCATCTTGCCAGCCGCCACCTGGAACAACGCGCCCGAACTCTTGATCGGCAGCGGAGGCAGCGGATAGGGCTTTGACATCGGCGCAAACAGCGGAGAGTCGACGCGCACCCCCGAAATCCCCATCTCCCATTCGGCCTTCGTATAATAAGGCTCGAGTTCTTCGTACGTGATGGGCCAGTCCGCCAGGCCGCTGCCGGCAATCGTGCCCACGTGGCTCGCTTCCTGGAACTCCCACGGCAGATGCCGCCAGCTGCTGCCGCCGTAGACCACGGTGCCGCCTCCCACCACCATTCCGTAGGAGTGATTGCCCGGCGCGGCTTTCTCATCCTGGTTCCGGCGGAAGGTGTTGCGCTGCCGCTTCGGATCGCTCATCAGGCGGTCCGCGTCAGTGGGGAAGCGGTTTTGCAGCTCGTCCTTGTTCGAATCCTGTTCGTGGCCGTAAGCCCCCCAGCCGCCCTGCTCCAGGACCACGACCGAAAAGCCCGCGACCGACAGTTCCTTGGCCATGATCCCGCCGGCGGCTCCCGCCCCAATCACGACGAAATCCACTTCCGTTGTCGGCTCGTACTGTTTCATGGGCGTCTCCTTCAGTGCTGAGACTATCCGCGCGAGTTGCTGGCGGCGTCGTAGTAACCGAACGGGGCTTTGAAATTCATGGTGTCTTCGAATCCGATCAGCTTCCAGCCGATTGCGTCCTGATTGCCGCCGTGTTTCGGGCTGGCAAACATTCCGATGACCGTGTGATTGCGGACCGCCGTGAAGAAGGGGGTTTTCTCGATAGCCGTGAGCGCCTGCACCTGTTGCGCAGAGGTTAGCTCCGAGAACTTGCCGGCGCTCGGAAGAAGCTCCTGCGTCTTTGCCTGCAGGTCTTTGATTCCCTGCGTGTAAAGCGCCTGACTATCGTGGAGGAAACTGGTCAGCCCGCTGTCGATGAAGTAGACGCAGCCGGCTTCGCGTGCGCCCGGCGTGTCGTCGGTGGGAATGATCGCCGACGCCATCGCGGCAACCTCGGCTGCCTGTTCCGGAGTGAAGAATGCGAACTGCGTGGGGAAGTTCTGCGCCGCCATCTGCTGCGCGTGTTCTTGCGCGGCCAGGATGCCCGGCCAATTCGAGGCCAGCCAGGCGGCGCCGAGGCCCGAAACGGAATTCCTGAGAAAGGTCCGTCTGGATCGGTTGCTCATAGCCAACCTCCTGCAAGCATCTCGACAGCGCCGCAAATATATCACATCGGATTATGCAAAATCATATAATCCGTGTCCTGGCTGTCACTCCTCATTCCGCGCCGCCTCGCGGTCACACAACCAGGCTGCGCTAGGCCCCGATGTGGATTCGAGAGAGAGAATTCATCAGGCCGAAAATACTCATGAGCCACAACACCACCGCGATAACCACCACGGCGTTCAGGATCGATTTGATCGAACCAGCCATCGGTATAAAGCTGTTCACCAGCCACAACAGGACACCCACCACCACTAACACCATCAATACCTGGAGCAAGGGCATGACCTGTTTGCCTCCTTCTTTTTTCGGGCGACCGGAATCGTCGCTTTTTTGACTAACCGGCGCCATCATAGAAGAGGAGGCCCGCGAGTATCTGTCCCATTGTGGACACTACACCCTTATCCTTTTGATTTGAATATAGTCACCGCAGTGCTACGCTTTCGGCAGTGGCTACAACGCCAAATCGGCTCAAAGCGGGGAAGAGGGCTTCCTTCGACGCCCAGGCCTTCCTCGATTCCGTAGGCGCGGCTCGCAAGATCGTCGAGTTTCCGAAGAAGGCCACCATCTACGCGCAGGGTGATCCCGCCAAAACTGTTATGTACATTCGACAGGGCGGCGTGAGGCTATCCGTCGTCAACGGAGCCGGCAAAGAAGCGGTCGTCGCGGTGTTGAAGGCCGGCGATTTTTTTGGAGAAGGCTGTTTAGCCGCTCAGCCCATCCGCATCGGCGCGGCCACTTCCATTGCACCCACGAGTGTGCTGGTGATCGAGAAGGACGAGATGATTCGCGTTCTACATACGGAACACGAATTCTCGGATCGCTTTATCTCTTACATGCTAACCCGGAACATCCGCATCGAAGCGGACCTCGTCGATCAACTGTTCAATTCCACGGAAAAGCGGCTGGCCCGCGCCCTTCTGCTGCTGGCTCGCTATGGAAAAGACAATCAGCCTCAAAGGGTTCTTCCCAAGATCTCTCAGGAAATGCTGGCGGACACCATCGGCACCACGCGCTCGCGAGTAAATCTTTTCATGAACAAGTTCAAAAAGATGGGCTTCATCAAGTACAACGGCGGCCTTCAAATCAACAGCTCGCTCCTGAGCGTCGTTCTCCACGAATAACGGAGCGCGGAATAGTCTCTCGCCCATTTGCTCAAGCCGTCGCTGCACCCAGGCCCCAGTTCCCATTCCCACAGCTGGGGCCTTGCTATTTCTGTTACCTGCTCGCGGATTCCTTCGATTCATTCCGCGGTGCGTTCTTCTGTAGTACGGAAACCAGGTGGCGGCCAGACATGGGAACCTGTATCTTCCCGCCCAGCACGATTTCCCGCGCCGTCAGCTTGCGGCCATACACGTCCGCGGTGGCATCGTCGTCGGGGCGAAGAGTGGAGCCCTCGAGTGAAATGCCGGCGAAAAGGCCGCGCGAACGCGAGTAGCTCAGAACCTCGGACCGCAAATAAGCGTCGGTGTCCGCGGATGCGTCACGCCCAACGGGGCCTGCCGCAACCGAGGCATCCGCTCCCAGCTTCACTTTGCTGCTGAGAATCGAACTCGCGCCTCTGTCGTTCATCACCAGCAGAACGAGATCGGTGGCTTGTCCGCCGATTTGAAATCCAATGCTGCCGCCTTCCAGCGCATACATTGCGGGAGCGCCCCAGGGTCCCCTGAAGTTCTTCCCCGTGCGGCACACCATGGCGCCCCGGCCATAACTTCCGCCGACAACGAAGGCTGCCTTTAGAACGGACGGAAAAACAATTACGCAGTCCGTCTTCTCCAATATCTCTTGGGGG
>CAZRKW010000225.1:0-6611 GCA_964600355.1 uncultured Acidobacteriaceae bacterium
GACGCTCCTCTCGGGCAACAATCCACCGGCTCTCGATGAAGAAATTCGAGCCCGTACTCTTTTGGATGGTGGATGGAGAGGCGAATGCCTCGGCCGCCGCAAGGATGATAGTGACTTTCCCGTGTTCCTCAGCACGGGCCAGATCAAGGACAACCGGGGTTTGGTCATCGGGATTTTTGGAATCGGCCAGGACATCACTGACCGCAAGCACCTGGAGGAACAGTTGCTCGTCTCCCAGAAGATGGAGGCCGTGGGGCGACTCGCGGGTGGCGTCGCCCACGATTTCAACAATCTCTTGGGGGTTATCGTAGGCTATAGCGACCTCGTTCTGGACGCCTTCCCCTCAGAGGACCCAAGACACCAGCAACTCGAACAAATCAAGAAAGCAGGTCTCCGTGCGACGTTGCTGACGCGGCAACTGCTGACCTTCAGCCGCAAGCAGGTGTGCCAGCGAGTAGTTCTGGATATCAATGCGCTGGTGACCGATTTTAATAAGATGCTCCGCCGCATGGTCGGCGAAGACATTGAGTTGGCGAACGCTCTGCAACCGGGACTCGGACAGATCAAAGCCGATCCGGGACAGATCGAACAGGTCATTATGAACCTGGTCGTTAACTCCCGCGACGCCATGCCAAACGGCGGGAAACTTATCATCGAAACTGCAAACATGGATTTGGACGAAGACTATTGCCTGTTACACCCCTCTGTTCAGCCGGGACACTACGTGATGCTCGCCGTTAGTGACTCGGGTTCGGGCATGGACACCAAAACCCAGGCCCGCATTTTCGAACCCTTCTTCACCACGAAAGAAGAGGGCAAGGGGACAGGGTTGGGCTTGGCAACCGTGTATGGTGTCGTTAAACAAAGCGAAGGCCATATCTGGGTCTACAGCGAATTAGGCAAGGGAACCACCTTCAAAATCTACTTTCCACGCATCGACGAGCCTGCTCAGAGTGCGGTGACTCATCGAGACGTGGCAGCGTCTTTGCGAGGTTCCGAAACCATTCTTTTGGCGGAAGACTCCACGCTTCTGCGCGTGCTCACTTGTGCCCTCCTTGAAAACAATGGGTATAAAGTGATCGCGGCCGAGAACGGTATGGAAGCCGTTAAGCTTGCCGAGCGATGCGATCGGCCGATCCATCTGCTGCTCACCGACGTGGTAATGCCGGGAATGAGCGGACGGGAATTGGCCGACCGTTTGGCAGTCAATCGTCCCGACATGAGGGTGTTGTATATGTCGGGCTACACGAATGATGTGATCGGCCACCATGGTGTTCTAGAGCCCGGGCTTTCTTTCCTTCAGAAACCATTCTCTCAAGAGGCCCTGACGCACAAGTTGCGTGAAGTGCTTGATAGGGCAGAAACGGTCAAACGTGACCATGCTGGGCTCGCGTTACACAAGAGCGAGTAGAGGAGGATGAGGTGCCGCAACATGCTCTCGTTGTAGACGATGATCTTGAAATGTGTAAGGTGATCCAGGCCATTCTGCACTCGACAGATACGGAGGCGTTGATCTCAACGGACAGCGCGCACGCGGTTGAGCTTCTACATAACCAGAAATTTGATTCGGTCTTTCTCGATGTGAATATGCCTCCTCCTGATGGAATCGAGCTTACAAGGCTTATTCGCGCCTCAGGCCCCAACCAAAAAACTCCGGTCATTATTGTAAGCGGAGAGGAAGACCCGTCTGTGGTCAGTCGTGGATTTCAGGCGGGGGCCACCTTCTTCCTATTCAAACCAATCAACAGAGAGCGTCTACTGAATCTATCGCGCACCACACATGGCGCAGTCGAGCGTGAGAATCGCCACTATCAGCGAGTCGTGGTAAGCCGCAATGTTCATATACTCTTCGACGACGATATTCTGGAGGGACAGACGATTGATGTAAGTTTGAACGGTCTACTGGTCCGAGCTGCGCGAACGCTTGCAGTCGGTTCCCCAGTGAGCATTCGCCTGTTCCTCACGTCCGGAAGTCAACCGATAACGGCCAGTGGAACGGTCGTCCGCGTGACTGGCCCGCATATGGGAATCCATCTTGCTCGGATCGCGCAGGATGCAAGTAAGCGGCTGCAAGATTTCCTCTTGCCTTTGATTTTGCCGGTGCCCCATGCGCAAGTGGATTTAGATGGTTAGGGGCTTGATGAGTTTGGGGCGGAGAAACAATGAAGCGCACACGGTTCCGGTCGCCGCATTTCTCGGGACCGATCCGCTGGGAAATCAGTAAATGAAAGGGTCATTTCGGGATTTCTTGGAGTCGGCGCCTGACGCCATGGTTGTAGTTAACTCGGGGGGCAAAATAATCCTCGTAAACTCACAAACCGAAAAACTCTTCGGCTATCAGCGGGAAGAATTGATCCACCAGTCGGTCGAGGTTCTGCTTCCTGAAAGATTTCGAGGACAACATCACGGTTACCGGGCACAGTTCTTTGCAAGTCCGCGCTTGCGCCCCATGGGGCATGCAGCCGAATTGTTCGGCCGGCGCAAGGATGGCACCGAGTTTCCGGCAGACATTGCCCTCAGCCCGATCGAAACCGAAGATGGAATTGTGGTTTTCGGCGCGGTGCGGGACATGACAGAGCGCAAACAGGCTGAAAAGATCAAGGAACTTAACGCAGCGTTGCAACGCCAGCTGGCAGAGCAGAATGCCCAGCTGGAGGCGGCCAAGAAGGAATTGGCCGCCCTGAAGGAGCGCCCTAAGTTTTGATGCCCTCGTGTGTCAGCCGCAGTGGATGTTTAGTCGGGTGGTCTCAATGGGTTGATGCAACACTAGCTCGAACGTCTAGAAGTTATCAGCTTATTCCCAACATCCGATAGCTTTATCCCTCGCGAATTGGTATAGAAACTTGCATTCTCCGAGGGCGCTTGCCTTGGGGTACGGCGACAGCGTAGGATTGCTATTCGGCTTTTGCCTCAACCACCCTCCTGTAGTATTTCGTGCTGTAAACGGGATGGGCAAGGTGCGACTCCAGTATGCGCGGGGTATCCAGAGTGACCGAGAAGGCTCGAACCAAAGCAGTTGCGGTAATCGGCGCGCAGTGGGGCGACGAAGGAAAAGGGAAGGTGGTCGATTACCTCGCTTCCTCATTTGACTACACGGCGCGCTACGCCGGAGGCCACAACGCCGGCCACACCGTTATCTTCAACGGGCATCGTTACGTGCTGCAGTTGATCCCCAGCGGAATCCTGCGCGAGGGCAAGAAAGCCGTAATCGGGCCGGGCACCGTGGTCGATCCGATCGCGCTCGTGAAGGAGTTGGAGAATCTCAAGAAGTCGAATGTCGATGTCCGCGGGCGCCTGTTTCTCAGCAATCGCGCGCACGTGATTCTTCCGTATCACCGCGAAATGGACAAGGCCGCCGAAACGGCTCGCGGAGCCGCGAAAATCGGCACCACCTCGCGCGGCATCGGGCCTGCTTACGAAGACAAGATGGCTCGCCGCGGCATTCGCGTCTGCGATCTGATGGACGCGGACCGTTTCCGCGAAAAGCTCGAGCGCGTGGTCGCCGAGAAGAACGCCATCAGCACCGCCGCCTACGGGCATCCGCTCGAAACCGAGGGCCTGCTCGACCAGTACCTGGAAATTGCCGAGCACATCCGCGAGTTCGTGGTGGACAGCACCATCGTTCTCAACGATGCGCTCGATAAAGGCGAGAGCGTGCTGTTTGAAGGCGCGCAAGGCACCATGCTGGATATCGACCACGGCACCTACCCGTATGTTACGTCGTCGAACGCCACTTCGGGCGGCGCTTCCCCGGGCCTGGGCGTGGCTCCCACGCGGATCGTCGGTGTTGTGGGCGTGACGAAGGCTTACACGACGCGCGTTGGCAGCGGGCCATTTCCCACCGAAATGGTCGACCTCGATGCCGACGAGGTTCGCGCGCGCGGGAACGAATTTGGCGCGGTCACCGGCCGTCCGCGGCGCTGCGGCTGGCTGGACCTGGTGGTCCTGGGGTACGCCAAGATTCTCAATGGCATCGATTCGCTCGTAGTCACCAAGCTTGACGTGTTCGACGCGCAGCCGCAGATTCAGGTCTGCACCGCGTACCGCTACAAGGGCCGCCCCCTGAAGGAAATGCCGCCAGACGTGGAAACCCTCGCGCAGATTGAGCCGGTATACGAAACTCTGCGCGGCTGGCTGAAGCCCACGTCCGCCGTCCGCGAAGTAAAGGACCTGCCCGGCCCGGCGCGCGAATATCTCAATTTCATTTCCGAGCATCTCCAGATCGAGATTGGAATGATCTCGACGGGGCCCGAGCGTGACGCTACGATTGTCCCGAAGGGAACCAAGCTCGCATCCTGGCTATAGCCTGAAATGCTCTCCGTTGAAGAGGCGCGCGCAAAGGTAATCGAGGTGGTCACCGCAAAGGCGGGGAAATGCCCGCCCAAGACGGAGACAGTCGAATTTGCGCGCGATCCATCGCAGGCCCTCGGGCGCATTCTCGCCGAGAACATCGTCGCGGACCGCAATTACCCTCCGTTTGACCGTTCCATCCGCGATGGCTTTGCCCTGCGCGCATCCGATGTCATGCAACCCGGCGTGAAACTCAAATTAGTCGGTGAAAGCCGCGCCGGTGTGGCTTTCAGCGGCGCGGTCGAACCAGGCCAGTGCGTGCGAATTCTTACCGGCGCGGCCCTGCCGCGCGGCACGAACACCGTGCTCATGCAGGAGTACGCGCGCGAAGAGGGCGACTCCGTCATCTTCGAACAAGTTGCGAGGCCCGGGCAGCATTACGTCCACGCCGGGGCCGAGGCCCGTGTCGGAGAGGTGGTCGTCACGAAGGGAACCCGCATCAGCTATGCCGAGCTCGCCATGGCCGCCGAAGTGGGCCGCGTCCGCGCGCAGGTGATCCGCCGTCCGCGAGTGGCGATTCTCTCAACCGGCGACGAAGTGGTGGAAGTGGACCAGAAGCCTGGCCCGTTTCAGATTCGCAACAGCAACACGATCTCTCTTTCCGCGCAAGTGGTCCTTTCGGGCGGCGAGCCTGTGCGGCTGGAGAATGCGCGCGACGATATGGCCGAGCTCCGGTCGAAAATTGAGCAGGGCCTTACGTCCGACCTTCTGTTGCTGAGCGGTGGCATGTCCGTGGGAAAGTATGACCTGGCCGAAACAGCCCTGCGCGAACTCGACGCCGAATTCTTTTTCGACGCGGTAGCGCTACGCCCGGGAAAGCCCGCCGTGTTCGGCTGGTGCAAAGGCAAGCCGGTTCTGGGACTCCCGGGAAATCCCGTCTCCACGATGGTTACGTTTGAGTTGTTCGCCGTCCCGGTGATCGAGCTGCTCGCCGGCTATAAGCCGCAGCCCCTGCCGTTTTTCAAAGCCAGGCTCGGCCACGCCATCGACGAAAAAGCCGGCGTGGCACACTATCTTCCCGCCCGCGTCAGCTGGCCTAACGGCGAGCCGCACGTCGAATTGATGCTCTGGGAAGGCTCGGGCGATATCGGCGCCGTGGTTCGAGGGAATTGTTTCGTCCGAGTAGACCAGCCGCGTCTGCGCCTCGAAGCGGGCGAATGGGTAGACGTTCTGCCGCGCCGCGGAAGCTTTTAGAATTCCGTGTTTGAGCATCCTCAATGAAAAAACTCTCGCACTACGATAAAAAGGGCCGCATCCGAATGGTGGACGTCACATCCAAGCCCGCCACGTCCCGCGTAGCCGTGGCCCACGCCTTCGTGAGTATGCAGCGAGCCACCGTTGCCGCCGTGCGACGCCTCAAGTCCCCCAAGGGCAGCCCCCTCGAAATCGCGCGGATAGCAGGAATCACCGCCGCCAAGCGCACTTCCGAGCTGATTCCGCTTTGTCACCCCCTGTCCTTGACGCACGTGGATGTGAGCGCAAAGCTGTGCCAGAATGGAGTCGAGATTACCTCGGAAGCGACGGCCACGGGACCCACGGGCGTCGAGATGGAAGCGCTGGTGGCGGCCTCCGTAGCGGCGCTCACGATCTACGACATGTGCAAAGCACTCGAACGCGGCATGACGATCGGCGACGTTTACGTCACAAAGAAATCCGGCGGCAGAAGCGGCCTGTACGTTCGGCCGGAAAAGCGCAAGTAGTCCCCGACAACAATGGCGCACGCGAAAGACGTCAAAGTGCTCGTGGTCGATGACAATGCGCTGATCCTCGACCTGATCATGCGAGGCCTTTCGCCCCTCTGCACCGCGCACGCCGCTGCCGACAGCGCCGACGCGCTGATGAAAATCATCGACGAGCAGCCCGACCTCGTCGTCTGCGATTACCGCATGCCCGGAATCGACGGCCGCCAGCTCTACGAAAAAGTTCGCGCCCGCCCCCAGACCCGCGCCATCCCGTTTATTTTCCTGGCGAGTCGCGGCGACATCGAAGAAAAGCTCCGGCCCCTCTCCGATGGTGTGGAAGAGCTGATCAGCAAGCCGTTCTTCCTGAACGACCTCGTGCAGCGCGCCAAAAAAGTGATCGACCGCCTGCAGCTTGAAAAGCTGCAGAAGCGCGCCGTGCGCCCCGGCGTGATCCAGGGCCGCCTCGAAGAGATGAGCATTCTTGACCTGATGCAATCGCTCGAGATGGGCCAGAAATCCTGCCGGCTGACCGTCCGGCGCGCGGGCGAGACCTGCGAATTATTTTTCGCCGCCGGCCAG
>CAZRKW010000226.1:0-6609 GCA_964600355.1 uncultured Acidobacteriaceae bacterium
AACTGCTACCCGATGGCCGCCCTGGAGCGGACGATGAAGATACAAGAAGTGATCTGGAATCGAATCGTTCATAGCAGTAAACGCGACACGCATCCGGCGTCGCGAGGGAACGCCCTAACGGATTCTTCAGGACGGATGCTGAGAAGGTTTTTGCCGCAAACTCACAGGACGTTTACAGCTCGTGCCGCCAGCAGGACCACAATCGTCAGTGAAATCAGGGCCTGCAGCATGGTGCCGGCTTTTGCCCAGCGAGACAGCACTGCTGTGTCGGTCGGTGAGAAAGCTGTGCTGGTGTTGAATGCGAGAAAGAGATAGTCCATGAACTGGGGCGACCACGAATCGAGGCCGTCCTCGACCAGCATCTGGGGAAAAAGAAACGAACTATCCAGCCGGCAGCGCGCGTGGTCCCGCTGCACTGGGCCTCCCGCATCCAGCTTCCAATACCAGAGCGCGAACACCAGAATGTTGGTGACCCAAAGCGCCGTCGCCGAACGCAACAGGATCTTCGGCGAATCGCGATGTTCCGGGATTCCCTGGATCAGAAAAATCAACGAAGCGATCATGGCGAACGTAATTGCCCCATTGGCGCAGAACGTGAGAATCCGGGTCACGTTGTAACGCCCGCGGAGGTGAGAGACGGTAATCGGTATCAGCAAAGCGAAGACCACCGCCAGTAAAAGCCAGCCTGGTCCCACGGAGAGGTGTTCCGGCAGTGCCCAGTACATGCATGCGGCTGCCAGCATTGCTACGAACGCGGGCCAGCGCGGCTCGCGGACAACCGGAACGCCCGTTCTGATTCGGATTTCCATTTCGCCCATCGTACGCTTCCCCCGCCTCACGGAGCGTACCATTGAAACGCGCCCGTTGATTGAGACGTCTTTTGGGCACTCGTAATTTGTGGACATCGCAGCAATTTATACGTATATATCACTCGGAATGGATAACCATCGAACTTGGCCGAAGCAGCATAGATAAAGGCACAGATGTTGGTTTTGAGGTGCGATCGAGGTACTGGAGTCAGGGATGCGGATAGGTGGTAGACGGGCGGTTCTGGCATTGGCCGTTGCGATTGTTTGTGGCACAGCGGTTCTGGTTGAGGCTCGGCAACCCGGAGTCGACGATTCGAGTGCGGACATCAAGGACATCCACGTTCTCAATGTGCGCGGGAACGTTTATATGCTGGTGGGCGCGGGCTGCAATATTACCGTGCAGGTTGGCGAAGCGTTTGTGGTTGTCGTGGACGCCGGTCTTCCCCAGTTTTCCGATGAAGTGATTGCGACAATCCGGAGATTATCCGGGCTGCCGATCATGTTTATTGGGAATACAAGTTCCGATGCGGATCACACCGGAGGGAACGCCAAGCTCGTTCCGGCGGGAGGAGCGTTGCCGAATGCCACGATGGGTTTCTCGCGCGAGGACGAAAAGGATACCACCCGACTGAAGCTGTTTCCGGGCGCCACAATCGTGGCGAGTCTCAACACGGTGAACCGCACGGAGGAAGAGGCGGGCAGGATAAATGCCATCGGCTTTGAGAGCGAAGGCTTCAAGCTTTACAACAATGAGCCGGTGGTTTTTTATCATATGGCGAAGGCCCACACCGATGGGGACTCGATCGTGCTTTTTCGCTCGTCGGACGTGGTCAGCGTGGGAGACATTTTTACGACGGTGAGCTACCCGGTGATCGAGACGTCGAACGGCGGCACCGTCAGCGGATTTCTGGATGCCATCAATGACCTGATCGAAATACTCGTCCCCAAATACGGCGAGGAGGGCGGCACGTATGTGATACCGGGGCACGGGCACTTGTCGGATCGAGCCGATGTCGTGAACTACCGGGATATGGTGACCATGATTCAGGGCCGGGTGCAGGATATGGTGAAAAACGGGATGACGCTGGAGCAGGTACAGGCGGCCAAACCGACTCTGGACTTCGACGGCATCTACGGTGCCGACGGAGGCCGGAAATTCACCGAGATCGTCTATCGCGAGCTGACCAAGAAGCCAGGGACGAAATAGCCGGAACAGGAACAATAATAATGATAACGAGGCATCGGATTGTTACAGGTCGTAAACCCGCCTGCGCGGCCGCTCTGCTTGTCTTGCTGCTCGTTTTATTTTTTATTCCCGGAACTGGCGCCTCGCAGCCTCAAAGCGCGCCACCACCGCCTACTCCGGCCTCGGCGAAAGCGAGAGCTGTGATCGATCTGACGGGCTACTGGGTGTCCATTGTTGACGAAGATTGGGTATGGCGCATGATGACCCCCGCCAAGGGCGACTTTGCAAGCGTTCCCTTGAACGCCGAAGGCAAGAAGGTGACGAACGCGTGGGATCCCGCGAAGGACGAAGCGGAAGGCAACGGATGCAGGGCTTACGGCGCGGGCGGGATCATGCGGATACCGGAGCGGCTCCATATCACCTGGGTGGACGATAACACTCTTGAGATGGACATCGACGCGGGAATGCAGAAGCGCTTGTTCCATTTCGACGGATCGAAATGGCGCGGCGGCGACCCTCAGTGGCAGGGCGATTCCGTGGCCGTGTGGGAGAAGCAAATCCAGAGGCGATCGAACGGCGCGCCGTTCGGCGGGCCGGAACCCGGCAAGGGCGGCAATCTGCATGTGATCACCACGCACATGCGCCCTGGATATATCGAGAAGAACGGAATCCCGTACAGCGGAAACGCCGTGCTGAGCGAGCACTTCCGGGTACTCGATGCGAATGGCGCCCCCACCTATCTGGTTCTCACATCCGTTATTCAGGACCCGACTTATCTGGTGGACACCTTCGCCCTGAGCAGTCAGTTCAAACGAGAGCCGGACGGTTCCAAATGGGATCCAACTCCGTGTCGCCCGCTCTGGCCCCTTACGCTCCACGAGATACTGGGCCGGAATGCGCGGAGCGCCGAGAGTCAATAGATTGAGATTTGTAGATTCGGATAAGGAGAAGCCGCGATGCGCATGACCATCTGGAAGTCGATCGGAATTTCCGTCACGTTGGGAGCGATCGCTGCGGTCGCAATCGTCCGCACGGAGGCCCGACCCCGGCCGAGCGGCGCGGCACAAACACGGCCGGCTGCGGTCGATGCCGACGTGATCTCCGGCGTGGTGACCAGCTCGAACGGGCCGGAAGCGGGCGTTTGGGTCATTGCCGAGACAAACGAGCTTCCCACCCAGTTCCGCAAGATTGTGGTGACGGACGATCAGGGCCGTTACGTACTGCCCCAGTTGCCGAAAAAGAATTACAAGGTGTGGGTGCGAGGGTACGGGCTCGTGGACTCACGGCCCGTGCAATCCATGCCAGGCACCGCCCTGAATCTGCAAGCGGTCGTCGCCCCCGATGCGAGGGCTGCCGCTCAATATTATCCCGCCGATTATTGGTACTCGCTCATGCAGTTGCCGCCCAAGAGCGCTTTTCCGATGACCATCGGTCCTGCCGCGTCCGATGACGACTCGCCCTCCTCCGCCGCACCCAAGCGCCCCAGCACTTTATCGGAAGCTGCATGGATCTACAGATTGAAGAGAGGATGCGGGTCCTGCCACCAGATTGGAGACAAAGCCACCCGCGAAATCCCTGCGGCGCTTGGCCATTTCGATACCGGTGCCCAGGCCTGGCAGCGCCGGATTGAGTCCGGACAAATTGGCGCTTCGATGGTAGGTGGTGTTTCACAGCTCGGTTACGACAACGCGATAGCGATGTTTTCCGATTGGACCGACCGCGTTGCCGCGGGTGAACTGCCTCCGGCCCCGCCGCGTCCGCAGGGCATCGAGCGCAATGTGGTGATCACGCTGTGGGATGTGGGTACGTCCAAGTCATTCGTGCACGATGCGATGAGCACCGACAAGCATCATCCCACGGCCAACGCTTACGGGAAGGTGTACGCGACCGAATGGTCGTCGGGCATGCTGGAGGGAATCGATCCCGTCGAGGACACCAAGTTCGCCATTCCCGTTCCCGTGCCGGAGGTTGCTGCGGAATTCCGGCGCACGCACCCGCAAACCTTTTTGAAGCCTTCCCCCTACTGGGGCCGCGAGGTGGTATTTGACGACACGCTTGAGGAGGAGGCCGGGCAACTCGACAGCAAGGGCCGCGTCTGGTTCATCCTGGAAGATCACCGCGAGGCGATTCCCCCCTATTGCAACGGCGTATCGAGCAATCCTTTCGGCAAGAATTTCCCGATCGGCGCGAACGGTCGACAGATAGCCTACTTCGATTCCAAGACGGGTAATTTCGGCCTGGTCGACACCTGCTTCGGCGGCTCGCACGAGGTGATCGACAACGACAAGGACGAAACCTTGTATGTGACCGCCGGCGATAATGGCGGACCCACGTCGCGTTTTGGAATTGGCTGGGTGAAGATCAGGGTCTGGGACGAAACGCACGACGGAGAAAAATCTCAGGGTTGGTGCCCGGCGGTCATCGATTATAACGGCGACGGAAAAACGGGAGCCTTCACGAAACCGAACGAGCCGCTCGATCCGAAATTGGATCGCCGGGTACCCGGCGGCGGCTATGGGATCAGCGTCAATCCGGTGGACCACAGCGTGTGGTATGCGGCGCAGGATCCCGTGCCTGGGAGAATCGTTCGCATTACGCTTGGTTCGAATCCCCCGGCCACCTGCCTTACGGAAGCTTACGAGCCTCCGTTCAAAAATCCGAAGGTTCCCGGCGTGGAGTCGTATTCTCCCGAAGGAATCGATGTCGATACCGATGGCGTGGTGTGGACTGCGCTCGCCGGCACAAACCAACTCGCCAGCTTCGACCGGCGCAAATGCAAAGTGTTCAACGGGCCCGCCGCAACGGGCCAGCACTGCCCTGAGGGCTGGACTTTATATCCGGTGCCCGGGCCGTCGTTCAAGGGAAGCACCGTACCGGCGGACTTCTTTTATTACAACTGGGTCGATCGCTTCAATACCTTCGGCCTTGGCGACAATGTCCCGGTAATTACTGGCACGTTTTCGGATTCATTGATCGTCTTCGATCCCAAAGCCAAAAAGCTCGCCACCCTGCGCGTGCCGTATCCGCTCGGGTTCTACACACGCTTTGTGGATGGCCGCATCGATGATCCGAAAGCGGGTTGGAAAGGGCGGGGGCTGTGGTCGTCCGACGATACCCGGGTTAGCTCTCACAACGAAGGCGGCAAAGGCGCCACGAGTTACGTCGCGCACTTCCAGCTTCGTCCTGACCCGCTCGCGAAGTAAACCGGAGCGCTCAGGTAACGATGTGTTTCTGGGTTTGGTTTCGAAGGGAAGTTTAGGGAGATTGTAATGGGTCAGACAGAAGTGAGGATCAACAGAAACCCTGCGTACAGCAGCGCGTGTTTGTTTCTGTGGTCGGCGTTCACCGCTCTGCTAGCCGGCGCGCCGGTTCGCGCGCAAGTCGACTTCGCGGGCACCTGGGGGCAAAAGTTCCAGGAAGATATCGCCGAGCGCGGGGATGCGGCGATCGGGGATTACGTGAGTCTGCCGATCAACGACGCCACGCGCATGAGGGCGGATGCCTGGGACGCCGAGCAGTGGACGATGGTGGAACATTTGTGCCACGCACATCCGATCGACTACGCCCCCCGCGGACCATCGCAGATGCGCATCTGGTCGGACATCGATCCCATGACGCAAGGCGTGGTGGCCTGGCACACGATACTCAGTTACATGCTTCCCCAGCGGACGATCTACATGGATGGGCGTCCCCATCCGCCGGAGTGGGCGGCTCACACATGGCAGGGATTCTCAACCGGCGAATGGGTGGGGGACATGCTGAAGGTGACGACCACCCACTTGAAAGAGGGTTACTTCCGGCGAAATGGCCTTGCGCGCAGCGAGAAGGCCACGATCACCGAGTATTTCTTCATGGACGAAAACAACCTGACGGATGTGGCGATCATTAATGATCCGGTCTATCTGACCGAGCCTTTTGTCTTGAGCACGGATTGGGTGCGCGACGTAGGCAAGCAACTATCTCCGAACTTTTGCATTTCCACCGTGGAGATCACTCATCCGAAGGGATGGGTCGCTTACCACTTGCCAGGACACAATCCCTGGCTGCATGAGTATTCGGACAAAACGGGCATCCCCTACGAAGCGATACGCGGCGGAGCGGAAACGATGTACCCGGAGTATCAGAAGAAGCTGGCAACCATGACGGTAGCGCCCAAGCCGGAGAGCGATTCGGCGCAAAAAGTTAAATGAGTGAATAGAAATGCTTAAGCATATATGTAAATGAGTAAATAATCGGGGACAGTGCGCTAACATTGGCTTTGCTTGCAGCTCCCTAGAAAAGTCGACCGTTTCAAGCCCCCCTCACATCCCTCCTTTTCGTGTTCACGGAGCACGATTTCAAGACCACCACTCCGCTCGCCCTCGGACGAAGAAGTAAATTGTTCTTGACAAAGGCGTTGCGGAAGGACTATTAGCTGCTGTCAACGAAAGCATGAACGGGCTGACCGAGCTTGCAGCCGGGAGGGGTGCCTGGATGAGCTCGGGTGAATATGAGTTCGGCGGGATATTCACGAGCCAAGGTTTTGGATCGGGAGTTGCCGGGGGGGGGGGTGGGGGGTGGGGTGGGGGGGGGGATTCGTTGAACGGCCTGAAGGGGGGGGATTGTAGTGTGCGG
>CAZRKW010000227.1:0-6605 GCA_964600355.1 uncultured Acidobacteriaceae bacterium
CACCCTGGCTTCGTTGACTCCCGGCTTCCACATGCTGTATGCGTACTCGACGGACGGCGAAGCCGCCACATCCACACTCACGGGCCTGCAAGGCAGCCCGCTGATCGGCAACATTACGGCTTACGGATTTGTTGTTGTGCCCACGGGCGCCAGTTCCACCCCGGCAAGCCTGGCCTTCGGCAATGAGCCGGTTACCGTTCCCAGTGCTTCGAAGACGATTACGCTATCGAATGGCGCCGGCAGCCCGACGCTTACGTTCAGCCTTTCATTTGGCGGAAGCAATCCCGGTGATTTCAGCGAGACTCTGGGAGACGCTTGCGGAGCGCTCGCCGGGCAGCTCGTGCAGAACTCCTCTTGCACGATCGGCGTAACGTTCACGCCCATTGCTCCGGGCAGCCGCAGCGCAACTTTAACCATCACCGACAATTCGAATGGCGTGCAGGGTACCACCCAGGTAATTAACCTTAGCGGCTTCGGCACCGGGAACTTGAGCCCGGTGATCGCGTGGGCAAACCCCAGCTCGATCTCTTATGGAGAGTCGCTGACGACGAATCAATTGAACGCAACCGCGAGCTATAACAGCGCGCCTCTTACCGGCACGTTCGTCTACACGCCCGCTTTGGGAGTCGTCTTGCCTGCCGGGACGCAGACCTTGTCCGTTACGTTCAATCCGGATGACACCGCGGACTACAAGAGCGTCACGCAGACGGCGCAGATTGTCGTGAATAAGAACACTCTTATCGTAACGGCGAACAACGCGACGAAAGTCTACGGCCAGAACAATCCCGCATTCACCGCGGGCTATTCCGGCTTTGTAAGTACCGATACCCAAGCATCAGTGATCGGCGCGAACTCGCCGAGCCTTAACACCACGGCGACGAGCACCAGTGCGGTTGGACCTTACACGATCACGGCGGGTGTGGGTTCCTTGTCTGCGGCGAACTATACCTTCTCTTTTGTGAATGGAACTCTGAATGTGACCCAGGCCACGCCGACAATCACTTGGGGTACGACGGCTGCAATCACATACGGCACTCTACTTTCCGGCACACAATTGAATGCCAGCGCTGCACTGAATGGCACGGGGGTGGCCGGGACATTCGTCTATACTCCCGCGCTGAATACGAAGCTGGCAGCGGGGATCCAAGCTCTGTCGGTGACCTTCAATCCTACCGATTCAACCGATCTTACGTCAGCAACGGCAGGCGTAAGCGTTCTCGTCAATCAGGCCACGCCCACGATCACTTGGTCGGGCCTGGCGAGCGTCCCGTACGGAACGGCTCTCTCCGCTACGCAGCTGAACGCAACCTCGGGCGGCGTGGCGGGCACGTTTGTATACACGCCTGCGGCGGGCGTGATTCCCAGCGCCGGAACGCAGACGCTTTCGGTCACTTTCACTCCGACCGATACAACGGATTACGCGCCGGTCACGGCGACCACTTCGCTGGTGGTCACGCAGGTGACGCCGTCAATCACATGGGCGACTCCCGCAGCCATCACCTACGGAACTGCTCTTGGCGCCACACAGCTGGACGCCGTGGTGACTTACAACGGGTCAGCACTCCCCGGAACCTTCAACTATTCGCCCGCGGCCGGAACTGTTCTGGGCGCCGGCAACCAGAATCTTTCTGTCACCTTCACGCCAACCGATAGCGTCGACTACAAGCAGGTAACGGCCGCCACCACCCTCGTGGTGAGCGCGGCCCCGAGCACCAACCAAGGCGCGGTGACTGCGTCGGTGACGGCCGGCAATAATCCTGCTGCGGTGGCCGTCAATCCCGCCACGAACATGACGTACGTGGCCAACCAGGCCAGCGGCACCGTGACGCTGATCAACGGCGCAACAAACGCGACCGCCACTGTGACTGTCGGGAACCAGCCTTCCTCGGTGGCCGTGAATCCCGTCACAAATAAAACTTACGTCGCCAACTATGCCGACAACACTGTTTCGGTGATCGACGGTTCGAACAACACCACGTTGATTAGCGTGGGAACGAACCCCATCGCCCTGGCAATCAACTCGCGCACCAACAAAATCTACGTCGCGGATCAAGGATCGAACGACGTAATGGTAATCGATGGGGTCAGCGGAACGGCGACCCCAGTTACAGTGGGAACCGCTCCCTCAGCGCTGGCAGTGAACCCGGTGACGGGCAAAGTTTACGTTGCGAATTATGGCAGCTCGAATGTAACCGTGATCGATAGTTCCAACAACGCTACGACAATCGCTGCCGGAACCAACCCCTTCGCCGTCGCTGTGAACGCCGTCACCAATACGATTTACGTGGCCAATGTCGGCAGCAACAACGTGACGGTTATCAACGGAAGCAACGGCAGCGCCACGCCCGTGTCCACCGGCAATGCGCCGTACGCTATAGCGGTGAATCCGATCACCAATAAGGCATACGTGGCCGATAACCAGAACGCCAACATAACTGTGATCGACGGCAGCAACAACACCACCCAGGTGGCGGCGGGTACCCACCCGTTTGCGGTTGCCGTGGACGAACTTACGAACCAAGTGTACGTGACCAACCAGGGCAGCGGCAATTTCACGGTTATCGACGGGAACAACAATCCCACGAACATCTCGGGCGGCACGTCTCCCGGCGCGCTTGGCGTAAACCCGGTAACCAACAAGATCTACATCGCCAATTCCGGCGGAGCGAATGTCAGCGTCGTCGACGGCGCCACCAACACGGTGGCCACGTTCGCCGCCAGCACCAACCCCCAGGCAGTCGCCGTGAATCCGGTCACCAATAAGGTTTACGTTGCTAACCTCGGAGCCGGCACGGTTTCGGTGCTCGGAGGCGGTACTACGTCGAGCGTAACCGCCGGGACGGCGCCCTACGCCGTCGCGGTCAACCCGATTACCAACAAGATCTACGTGGTCAACAACGGCAGCTCGAATATCACCGTTATTGACGGCGTCACGAACACCCCCACCAATGTGGGCGTGGGTTCTTCGCCCTACGACGTCGCCGTCAACCCGGTAACCAATAAGATTTACGTGGCCAACTACGTCGACGGCACCGTCACGGTCATCGACGGCGTAACGAACGCCACGACCACAGTGGAGGATCCGAATGCGAAGAACCCCATTGCGGTAGCCGTGAATCCAGTCACCAACCAGATTTACGTCGCGAACGTCGGCGACGGCGTTCATCAGGGCAGCTTGACCGTGATCGACGGCGCGACCAACAACACCACGAACATTCCCAACATGGGCGTGGATGCCTGGGCGGTCGCGGTGAACCCGGTCACCAACAAGGTTTACGTTGGACATTATCTCGAACCCGACGTGATGGTCGTCGATGGCACCTCGAATTCCGTGACCACGGTGACGGTCGGATCCGAGCCGTTCTTCCTCAAGGTGAACTCGGCCACGAATAAAGTCTATATCGTCAACAAAGGCAGCAACACGGTTTCGGTTCTCGACGGAGCCACCAACACCGCCACCAGCGTAAGTGTCGGCACCAATCCCTTCGCTCTGGCGATCAACCAGGCCAGCGACAAGATCTACGTCGCGAACTACGGCGGCAACAACATTTCGGTCATCGATGGCACCACCAATTACACAACTACCGTCACCGATCCCAACGTGTATTTGCCCCAGCCAACGGCTGTCGCGGTCAACCCGGTGACCGGCCAAGTGTACATAGCGAACTACAGCACGGGAAACGTCTCGGTCATCACCGAAGAGCAGATCCAGTCGGTCCCCGTCACGGCGGCTATCACGCCTCTGGCAAATAACCTGGCCACCAGCGTTGCACCCGTCATGAGTTTCACTTCTACAAATTCATTAACCACCGGCTCTCCCAACGCAGTTTTCTATCAGGTGGATAGTTGGCTGGGTACGTGGAGTTCGGGCATCAGCCAGGGTTCCGGCGCATTCAGCGGCAGCACACCCACACTGTCCACGGGCATCCACACCGTGTACGCCTACGCGACGGAAGGCCAGGCTTCCACGTCGACGAATACGGGTGCGCAGAGCAGCCCGCTCGTCGGCAACATCACGGCGTACACCTTCCTTGTGCCGGCAGGCGCGGCGCCTCCGGCGGGAGTCAATTTGTTGCCCGGAGCCTTGAATTTCGGCAGCCAGCAGAAAAACATCCCAAGCGCTGCTTCCACAGCTACGCTCAGCAACGGCACCAGCAGCCCCTTGGCTTTCACCATCGCGATTGGCGGTACCAACGCCAGCGAATTCGTGGAAGGATCCGATACCTGCAGCTCCCTTGCCGGCACCCTTGCGGCAGGCTCGTCTTGCACCATCTCCCTTACATTTACTCCAACGGCCACGGGCGCGAGAACCGCTACCCTCACCGTCACGGACAATGCCAGCGGCGTCGCGGGCAGCACGCAAACAGTTACCTTGTCGGGAACGGGAACTGGAAACCTCCATCCGACGATCACTTGGGCGACTCCGGCTTCGATCACCTACGGCACGGTCCTGGGTGCGCAGCTGAACGCCTCGGCTTCCTATAATGGTTCGGCGCTGACCGGCACGTTTGTCTACACCCCGCCGGCCGGCACGGTGCTGGCGGTCGGAAGTCAGACCCTTTCGGTGACGTTCACTCCAACCGACACGGTGGACTACACCGGCGCCACGCAGACAGTGCAAATCAGCATCACGCAGGCGACTTTGACCGTCAGCGCGGCCCCGGCCACGCGGGTATTCGGCCAGGCCAACCCCACATTTACGCCGAGCTACTCCGGCTTCGTCAGCACCGATACGTCCTCCGTTCTGACGGGCGCTCCCTCTCTGACGACGAGCGCGACGGCTACGAGTCCCGTGGCTTCCTATCCGATCACCGTGACCCAGGGGAATCTGAGCGCGGCGAATTATACCTTCAGCTTTGTAAACGGCTCGATGTCGGTCACCAAGGCCACGCCGGTTCTCACATGGGCCACGCCAACTCCGATCACGCCGGGAACCGCCTTGAGTGCGCTGCAACTCGATGCGACTGCTCTCATACCCGGAGCCTTCGTCTACACGCCTATCGCCGGCACAATCCCGACGGCAGGTAGCTCGACTTTGTCGGTAACGTTCACTCCGACCGATACGGCCGATTACACCAATGCCACGGCGACCGTCACATTGATCGTCGATCAGGCCAAGGCCAGCTTTGTGGGCACGGATGCTTCCACGAAAGGGAATTGGAACGGAATGTATGGCTCGGACGGCCACGTGATTGCCAACGATTCCACGAGCGTTCCGTCGTACGCGACCTTCGCGGTTGCCAATCAGCAGAACTTCACATGGACGAGTGTGACCGCCGATCCACGGGCTTTGGAAAACGGCGCGGGCAATGGAAGAATCGCGTCCTGCTGGAACGGCAGCACGTTCAGCTTTGACGTAAACATTACAGACGGGAATTCGCATCAGATTGCCCTTTACGCGCTTGACTGGGATAGCTACGGCGGAGTGCGCGGCGAAACGATTAACGTGGTCGACGTTCTCACCAGCGCCGTGCTCGACAGCCGCAACATCTCGAACTTCACGCAGGGCATGTACCTGGTCTGGAATATTTCCGGCCACGTGCAGATCAGCGTGACCGCCACGGCGGGCTTGAATGCCGTTGTGAGCGGCGTGTTCTTCGAAAGCACCACGGAGGGCGTGAGCGTCACGCCGCCGAGCGCCACGCTGTCCAGTTCGCAGACCCAGCAGTTCACGGCTCAAGTGAGTGGCACGTCGAATCAGAACGTAAACTGGTCACTTAGTCCGTCTGGCGCCGCTTCGGGCGCAATTTCGACGGGCGGCCTGTACACGGCTCCGGGCTCGATTACCAGCCCCCTGACCGTCACGGTGAAGGCGACAAGCGCTGACGGCACTGCTTCCAACACGGCCACCGTTTATCTCACGACCGGCGTGGGCACCGCGGCTAATTTCGCGGGCACCGATACGAGCACCCAGGGCAATTGGGAAGGCGTGTACGGGGGAGACGGCTACGCCATCGCAGATGGCGCGCAGAGCATTCCCTCTTACGCCACATTTACTCCCCAAAACGAGCAAATGTATCCCTGGGCCAGCAATACCACCGATGTTCGGGCGCTGGAGTCAGGCTCGGGACGAGTCGCTGCGACTTGGTTCAATGCGCCGACTTTTGACTTCGACGTGAATCTCAGCGACGGTGCAACTCATCGAGTGGCCGTTTACGCCTTGGATTGGGACGGCCTCGGCAGAGCGGAGACCATCCAGATCGTAAATGCCGCAACAAGCGCCGTACTGGATACTCGGACCATCTCAGGTTTCGCGAACGGAATGTACGTGTACTGGAACATTTCGGGCCACGTGCACATCAACGTGACCGTGAGCGGCGGCCCGAATGCCGTGATTAGCGGAGTATTCTTCGGCAATGGGAACGCCGTTCAGAACACGCCGGTGGTGGCGTGGAGCACGCCAGCGGCGATCACGTACGGAACGGCCCTGAGCGCGACGCAACTGGACGCCACGGCGAGCTACAACGGGAGCACGGTGCCCGGAACGTTTGCCTACACGCCGGCGGTGGGTGCAATCCCGGGAGCGGGCAGCCAGACGCTGTCGGTGACGTTCACGCCGACCGATGGGACGCATTACACGACGGCGACGGGCACTACAACGCTGG
>CAZRKW010000228.1:0-6601 GCA_964600355.1 uncultured Acidobacteriaceae bacterium
CGATCTCCAATGATCAACGAAGATGCCGCCCGCCGCGCCGCCTCGTGGATTGACGAAGCCGCTCGCGCCGGGGCAAAGATCGCCACCGGCGGCAAGCGAACCGGTTCGTTCCTGGAGCCTACTGCTCTGACGCACACGCGTCCGGATATGAAAGTCAGCTGCCAGGAGGTTTTCGCGCCGGTGGTCACCGTCGAGCCCTACGACGATTTTGACGACGCGATCCGGCGCATCAACGATTCGCCGTTCGGCCTGCAGGCGGGACTGTTCACGCGCGACGCGAGGCTCCTTTTCAGGGCCTTCGAAGAACTCGAAGTTGGCGGAGTGATCGCCGGTGATATGTCCTCTTTCCGCATCGATCACATGCCCTACGGCGGCGTGAAGGAATCCGGCATGGGCCGCGAGGGCGTGCGCTACGCCATCGAAGAGATGACCGAACCCCGCATCCTGGTATTGAATCTCGCCTGAAAACGAATCTACGGAATGCCGGCGGGCGGCGCCTGTGATTGGGCGATGGCTTTGAGCGCCTCGAAGCAGGACTCGTCGAGCGCGTGCGGAACTTCCTTGGAAATAATCTCGAGCACCTTCTCCGTGGGCAGCGCGTCGCGATAGGGACGCTTGGCCGAGAGCGCGTCGTAGATATCGGCCATCGTGATCGAACGCGCGGCGAGCGGCAACTGGGTGGCCCGGAGGTTCCGGTAGTAGCCGGAGCCGTCGAGTTTTTCGTGGTGCGTGCTGGCGATAAACGCCAGATGCTTGAATCCTGAAATCCTCTCGAGAATTCTCTGCGTGTAGTAAGGATGGAGCCGCATGGTTTCCCACTCCTGCGCGGTGAGCTTCCCGTTCTTGTCGAGAATCTTGTTGGGCACGCTCAATTTTCCGATGTCATGCAGCAGGGCGGCGCGCCGGATGACGGGAATTTCCTTTTCCAGGCCGAGCCGGGATGCGATCGCCACCGCGGCAGCGGTCACACCCTTGGAATGCGCGTGAGTATAGGGAGACTTCACGTCGATCACATCCGCGAAGGCTTCGCAGATGCTGTCAATACGCGGATCGTCAGCGTACTGGAACACGCCGAACGGCTCGATGTCGATCACTCTTGCGCGCACGTCCTCGGTTTCGAGCAATTCCCAGAGCGCCGCATCTTTTTCGAGCTCCCGGCAGGCGGCTACGAGTTCGGGATCGAACCACGTACCGGCCCGTTCTTCGATCACCTGGAACGCGTCCTGCGGCCCGCTGACCGCCGCGAACACCTCGAGCGTCTGGCACAGATTCATGATGCGCGAGAGTAGCGGAATCTCGGCTTCTTTGATCCCGTGCGGGAAACCCTTGCCGTCCCAGTGCTCGTCGAGCGAGTAGATGGCTTTGGTGGTCGCTTCCGAGAGGCCGATCTTCTTGGCGATCTGCCCGCCGCGCTCGCAGCGTAGTTGAAAAAGTTCGGTGGACTGGTCTTTGCGGTTGAGGGCGATGTGCGCGATGGCGATCACGCGATCGAGGCGCGAGCGGCCGGGCATCACGTTGCGCATCAGGTATTCGAGGCCGTCGAAGGTGACGCGGCTCCAGTCGGTGGTTTTCACTTCCTTCTTTGCCGCGCGTTCGTCGCCGCCGAAGATTTCGTACATCCGCGCGGCGTTGCTGCTGCAGCCGGCGTCTTTCAGCAGGAGTGCATAGTAAAGATCCGACCGTGTTTCTACGGAGAGCTTCAGTATTTCCGCCATGCGCATGCCCAGCACGCAGGATTTCACGGCGTGCCCCATCGGCTGGCCTTCGGTGAGGTCGAGGGCGAGAGACAAGGCTGAGATCAAGTCCGACATGCGTAGTTGCAGGTCGGATGCGGTGGGCGTAGGGACTTCCTGGGTCAGCGTCATGGCGACGGGTTCCTGAACATAAGTGTATATCGGCGAGCGAAACGGGTTATTTAGCTTCGATCGGGGATGTGCCGTAAGAGTTTTCGGCTGGCAGGTGGATCAGATTGTCTTGTCTTTTGAATAACATAGGGGCTCGAGATTGCACTCGATGCACCGTGGGTTGCGGGCCTGGCAGATGCGCCGCCCGTGCCAGATCAACTGATGGGAAAAGAGGATCCACTTGGACTTAGGGATCACCTTCATCAGCTCCTGCTCGATTTTCTTTGGATCCGTATTCTTACTGAGATCGAGGCGGCCGCTAAGTCTTTGTACGTGCGTATCTACCACAACTCCCGCTGCGATCCCGAAAGCCGTGCCGAGCACCACATTGGCAGTTTTACGGGCTACGCCGGGCAGCGTCAGTAGTTCCTCCATCGATCTGGGGACTTGGCCTTTGAAGTCGTCGATGATTTTCTTGCTGGCGCCCATGATCGATTTTGTTTTGTTCCGGAAGAAGCCCGTGGGGCGGATGTCGTTTTCAAGTTCGCGGGGATTCGCGTAGGCGAACGCTTCGGGGGTCGGGTATTTCGGATACAGCCTGGTGGTCACTTCGTTTACTCGCACGTCGGTGCATTGGGCCGAGAGGATCGTCGAAATCAGCAACTGGAATGGATTTTCGTGGATGAGCGCGCAAGTTACTTCCGGGTAGGCTTCGTCCAGCTTCTTCAGGATCGCCTGCACTCGTGCCGGGTTCGTGCCGCGGCCCAGGCCCGAGCTTCGCGTCTTACCTTTGGTGGGCTTTCGCGCCAGCTTTCGCTTTTTGGGGGGCATAACCGAAAAAACTATAACACAGCGATCAGGAACTCGAAGATCAGAGCCAGGGGATCAGGGCTCGACGCGCACGCCCTTCCAGAACGCGACATAATCCTTGATTTGTTTCGCGGCAGGAGAAGGATCGGGATAATACCAGGCAGCGTCCTGGTTGCGCTCACCGTTTACTTCGACGTTGCGATAACTGGCTTCGCCTTTCCACGGGCACTGCGTGTGAGTGGTGCTCGGCGAGAAAAATTCGCTGCGCACCGAATCCGGCGGAAAATAGTGGTTCCCTTCGACGACGATGGTGCGATCGCTCTCCGCCAGAACGGAGCCTTTCCAGATAGCTTTGGGCATTTTCTCCCTGTGTCTAATTGCGAGGATGACTACACGGCGAAAAAGAGATTCTGCGCGAACGGCCATTCGGCGTCGATCCACTGGCCCTCGCAGCGAAACCCGGTGCGCTCTCCCATTTGGACGACTTCGGCGGGATTGTACTTATGCGAGCTTTCCGTCCAAATGGTCTCGCCCTCGCGCAGATGGACTCGGAAACCCGCCTTGCGGATCGTCACCCACTGAAACTCCGTGGAGCGGAGATGCATCTCCACGCGGCGTTCCGTTTCGTCGTAGCGCGCTACGTGTTCGAACCGGCTCAGGTCGAAATCCGCATCGAGTTCGCGGTTGATCCGGGCGAGAATATTTTTGTTGAACGCCGCCGTGACTCCGGCCGGGTCGTCGTAAGCAAGCTTCATTACCGGAGCGGGCTTCTCCAGATCGGTGGTCAGCAGGAGAGAGTCGCCCTCCTGAAGAATCGTGCGCACTTCGCGCAAGAACTGGTCCCCCGCGGGCCGGTCAAAATTCCCAATGGTGCTGCCGAGGAAAAGGACCAGCAGGTTTTCGCCTTCCCTGCGACGCGCGGCAACTTTGTGCAATCCGTCGAGATAGGCGCTCTCGAAGCCAACCAGGCTCACCATATCGAGCTGACCGAGTTCCTGTTCGCAGCGGAAAAGAGCGCTGCGCGAAATGTCGATGGGGTAATAATTCACCCTTTGCCGCCGGGCCAGCGCCTCGAGAAGCCAGCGCGTCTTCTGCCCGCTGCCGCTTCCGAGTTCGGCCACGATCACCGGGCTCGGGATCCGCTCGACAATCGCGTCGGAGTGCTGCTGCAGAGTGCGCATCCCGGCGCGGCTCAAGCCGTATTCCGGGAGAACGCAGATCACATCGAAGAGGGCGGACCCCACTTCGTCATACAAATATTTCGAAGGCAATTCCTTCTGGCCGGGGTGACTCAATCCCACTACAACATCGGAGGAAAATTCGGTCAGAAATTCATTGGACGGAATGGCAACAGCCATTCGCGAAGCGGTTGCCATGACTTATTCCTCCACGCAGCGGAATGTCGAATAAATGTAGGGATAGTGGGGCTGAAACCAGTTGCGGTAGGAGCGCCGCAGCATGCAGGAATCGGTGCGGGCCGAGCCGCCCTTCATTACGAAGTGCTTTCCATCGAAAAAGTCAGCCGAGTAGCCTTTGTAGAAAGGAAACGGCTCAAATCCGGGGAGCGGCCCGAACGGAGTGGACGTCCATTCCCAGCCGTTGCCGAGCAGATCGAAGACGCCGAACGCGCTCGCGCCCTTCGGATGTGCGTCCACGCGGGTGGGCTCCCAGGACATGTGATGGAAATTCCCGCGGGCCGGATCAGGAAGCGCCTCGCCCCACGGGAAGCTGGATTCCGTTCCATCCTGTCTCGCGTACGCGGCTCGCTGCCATTGCGCCTCGGTAGGGAGCTTCCTGCCGGCCCATTGGGCGAAGGCATTCGCTTCGGCGTAGCTCACGTATACGGGCCACGCGGCGGGAAGCGGAACGCGCCCAAACATTCCTTGATATTCCCAAGGTGTTTCCGGATCGGTGGCGGGCGCGCTGGACTGCCGGACCCAAAAGTGGGGATGCTCCAGCCCTTGCTGCCTCTTCCATTCCCAGTCTTCCGGCCGCCAGTAGGCCGCGTTTTCGTAACCCCCGGCGTGCACAAACTTCAGGAACTCATGGTTGGTCGTTGGGAATACGTCGATCGAGAAACTGGGTACCTGGACCACCTGCTCGTCGAATTCATTGTCCCAACCGAAACTATTCGGTCGTCCGCGAACCTGCCCCAGCGTGGCTGAACCGGCGGGAATCGTAACCTGGCGTTGCCGTGGAGCAGGGCCCGGATCACCGGAAGTGACGTCGTAGGGAAGCTTGTGCTGTACGGGCAAATTGTGGAAGAGATACGCAAGCGTTTCGGCGTGCATCAGGCGATGCTCGATCGCTACGTTGAGCAGCGGTCCTTCCAGAACCGTCGCGGAGCTCGGCTCATTCAGGCGCTCGTCCAGTTGCTCGCGGATGCCCCGGTTGTATTTTTCCACTTCGGCGATCGTGGGCCAATCGGAGGCTACATCGGTGGGCAGCCCGCCGCCGACCGGGTCAATCCCGAATGCGAAAAGCCGGTTCAGAGTTTCGTTGACGGGATCGAGGCCCAGCACCGGACCGAGCAGGTTCCAGTCGAACGCTTCCAGATGCCCAAGGTAAAAAATCAGGCGATGGCGCTCCGGGATCGGCCGGTCGTAAAACGAATTGGGCGCGAGAACCTTGAAAAGCTCGTCGGTGCGCGTGCGAGCTTCTTCCAGCCGCGAAAGCAAGGGGGACTGGATCTTTGGGGCTGTCTGTGAACTGGCCACGCAACACCTCAAAAGGCATCTACTTCATATGCCCGATTAGTCTACTGGCGCAAGCACTTTCGGCGACATACCTTGGATGCTGTAGAGGCGGGAAAGCGTCAGGGAATCTGCTGGGATAGGAGCAGGCCCAGAGCCTTGCGGAAGGCCCTACCGCGATGACTGTAGTTGTTTTTCTCAGCCTGAGACGCCTCCGCGAAGGTGTGGCCAAGGGCGGTGCAGAAGAATAACGGATCGTAGCCAAAGCCTTGTGCTCCACGTGGTTCGTGGGTCAGAGCGCCGTCGACGTAATCGGACGTGATGGCGACGACACGCCCGCCGCGAGCCAGTGAGGTAACACAGACGAATCGGGCGCGCCGGTCGTCGCCTTCTTTCCCCTGCATCTCGCGCAGCAGCTTTTGGATCCGGTCGGCGTCACTTGCCCCCGGGCCGGCGTATCGCGCCGAATGAATCCCGGGAGCGCCGCCGAGAGCCGGTACTACCAGGCCCGAATCGTCGGCGACAACCATCTCCGGCGTGAACTGGCTGTAGTGCAGGGCCTTTCCAGCGCTATTTTCGGCGAACGTGGGCGCGTTCTCGTCGAAGGCTGGAAATCCGCTGAAACCGGGAAGGAGGTCCAACTGTACGGGAGATTCACCGGCGAGTTCGCGATACTCACGCAGCTTGCCTGGGTTCGACGATGCCAGGAACAATCGAAGCGGCGCCATGCGGGCTTCCGTCCGGTTAGCGCGAGCGCCCGCTGAAGGTCATCTGCACTAATTCCGTCTGCACCTTGCACAGATGGCGGATTCCGCCGGCGGCCAGATCGATCAGCCCCTGAAGCTCCTGATTCGTATAGGGCCGGCCTTCCGCGCTGGCCTGCACCTCTACAAACTTTCCGCCGCCGGTCATCACTACGTTCATATCCACCTGCGCCCGCGAATCTTCTTCATACGCAAGATCGAGCAAAAGCTGGTCATCCACGATGCCGACACTCGTGGCCGCCAGGGAGTCGATCAGTGGGACAGAGCGGAGCATTCCGGCCGCGACCATGCGTTCGAGGGCAAGCGCTAGAGCCACGAAGGCGCCGGTGACGGATGCGGTTCGCGTGCCGCCATCGGCCTGGATCACGTCGCAATCGAGCCACACCGTTCGCTCTCCGAGCGCCTTCAGGTCCGTGACCGCGCGAAGAGTTCGGCCGATCATGCGCTGAATTTCGAGCGTGCGCCCCGACTGGCGTCCGCGCGTGGATTC
>CAZRKW010000229.1:0-6586 GCA_964600355.1 uncultured Acidobacteriaceae bacterium
ATCTCGGTCACAACTTTGTTCATGCCAACCTCCGTGCCGATGCCTGCGGTTGCCGCAGGATCATTCGCGGTCGGGCCGCGTCCGAAAGGTGCGCACATCCTGGGCCAAAAGATGTGCCTCAACTGGCGGGAATAGCTAACTCTGCAATCCTCAGAGATGCGGCGCACACGCGGCGCAAACTTCAGCACAACTTTGCGTTCATCGTGAGCGCCCGCATGAGCGGTTCTCGTTCCTCCGTGCTAACCCCGGCATAATGCACAATGATGGGGTCAAAAACTTCTCCCGAGTGGCCCACCTCATTCATTCGCCCGAGACACGGAAGCGAATTCCATTCGAGGGGAAGCCAGTCGACCTTCTCAAGTATCTGCGCTTCCGGCTTGTTGTCAGCGATGTTCCCGGTCAGCTCAAAACGATAGCCGAGCAAATCCAGCACAGCCGCATTTTCCCACCAGGGGTGGCTTATGTACTTGGTCATCTGCCAGACGGTGTTTAGAAACTTCTGCGACCATTCCGATCTGCGGATCAGAAAGACGCCCATGTTGGGCCGCTCGACGTACGTCACGATGCCCGGGCTGGGCCGCGACTTGGGAAGCTGGTGCGACACCAGGTAGAAATCCTTTCCATCCTTGATGGCGTCGGCGATATTGCGGTCGGTGCGAACGAAACACGCATCGGCATCCACCCAGAGCAGGAAATCCGCAGGGGAGTTCGCAAACTGATTGGCGATGATGGCGATTTTTCCCCAGGACGGAGGCCGATCCAGCGGAGGCATGGGCAGAATCTCGAAATCGAGCCCGTTCGCCGCGGCGTATATCGCGATGGACTTGGCGGCAATGTCGCCTACGCTCGCAAACTGCCGGTCGTAGGCGGTAACGACTTTAATCCTGGTCACCAGCTCTTCTCCGCAGTTTGCACTATGCCGGCGACGCCTTCCCATGAATCCGAAAGATGCCCAGGGTTTCGCTCTGGCTGATGAATTCCGCCGTGCCGGCGATGCTCTCGATGACCTGTTTGTTTGTATCGTTCAGATCGTGGACGACCAGGATTCCATCGGGCGAAAGCTTGCGCAGTATGGCAGGCAGGTTCTTGCGGATCTCCACCGGTTCATGCATGACGTCGGCAAACACGAGATCGAATTCCCCCGGCAGATTCCTGAAATCGCCCGATTCAAACGTCACATATTGCGACAGGCGATGTTTCCGGATCTGATATTCCGCGTATTCCGTGGTTGAAAAGCCGAGTTCAAATGCTTCCTTGAACTGTTCGCCGACGGGTATGTCGTCGATGCCATGAATCTCGCCGAATACTTTCTTCGCTTGCTCTTCGGAGCGGAAATCCAGATCGATGGTGATGAAATCCACGCACGTTCCGAGGCTTCTGATGGCGGTGCAGATGGTTGCCGTGCTCCGGCCGTAGAAGGTGCCAATCTCCAGGATTCTCCGGGGGCGCATCAATTTGATGGCCGTGTACAGGTGAAGCGCGTCCGCGCGCGAAAACCATCCGGTGATATCGGGGAACCAGAATTCGCTTCCGGCTTCCTCGGCCGCAGCCGGCGAAGCTGGCCGCTCCAGTTTGTTGCGAACGTCGCGAAAGACCGCTTTTGTCTCGCGCAGGGTGATCGCCGCTGCCTGAATGCGGCAATGGTTCAGCACCTGCATCACCGCCGCGCGCTGGCTGTTCTCAACACGGGCAGCGAATTCTTCAAGAAGAGGGATCGCTTCCTGAGGACGCCTTCGGCTCGCGAGCAGAATGCCCAGGTTCGTCGCGGCTTCGACGTTGTCAGCGTCCAGCGCCAGGGCTTGCGTGAAACCTTGTTTGGCATTGGCGGCGTGGCCTAGAGCCAACTCAGCGACCGCCCAATCGTTTGCAAAATCCGAAGAAGGGCATTCGTCCAGCACCTCTTTGAGGATCGGTGAAGCTTCTGCGGCGCGTCCGGAAGCAAGAAGACGGACTCCCAAGGCGTGCTTTTCTTCTCTGGACAGATTCTTCTTCGTCTCTGTTGCGGCTAAGGGAGTCATAGATATAGATCCTGATCCAAGACACACGCTCCGCTACCCCTGATGCTGACGAAGGGGTGTATAGCCTGTGTAGTGCAAGTCGTCTGCCACGTAAACAGCTTCTAACGAGTATTGACCGCAGGAATTTCTTGTTCTCGTTTTGCGTGCCTTTGGCAGCAACCCGCCGAAAGAGAAGCGAGAGCGGCGTACACCCAACAGTCTCCGGCGGCGACTTTCTTGCATTTCAGGAACTCCCTGTTTCCTCTCCGCGGCGCTTTCGTGTTTTTGGCGACGGATTTGCTCCGCGCCCCAGGGGAACTTTCCCAAGGGTCATCCAAGGCGCCTTTTTTCTTGCTGGAATGTCGCAGGCGTTAGAGCAGCTTAAAAGGGACACGAGCGCCGCTGTACGTGATCCGCAAGTTAGGATTCTCTAATTCTACTGGCACGTCCATTTTCGCGCAGGAGCGCGTAGCAATATGCCGGAACTGGCAACACAACCGACAGCCACCGTCCGCCCGCAGAATCCCGCACCCTGGCGTCACGCGGCCCAGCAATCCTGTGCGGACCGGGGAGTTCTCTTCCGAGGGATCGTGTATGGCGGCACGGGGTATGCGGAAGAGGCCTGGGTGGCCGCCGCCGCGTTGGCCGAGTCCGGAATTCCCGTGCAGCTCGATCCAATCGGGGCGCAGTCCGATTTTGAGAGGCTGTTGCCGTCATACGCGCGGCAGACCCTCGAACGGCTCTCCCGGCAGAGCGTGGATATGCAGCGCAGCGTGATCTATCAGCACGCCATGACTCCCCTCTGGAATATGGGCATCTACGGCTCAGTGCGCGTGGGCCGCACGATGTTTGAGACGGACCGGATTCCCGATGGCTGGCTGGAGCGTTGCAACGCGCTAGACGAAGTCTGGGTGCCCACGGAATTCAACCGGGAAACATTCGCCGGGGCTGGAGTCAAGGCCAGCAAATTGCGCGTCGTGGGAGCAGGCGTGGACACCGAACTCTTCAGTCCCGGAGCCCAGCCGCTGAACATCCCGCACCTGCGATCGTTCAATTTTCTATCGGTTTTCGATATACAGCCGCGCAAGGGCAGCGACCTTCTTTTGAAGGCGTTTCTAAGCGAGTTCAAGCCGGATGAGGATGTGGCCCTGATCCTCAAGCTCTCCCGCCACAGCGACCGTTCGATAAATCCCGAAGAGCAACTGAGCTACTTCATCGAAAGAGAAGTGGGCCTGAAGCTCGAGGACTGCCCGCCCATTATCGTGCTGGATGGCTTTCTGCCCCAGCAGGATATCGCCCGCCTCTACGCCTGCGCCCAGGCCTTTGTTCTCCCAACCCACGGCGAAGGGTATGGACGGCCGTTGATGGAGGCGCTCTCAAGCCAGCTCCCGGTGATCGCGACGCGTTGGAGCGGCCAGCTCTCTTTTCTGCGGGATGAAAACAGCTACCTGATCGATATCGAAGGCCTGGTGCCCGCATCGGTCGAGGAAGAAATATTCGCCGGGCACCTGTGGGCGCAGCCCAGCGTGGAGCACCTCCGCCAGTTGATGCGGGAAGTTTTCTCGCATCCCGGCGAGGCTAAGAAGCGCGCGCACCAGGGCCGCCAAGACATGGTCGAGCACTGGGATTGGGGAGTCCGCGCGGCGCTGTGGGTGGATGAATTCCGAAGAATTGTCGAGTGAGACCGGGAGAACGGTATGCCGCTCTATAGCGTCGACAACCTAGGCAGATCGCAAACGACGCGCTATGAACGCAGTCCCGCGATCGTGCTGCAAACGGATGCGGACGCGCCGGAAGCGGTACCTCCGGGTGTCCTCGCCGCCGGGGACTCGGTAACGTGGGAGTGTCTGGATGCGTTGCGCAGCGGCAAGGTTCCGCGCGGCGCCGCTGCAGTTATCTCTTGGTTCTCGGGAAACCTCCTGCGAGAAGGATCGGCGGCAGCGATCCGGCAAGAACTTCGCACCGCGGGGCGGCGATGCTTCGTGCCGCTCCATCTACCGTGCCTGCCCGAGTTGGACTTGCTCTGTGTTGCGCCGCTCTGGCTGAGCGCGGGTTCCCCGCAGGACTATTGGAGTTCGGCGGCCAGGGTCAACGGTTCGGTCGCGACATCGGCGCTAGCCACGTTGCAGGCGATCGACGCGCCCTGGGCGCAGCTCATGCGCATGCTCTTGGCGGAAGGAACAAAACCCGGTTCTTCCATCGAAGGCCTCGCCCGATTTGCAAACGATGCAAAGAACGCGCAGCAACTCGCCGCGCTGGCGCTTCGCAATCTGATCGTGTCGCTTCTGCGCCTCAAAGAGTTCGCCAAGGCCGAGCAAGTGCTCGACGCCGCCATGAGCGTCTACCCGGGCTATGCGGAGCTCCTCTACGTGGGCGCTCTTCTGAGCATTGACCAGAAGAAGATTCCGAAGGCGCTAAACCTTTTGGAGCGCGCCCGAACCCTTCCCGCGAACTTCGTGGGCAGCGGAGGCGAGAACTCCTATCGCGCCGCATGGCTGCAGGGCCGGTTTGCCGCGCAAGTGGGCAATCAGGAGGTGGCTTTTGAGCAGTTCTTTCTGGGCCTGCTGAGCCGGCCCGTGTTCGCTCCCGCCGTGGACGAACTGCTCGACCTTCGACTCTCGCCCGCGTTGGTGGAGAAGCATCAATTCGACTTTTGCCGGCTGGTGCGAAGGGAACCGCGCTTCCTGACACCGGTCTTCGAGTACCTGTTGCTCCATCGAGCCTTTCCCGCCGCGCAACGGATCGCGGAGACCATGCCTCTCAGCAAAGCTACGAAGGAATTGCTGCGAGACAAGCTCCAAGCGGCGGCCCGGCCCTTTTCCCCCAGCTACCGCGGCGCAGGCAAGCCCGGCGTCCTCATGACTGGTCCGTTCTTCGAGCATTCCAGTTTCGCGCGCATCAACCGCGGAATCGCGACATCCCTGTTGTCATCGGCGGATCTCGATTCCTGCGTGGAGCCTTGCTGCCATCCGCGTCTCCCGATTCGCATGACTCCCGGCGGAGAACTCGTGGCCAGGGGGCTTCTGCGGCATCCCGGTCGCCTGGACCTTACGATTCGCCATCATTGGCCTCCCGATTTCCGCCGGCCACCGCGCGGGAAACTCGCCGTCATTGTGCCGTGGGAATACGGCGCCGTGCCGCAAGTGTGGGTGCGAGAGATTGAGGAAAATGTAGATGAGCTGTGGGTGCCCTCCCGGTTTGTTCGGGACGTTTTAGTCCGCGCGGGCGTCAGCAACGATCGCATAGCGGTGCTACCGAATGGCATCGACCCCAAAATATTTCGCCCCGAGGGAAACACGTCGCGGCCCCTGGGATGCCGCAGATTTATGTTTCTGTTCGTCGGGGGTGCGATCCGGCGAAAAGGAATCGATGTGCTCCTCCAAGCCTACCGGCAAGCCTTCGAACCTGGGGAGGAGGTCACCTTAGCCGTATGCACCGGTTCCAACCGCGCGTATGCGCACAACTCCATGCAGGCGAAGCTCTATGAGTTTATGAACGACGCCCGGGCCCCGCACGTCCTGTTTGTGGAAGAACAACTCGACAACGCGAACCTCGCCAACCTGTACCGCGGCTGTGACGCTTTTGTGCTGCCGTACCGCGGCGAGGGATTTGGAATGCCGATCGCCGAAGCGATGGCCTGCGGCAAGCCAGTCGTGGTAACGGAGGCGGGTCCTGCACCCGAGTTCTGCCCACCCGATTGCGGCTATTTCGTGCCGGCCAGCGAGACCGAGGTTCCGGAGCCGCCTCCGCCGCTGGGTAAGTTTTGCGGCGAATGGACCTGGTTTGAACCGGACGTCGCCGCGCTGGCGAGCACGATGCGGTGCATTTACGAAGACCGCGAGGATGCCGTCCAACGCGGCCGGCGTGCCGCTGCCGCCATCCGGCGAACGCACGCCTGGGAGAAAATCCTGCCCGCGTACATGGAAAGAATCAAAGGATTGACGCAGAAACAGCCCGTCGAGAATGTGGTATTGGAACCGATCGCTGAGAACAGGGCAGAACTACTTGGCAGCCAAAGGCCTGTGAATTGCCTTTAGCAACTGCCGGGGCTTTGCGCGACCGGCTGTAAGGCAGCGACAGATTTAGCGTAGAGCGGAGGGAGACAGATGGCTTTATCTCTTGCAACCACGGAATTGGCAGCACCGCGCGACGAACAACCCGCAGTCGATCCGTTGGCCCGGGACGTCGCGGCCCTCAAAGATCAGATGTCCAAGGTTGCAGTGGTTCTGACGCAACTGTCGCAAGCCAGCCAGGAACAGCGCAAGCAGCCCGGGGCATCCGATGCGCAGCTTTCCCAGATCAACCAATTGCTGCAAACCATGAAGGTCCATGTGGATTCGTTTCCCCATGCCCTGCGCGAAGCGCGGCGATCGGATGTCGCCACGCAGAAGGCCGTGGAAGCGCTCGCCGCACGGCTGCGAGAGGTCGAATCGCGGCTGGGCGTTCCAGTCCCGCCGTCCAGGCCTTAGTGAGCGGCTCGCGACGCAATGAACTAGTCATCATGCCGTTCTTAAAAAAAAGAGGAGTTTCTGAGTGAACACCGAACAACTCTCCCAGAAAGTTTTTGGCAGGCCCTGGTTTCACCGCAT
>CAZRKW010000230.1:0-6567 GCA_964600355.1 uncultured Acidobacteriaceae bacterium
AGCCATGCGCCCACAAACACCTGCGTGGAATACAGCGCTACGATGTAGAGCAGAATCGTCGCGATTCCCACCCCCAGCCCCACAATCGTGATGCACGCAAGAATTGCGGCGACCGGAATCGCGACCAGGAACAGCAATCCCAGCCCGATCGCAGGCCCAAAGCGCTTCGTGGCGCTCCCGGTATCGGCAAAAAACGCGGGAGCCACCAGGATCACCAGCACGCCAAAAAGAAGGCTCGCGCCCCACGCAAGAATCTGGTGCCAGTAAATGCGCGGAGACGCATACTGCGGGGTTGGTCGTCTGCGCTCGAGAATTTCCACCGGGCTTCCCATCCGGGCGCCCGACGCCACCTCCGGCTGCCGCCCGCCGCGATATTGCGTGTGTCCCGCAATGGCGCCGTTCGGCCCGATTCTCAGCCGCTGCGCTCGAATCGTCGCGTCGTGATCCAGCGACCCGTTGATATCGAGGTCTTCGACGAACGCCAGCAGATCGCCGTTCACGTGCCCATCCAGCTGCACGTCCGCCGAGCCCAGCGTCATCGTCCCGCCCGTCCGCGCTTTCTCGTCCATGTCGAACTCGTGTGCCCACGTCATCACGTTTTTCGCCACGTTGCCATTCAACGTGAACGACTGCGCGAAAGCCCGCACGTTGCCGTCCACCGGCCCATTCACGCGAAGCTCCTGCCCAAACGCGAGGATGTCTCCCTTCACGTGGCCATTCACCGTGATGCTTCGCGACCACACGATCAGATCGCCGTCCACGTCGCCATCGATGCGGACGTGCTGCGCCGCAACGATAAGGTCGGTTTTCACTTCCTGTCCCGCCGCCAGCGTGTAGTTGGGATCGCCGTGCACCACGTCCGCGGCGCTCGCGGGCGAAGGGAGCGCCAGCATCGCGAGCCCCGCGCCCAGCACGATGCCAGCCACGGAGAATCGCCTCCAGTGCCGCCTCGCCACCCACACAAAGAAAACGCCCAGCGTCGCCACCGCTAGAAATTGAACCAGAACTTGCATCGCATCCCACCCTTTCCAGAAAGCGCCGCTAAAAAGCAGCATCGTCAAAAGATTTCCCTGCGTAAAACCCGCCTCGGAAGCCTGCGCGAACCACGGTTCCACCACCCCGCTCCAGAGCGTGTACGCCCCGCCGGCGCCCATTCCGAGCGCGGTAATCCAGGTCCACGGGGCCCACGGCATCGACGCAGTTCCCGGCGCCCTCGACAAAGGCACCGGCATCGGCTCCTCCTGCGCGGCAAGCGATTCGCACAGCCAGATATTCTCCCGCTGCAGCGCCTGCAGCAGCCGGCGGCATTCGGCGCACGCGGAGAGATGATTGGAGACCTCTCGCTCGCGGGTCGCGTCAAGCTCCGCCTCGAGATACAACAGGCCGGTCATCTCATCGAAATGGTCTTCGAAACTGCTCATGACTTCCCTCCGGCAAATTCCGCCTCCACGCTGCCTCCCCGCAGAATGTCTCGCAGCTGGTGCCGTGCCCGCAGCAGCAGCACCCCTACAAACGCGCGCCGCACGCCCAAAGTATCGGCCACCTCGTCGTAGCTCATTTCCGCGTAATAGCGCAGCACCAGCGCCATGCGCGCGCGATCGGGAAGCTTGGCCAGCGCCAAACGCAATTCTTCGCTCGTATGCGCGGCCTGCAACTGCTCCAGCTGGCTGGGATCGGGATGCTCGAGCGGCAGCGCCTCGGAGTCCTCGGTCTCGAGGTTCTGCCGCGAACGCCGCCGTCGCAGCAGATCCCAGCAGTGATTGCTGGCAACCTTGTACAGCCACGCCGTAAAGGGCCGCGATGAATCGAAGCTCCCGAGTTTTTGCCGCACCTTCATAAAGATTTCGGTGGTCGCGTCCTCGGCGTCCTCGGGGGTCGGCAGCGCTCGCCGGCAGAACCGGAAAATCGCAGGCGCGTACCGCCGGTACAGCTCGCCCCAGGCGTCCGGATCGCCCGCCCGGACGTGAGACAGCACCTCCGTAAGTTCCGCGTCGTTCATCGCCCCGGTTATCTTGCGTCCGTCCATAGGTTGTTACGCACAGCCCCGCCGGAATATTTCACACATACCACACTTCGCAGCGATGTCTCAGAAACGCCAATCTGCGGCGAGCCTCTGATTTCAGCCCCAGTTCAATCGAACGCACCGCGCTCGCGTGTCACTCACTCAGAACACCACCAAGCCCTCTGCTATACTTCTGTTTCCGGCTCCAGTTTGCGTTTCGCCCGATGAAGCAACCGATGTCTCGCGCGCCCAATCAATCGATGCTCACTAAAGACCCCCAACGCCTCTTCCTCGTCGACGCGATGGGCTACATCTTCCGCGCGTACTTCGCGCCGATGGACCGCCTGCAGACCGCCGCCGGCGTCCCCACGAAAGTGCCTTACCTGTTCGCCACCATGATGCGGCGCCTGTTCAAAAGCAAAGACCTGCGCCCGGACTACCTCGCGGTCGTCTTCGACGTCTCCGCCCCCACCTTTCGCGACAAGCTTTTCGCCTCCTACAAAGCGCAGCGGCCGCCCATGCCGGACGAGCTCTCTGTGCAGATTCCCTTTGTGCGGCGCTATTGCGAAGCGATGCACCTGCCGATCCTGGAGTATCCCGGCTACGAAGCCGACGACGTGATCGGTTCGCTCGCGCGCCAGGCCTCCGAAGAGGACCTCGACGTCATCATCGTCACCAGCGACAAGGACCTTCTGCAACTGGTCGGCGGACGCGTGCGCCTGCTCAACCCCACCAAGGGCGATATGCTCATTGACGAGGAAAAGGTCGTCGAGCTGATGGGCGTGCCGCCGGAAAAAGTTCCCGACGTGATGGCCCTCATGGGCGACACCATCGACAACATTCCCGGCGCGCGCGATCCCAACGACAAGCCCGCCCCCGGCGAACGCCGCAAAGCCGGCATCGGCGACGTGGGCGCCCGCCAGCTCATCCAGCAATTCGGAAGCGCCGAGGAAGCTATTCGGCGCGCCGCTGAGGTAAAACGCTCCAGCTATCGCGAAGCCCTCGAAAAGTGCGGCGAGTTTGTCCTGCTCAGCAAGCAGCTCTCGAAAATTCCCACCGACGCTCCCGTGCCGCTTTCTCTCGAAAAGCTGAAAATTCAGGAGCCCGATGCTGCGGCGCTTCGCGATCTCTACACCGAACTCGGCTTCACATCACTGCTGAAAGAACTCGCGCCAGTCGTCGACGAAAAATCCACCGACTACGCTCCGCTCGATTCACCCGCGGCGCTGAAGTCCTTCCTCGACTCGATTCCTTCCGGGCAGGAAGCCGCCATCTGGCTCTCGCTCGATTCGGAAGATCCCGAGGAAGAAGGTTTCGGCACGCGCGTGCTGGGCATCGAAATATCCACGAAGGCCGGATCGGCTCGATTTGCAGCCAACGACGTTGAAAATTGGATGCTGGCCGCTCTGAAGGAATGGCTCGCTGACGAAAAGCGCCCAAAAGTCGTCCACGATCCCAAACTTTTCTCTTTGCTGGCCCTCCCGGATTCCCCGGTCCGCGCCGACGCCATCGCCGGAATCAGCCACGCCACGATGCTGTATTCCTTCCTGGTGCGTTCCACCACGGCGAACCACGTGTTCGCGGAGGTGGTCCTGCGGCATCTGAACCGCACGCTCTCCGGCGCTCCCGGCGAACGCGCCGATTTCCTGCTGCGCCTCGCCCCGTCGCTGCGCGCGGAAGTCGACAAGCTCGGTCTCGCCCATCTTTACGAAACCATCGATTTCCCGCTGGCCTCGGTGCTCGCCCGTATGGAAGCGGCGGGCATCCGCGTCGATAAGAACGAGCTCGATATCATTTCCACCAAAGCCCAGGAAGAAATTGCGCGCCTGGAAAAAGACATTTACGAGCTCGCAGGCTTCGAGTTCAAGATCAACTCGCCCCAGCAGCTGGCCGAGGTCCTGTTCGACAAGCTAAACCTACAGCCGCCGCGCCGCACCCGCGCGAAAAGCCGCTCCACCGCCGCGGAAGTGCTGGAAGAGCTCGCGGCCCTTCATGACCTTCCGAAAAAAGTGCTCGAGTATCGCGAAATTGCCAAAGTGAAATCCACCTACGCGGACTCGCTGCCTCGTTTGATCGATCCCATTACCGGCAGACTCCACACCCGCTTCAGCCAGACGGGCGCGGTCACCGGACGCCTCAGCTCGGCGAATCCGAATCTGCAGAACATTCCCATCCGCACCGAACTCGGCCGCGAAATCCGCGCCGCCTTCGTGGCGCCGCCGGGCCGCCTGCTTCTTTCCGCAGACTATTCGCAGATCGAGCTGCGCATCCTCGCGCATCTCTCCGAAGACGCGATCCTCACCGACGCCTTCCGCCGGGGCGAAGACATCCATTCGCGCACCGCGCAGGAAGTTTTTGGCGTGCTGCCCCTCGAGCAGACCCGCGAGCATCGCCGCGTGGCCAAAGTGATCAATTTCGGCGTCATTTACGGCCTCTCCCCGTTCGGCCTCGCGCAAAACCTCGGCATCGACACCAAAGAAGCCGCGAAATTCATCGCCGCCTATTTCGAACGCTACAGCGGCGTGAAAAAATATCTCGACCGCCAGATCGCCGACACCCGCAAGTCCGGTTACACGAAGACGCTTTTCGGCCGCATACGCCCCATGCCGGAAATCACGTCCCCCCAGGCGAACATGCGCAACTTCGCCGAACGCACCGCCATGAACACCCCCATGCAGGGCGCAGCCGCCGACCTCATCAAGCTGGCCATGATCGAGCTGGACCGCCGTCTCCGCGGCGACTTCGAATCGCAGATGATCCTCCAGGTCCACGACGAATTGCTCTTCGAAGCACCCGAAAAGGAAATCCCGCGCCTCACCGGCGTCGTCAAGGAAGTGATGGAAACGGTGTACAAGCTGCGCGTTCCGCTCTTAGTCGAAACGAAGGTAGGCCCCAACTGGCGCGACATGAAGTAGCCGCCCGCCCAGCCGCGGTGTGGTAGAGTTTTTATTGACGAAAGTTAAGACCGGCAGGAGGGAAAAATGGCGCCCGATCATCCGCAAGGATTTCTCAATCTTGTAAATGACGCGAAAAAGCGCATCCGGGAAGAAAGCTTCCAGGAAACGAAGAAGCGCCTCGACGCCGGCGAAAACATCCACCTGGTCGATACCCGCGAAGACTCCGAATGGGCCCGCGGCCACATCCCCGGCGCCATCCACCTGAGCAAAGGCGTCATCGAGCGCGACATCGAGAAAACCGTCCCGGACAAGAACGCCCCAATCGTCCTCTATTGCGGCGGCGGCTTTCGCTCGGCCCTCGCAGCCGACAACCTCCAGAAAATGGGCTACACCAACGTAATCTCCATGGACGGCGGCTGGCGCGCCTGGACCGAAGCCCATTTACCCATTATCAAGGATTGACGAGCCAAGAGTTAGAGGTACCGCAGAAAATTCCGCGCCGGAAGTTGGCTGGGGCGGGTGGACTCGAACCACCACCGTCCTCATTAACAGTGAGGTGCCCTACCGATTGGACCACGCCCCAACTTGGTTGTGATGAGCCTAAAAAGTTTACACGAATCCGGGCTTTGCGTTAAGGCGTTTTGGGAAATTTGTTGCGTGGTTGTGCCACCCGCAAGTCGTTGGTAATCACGCAGGTTACTGGAGTCGGAGGACGAAGACGGTGGAATCGAGGTCTTGGGAATAAATCTCGGGCGGAAAAAAATAAGCCGGGGAAGGAAGCCGGCCCAGCCCTCAATCCCCGAAGGGATCCTCGGCTTTCCTTCCCCGAACACCTTTTTACATCGCACGCCGAAAACCAAAGCTAACCGACTGAAATAATTCGCCTTTCAACCTGGCCCCTCGGTAAAAAGTCCCTGCCCCCAAGTAAATTCTCCGGGTGATCAAGCGCGCCTACCCGAAACACCCTAGCTCTTCAGCGAGATTTCGCGCCCGCCGAACCACGTGATGACCGCATCGCTATGAATCGGCGCTCATTCGTGCGCGCCGCCCTGTTCGTGTGCTTATTGACCGTCCTCCCGCGCGCTGCTATGTTGAAGGATTACATTGGGCGAATTTTACCCGCTGTGGAGCGGCCCCGCAGTAATGGCGCCCTCCATGGCAAGGATTTACCGAACATGGGCCTGAAGAAAATCGTCATCCGCGGCGCGCGGCAGCACAACCTGAAGAACATCAGCCTCGAAATCCCGCGTAACACGCTCACGGTGATCACGGGCCTTTCCGGCTCCGGCAAATCCTCGCTCGCCTTTGACACACTCTACGCCGAAGGCCAGCGCCGCTACGTCGAATCGCTCTCCGCCTACGCCCGGCAGTTCCTCGACCAGATGGAGCGCCCCGACGTCGATTCCGTCGAAGGCCTTTCTCCCGCGATTGCCATCGAACAAAAAACCACCACGCGGTCGCCCCGCTCGACCGTCGGCACCATCACCGAAATTTACGATTATCTACGCGTGGTTTACAGCGCCATCGGCACGCCGCACTGCCCCAATTGCGGCAAGCCGATCACGCGCCAGTCCACCGAGCAGATCGTGCAGTCCATCACTGCCCTCAAGCCCGAGGAGCGCATCATGGTCCTCGCGCCGGTGGTGCGCGGGCGCAAGGGCGAATACA
>CAZRKW010000231.1:0-6538 GCA_964600355.1 uncultured Acidobacteriaceae bacterium
GGAGAGCTTTTGCCCTCTTGACACGGACTTATCATGGAAGTCGGATTACCGGACAGATACTGGGCTAGTACCTCTTCTCTTCGACGAGGCGCCCAGCTCCGCTTAGGGGCTAGGCTCGATTCCAATCACGTCATTCACGGCCTCTCGGAATCGCTGTTTACAGCCCAGATATTTCTCGGTCGTCTGCACCGAAACATGGCCGAGTAAGAACTGTATCTGTTCTAGCTCGCCACTGGCGCTATGGCAAAGCCGAGCGCAGGATCGTCGCAAGTCATGAGGCGCAAGCTTGGAAATCCCCATTGTTCTGGCATATTCCTTGACGACGTGCCACACGACCTTCTCGGTCATGTCCTACCCCATACCATCCCCGTCCGGCAAACGCGGCGAAAAACTCTTCCTTCCGTCACACGAGCCGCCAGGAGCCAATCATCGACCGCCCGCTTGACCCAATCGGGAACTGGCACCGTCCGGATGTGGCCACCCTTTCCGACCAGATCAACAATTGCCCAGTGCTCTTCGCGTCGCTGGAGATGATCGAGCGTCAATTCCGTCAGTTCACTCCTTGGCAATCCGCATCCGAGCAGAACCGCCAACATGGCGCGGTCTCTTTTACTCTTCAGCGTGCGTGCGTCAGGTATTTGCCAAAGAGAACGTGCTTCGTTCACAGTCAGCCAATTTCCTAGGCGGATGCCCAGTTTTTTTGATCCCTTGACCCTGCGGATACCAGCCGCCAGTTCTGGGCTCAATAAACCCGTGTCTGCCGCCTCGTGGGCCAATCTGCGCACGGCGGCGAGCCTCACGTTTATTGTTCCGGGAGCTAACTGGCCGTCTTCGAGATGGATTCGGTAGCGAGTGACAACGGTCTTGTTGAACGACAGGCGGGGCTCGGAGCAATACCACAAGACGAATTCGTCAATCGAGTGTCGATAGCTGCGCTGCGACTCAGGGGACCGCAAGCTGGCAAGCACTGCTGACTTTGCCTGTTCAAGATCAGGAAGCCCCAGTTTCCTTTTGGCGTGGATGGTGTTTCGTCCCTTCCTCCGTTTCATGATTGGCCGCCTCCAAATTCGGCTGGCCAGTAGGTTGCATATTTAACCGGAGGCCGCAATGTGGGAAAGTGGGGCTAAGAAGTCGGAGGTGCGAGGTGGATATTGACCAGGACAAAGTCGAAGAAATGGTCTTGGCACTTCTCTATCTGACCACGTTTAAGATGGGACCCGGACTGCGGGCATGGAAAAGCCACGACTGGAGCGCTCTCGACGGCCTGCACGAAAAGGGGTACATCTCCAATCCTGCATCGAAAGCTAAGTCGGTCGTTTTAACCGAAGAGGGCGCTAGACTCTCAAGAGAGCTGTTCGAGAAGCATTTTTCCGTTGCGAGCTGACGAAGTCTGTGCGGCACTCCGTCCAGCAGTACTAGGCTGGTACATGTCCGGTAATCCGACTTACCGTCCAAGTGAAATCGGTTACTCGCAGGCCGAAGACCTTCGAGTCCTTATTTGAACTCGAACATCCAGATATTGCCGGTGGTCTCGGTGTACTCGTAGACGATCTGGTTGCCGCGAGGGGACATGGCGGGGTAGCGGACGTAGGCGTTGATCCTGGTGTAATGCGTGAGCCGCTTTTCGGCTTTAGTCGAACGCGAGACCGACCATATATTCCAGATCGAGTCATCCTCCCGCTTGGCGTAGATGATCTTGTCGCTGTCCGGAGACCAGCTGTAAATCCACTGCTGGCTGTGGTAGGGCGTCAGTTCAGTCAGCGGGCCGCCAGTGCTTGGCAGAATCGCAATGCCAATATCCTCGCCCTGTTGGACTTCTGCAGCGATGTATTTTCCGTCCGGGGACCAGACGGGATACGAGCACAGCTCTTTGCCTGAAGTAAGCTGTTTCGCTCTGCTGGTAACCGCGTCCACTAGCCACAGATTGAAGACTCCACCCATGGATAAGTCTGTTACGAATTGTCTGCCGTCCGGCGAGGGCCTGAGACTTCCGAAATTCCGATCGAGCTCCATCACGAGCTTCTGCTGGCGTGTTTCGGGATCGATTGAAAACAAGTTGTTGCCCAATTTAAAGAAAATCCGGCGCCCGTCCGGGTACCAGGCGGGGTAGGAAGATGACGTTGGCCCCGGAGTCAATTGCTGGTTATGACTTCCGTCCGCATTCATGAGCCACACCTGCTGGGGCAGGCCGGGACGGCCGCGGCAGGAATCGAATGCGATTCGCGAGCCGTCGGGTGAGAATGCTGGGAGTATACTCCGGCATCCTACATCGGTCGTCAGCGCGACAGGTTCGCCCGCCGGCTCCCCGGACTTTCCGATCGGAAGCGACGCCAGGCTGCCCGTAAGCCCTATCGCGGCGTAGAGCAGTCTCTTGCCATCGGCCGAAAACGCCAGGTTCTTGATCCGCGTTCCCCCGGAATTGTTGATTTCCACCGACTCTCCGAGAGGAGCGGAGGTGTACGGGGAAACCCGCACCTGCCATAGGCCATAGTTAACGCCGGGAGCGATGGCTCCGTAGAGCACGCTCTTTCCGTCGGGTGAATATACCGGGTCAAAGTAACCGGAAGACCGGTCCGCCAAACGCACCTCTCCCGACCCATCGGAGCCGACCGCCCACAACCAGGATCCCCCATACAGGCTCACCACAAAAACAATGTGCTTTCCGTCGGGCGACCACGAAGGTGATCCGTGACCACCTTCGGGATACCCCTGCTTTGTGAGCGGATGGGGGCTACCTCCGTCAAGCCTGATCACCCAAAGCGTGGAGGGTGGATTGGCGCCCGTGCTGTCGGCGCTGAAATCGTCGAGCGCCCCTGCCTGGAAAGCGAGCGACTGGCCGTCGTGCGACCATGCCGGATGGGAACCGAACTCGGTCACCTGGCGGGTGGTGCCGCCGAGTGCGGGGACCAGCCAGATGCCGCCCCTTTGCCTGGAGTGAAACGCGATGAGCTTGCCGTCTGGCGACCACGCCGGCTGCATATTCTGGCCGCCGTCGGAGGTAATCTCGACTTCCTGCCCCCCCGGCTGAAGCTGGCGTACGAAAATCTCGAAGCCTTTGCCTCGTTCCGCGGAATACGCCATGCTCGTTCCGTCGGGCGAAAAGGTCGGGTAGAAGGACAAGCCCTGTGCGGTCGTAATCTGGGTGTTGCTGGCGATCTGAAGATATTCCGAACCGTCGCCCTGAAGGAGCCTCGAAGAGGGCCGCCTGACCAGCAAGACCACAGCGATAACGAGACAAACGAGGACGACCGCGGTCGCGGTGCCCATCGCGTAACGCCGCAGGTTCGCCCTGCTCCGTTCAGGCTGCTGGGCGGCAGAGACCGCGGGGGAGGATGACGCCGAAGCCTTCGGCGGCAAAACCACCGGTTCTACCCTGGACGAAACGACGGGTTGGGCGTCCCCGTTTTCGGCAACCACCAGATCGGCAATGAAACGGTAGCCCCGAGTGGGAACCGTCTCGATGTAACGAGCATCCTTGGCATCGTCCGCAAGCACTTTGCGCAACTGGGCGATCGCCCTGCTCAGCACGTTCTCGGTGACCGCGGTATCGCCCCAGACCGCGTCCATGAGTTCGCGCTTTTCCACCAGTCGGCCGCGCTGCTCGATCAGAAAGACCAGTACATTCAGCGCCTTGGGCTCGAGCGGCAGGGCTTTGCCCGCCTTGAGGACGCGGAAGTTCCGCAGGTCCACCTGGACATCATCGAAGCGGTAAATCTTTGCCAATGAACAACCTCACGATTCCATCAAGGAATCTCGCCTAAAACATCACCGGGCCCTCAGTACCGCAAGCGCCCTGCCCGCCTATGGTCCCCCCCGAAAGGGAGGATCCAATGAAAAACACATCGTTTGCGGGGCTCGCGGTCAGGACCGCGCTGTTTTGTTTGACCCTGGCGGGGCTTTGCCAGGGCTCACAAGCCCAGTCGGAGATACGCTTCCGTCTGGTGCATGACACGGTTATCGTCGTTTCCCTGATGGCCAACGACGCAGGGCCTTTCGACTTCGTTCTGGATACCGGGACCGATAGTACCATCGTGGACCCGTCACTTGCCCGCCAACTTTCGCTGCCTGCCGTCGATCGTATTCAGATGACCACGCTGGCTGGCAGCGAGACGCTGACCCGCGGCTCGATGCGCTCCTTGGGAGCGGGCCCTGCGCACGTCGAGAACCTGGAAGTGCTGGTGCAGGACCTCGCCGAGATGCGCGCGATCGACCCGCGCATTCAGGGCATCGTAGGCCAGAATTTCCTTTCGCATTTCAACTACCTGCTCGATTACCGGAAGCACTCGCTTCGAGTCGAACTCGCCAGCGAAATCCGGGACGCCGTGGAGGGAGCGCAGGTGCCGGTGGAAATCCGAGAAGATAAGATGATGGTGACCTCGGACGCCGACTCGCAGGGCCATGCGAAGCTGCGCCTGCTGCTCGACTCGGGCGCCAACTCCGTGGTGCTCATTCAGAAGGCGTCACGCGCGCTCCATCTCCCGGGCCAGGAAAATTGGATGGAAGTCACGAGCGGCGGGCAGGCGGGAATGCAGGTCGGCCGCGTGCGCACGCTGGCCGTGGGGGCGCAACAGTTTCACGATCTCGCCGTCGCACTCCCTTCCGCGGCGCCCGAAGACTCAGAACGCCTCGAAGACGGCTTGCTGCCGACGTCGCTGTTTCGGGCCTTGTACGTCAACAATCGCGAGAGCTTTGTGGTGTTCAATCCGCGGGTGAAAAAGAACTAGCACAGTCGGCTCACATCTCCTTCGGTAGCACCTGATTAACGCAGCGCTTACCGGAGAAATAAAGTAATACTTGAAAAAAGCCAAGAAATGCCGGCTACACGATCCTTGATACCGCACCAAGTCTACGCAGCCAAGCCCGAAGCCGGAGGTTCTTGCAAATCGCTCGAAAGTTCGTTCATCAAGCGGCAAACAGTAGCCCTCGACACGCGATGTTTCTTTGCGACCTGACTTAATGACATGCCAGAACGCCGGTCATCGATCAGCTGTGCTCGATCGATCTTCAGGGGTGAACGCCCAATCTGCCGGCCCTCCAACCGTGCCCGCCTCATTCCCGCTCGGACCCGTTCAACGATGAGGTTCTTTTCGGGTTCCGCGATTGCCCCGACGATCACGACCATCGCCCGCCCGAGCGGACCTCCGGTGTCGATATTTTCGCGGAAGCTGATGAATTCGACGCCCAGGTGATTTAGTTCATCAAGGATTTCGAGGAAATGTCGCACCGATCGAGCCATCCTATCGAAAGCCCAAACGAGCACGACATCGAATTTGTGCCGGCGTGCGTCGGCTAGCAATTGATCCAGGCCGGGGCGTTTTTGCTTAGCACCGGAAATCTTGTCGCTGTATTCCGCGACGATTTCGTAGCCACGCTGCTTGGCCATCTCGCGCAAATCATGAAGCTGCGTTTCGGGATGCTGGTCGATTGTAGATACGCGCGTATATATGCCGGCACACTTCGATTTCGCTTTTGAGGGAATTGTTCCGGGTGATAGCGTTTCCATAGCCATGGCTCAAATCTCCTTTGAGTTGTGGCTAGGGGCGTCGCGGTGCTGATTACACCGTGGCGTCCCGCTTACTTCTAACGCTTCAGGAACTCATCGATTGCTTTTCGAATCAGCCACGAAACAGGAAGGTCCTCCCGGACCGAGATTTTCTCCAACTTCTCTAGCTGCTCTGGCTTTAGCCGTACGGCGGTGAGCTTCTTCTTCACGTATTTCATTATATAGCATTGTTATACGATATACAAGAGAAAAGTAGCTCGATTAACCAGCAAGGATGAACACAAGTCTTGAGCTGCGCCGCAGGCCGTTTCACTTTCAGTCGATGGTCTTTGGTGACGATCTTGCCCGAATGCTGCCATGGACAGAAGCACGAAGTCCGGCCTGATCGCCGTTAGGCCCGACATCCAGAAGTGACCGGTCATTCGGCGGACAGCTCCAGTTTGCGGAGTCATTCACTGCCCCGGCACCCTTGTAGCGGGCTTGTTCCGGGAACTTGCAAAGAGGCATCGTGCGGTCCACTGCACTGCCCGTTGCATGCGAAGCGACGATACCATCTGGCGCACGACCTTTCTCAACCCAATTCTCTAGTGCACTCAGCGTGTCAAAGGTATTGGGCCCCGGACCGTCATGGCAGTGGAGCATTCCCGGCACCATGAAGAGACGTGCTTGACCCTGCAGTTTATCGAAACCACCCGTTTCTTTGGCCAAATCCTCGTAGAACCAGATCGTTCGATACGGCGAAATAATGAAGTCGTCATATCCGTGGTAGATCAGGAGCTTTCCTCCCTTCGCCAGAAACGGCGCCAGTTCAGACGGATCGCCCGGAATATCCGGACCGAGCCTGGCATATAGGAGCTTGCGCATTGCGGATTTAACGACGCCGTCGGTTTCTACAGCGTTGTTTAAGTCAATGTCGGGATCATAGAAGCCCAAATGCAAGATGATGCCCACAGCCAGGTGCCAATTCGGCGGCGCGTCAGCACTGCCCCAGGGATGAGAACCCGTGGGATCGACCGGCGGAGTATCGAGTTCATT
>CAZRKW010000232.1:0-6537 GCA_964600355.1 uncultured Acidobacteriaceae bacterium
TTCGATCAGCCCCAGCCCGCGCTCAAGTTGTGCCCCGTCGTCCAGTGCTCGCCCTCTCTCCATGGATTGTTTGCCATCGCCCAATTGGCGTAGAAAGGATTCGCCGGAAAAGGCGCTCCAGCATAGCAAACCAAGCCCGAAGATTGCCTTCCGCTTTCGCCGCTGCCTTTCGTTGTCATCCCGACAGAGCGCGGCGACGAGGGATCTCTCTTCTCTTTTGCAAGCAGCGTGCGGGCGATCCGGCGAGGCGCTTTTTAGCAGATTGGGGGGACGTTTACCGCCTGCGAGGCCCCCAAATTACTTTCAATTGAGGGTATTCCAATACTTCAAACTGCATCTATATGAAAACGAAAAACGCGTAGTTCTACTGATGTTCCGCAACGGCAACTACGCGGTTATCCCGAGCGACCCAGGACTGAGGGATGGCAGGCTATGACTCGGCTTCATTGACGAATATTCGGAATGGGAAGGTCCGTTGTTCGCGGGAAGATGCCAGCAAACGGTGTTTGGTTAAGGCTGCCTCGAAAGATAGCCGGCACTGTGTTGGGCGCATTGCGGTAGAGGACCACCATGGTTGCGAGACCTCGATAGCCTAGCCCAAATTTATTGTTTACGCCCTTGCAAGCAAGTTCTAACCGTTCCTTTTCCTTGAATCCGAACAGGCTGGAGTTCGGATGCAGAGGGCGTTCCGCTTTTGAGTGGACATGGCCGGTAAAAGCCTCGATGCCTCGTTCTCCTATTTGGTAATACGCTTCTTCGCAGATGCTCGGGGCCAAAATGAATTCTGAAAATGTTCCGATAAAGCTCTTCGCGGCAAAATCACGCTCTGCGCAAAACTGATTTCCACTTCCGACAAAATCGTCGACGTAAATAAGCGCACCGACTCCTACGTGGTTCATTGTCTTATTCAGGCGGAAGGAATCTCGGCAGTCGACAAAATGACAGCCCAATCGCTCCAGACCACCAGCATCCCGAAGCAGGTTAAGCATCACAGGGCTGCTACTTCCGGCGTCGTGCACCTGGACGTAAATTAACTTCTTGGCTGACAAACCAGACGCAAAGAGCCGCTTCATTAGGGCTCGGTTTTGCTCCACTAAAATGTCGCGGGTTCGCGCTTCTGAGAAGTAGATCACCTTGTCCAGAAGCCGTTCAGCGAGGCGTCGATCACCTTTCGGAAATTGGCTCGTCCACTTACGGGCAGACAGGAGGGATAAAGGTTTAGGTCTATAGTCGTGAAAGCGCAACGCGGCCCTAATACTGTGGAGGATTCGCCGCATCGTTAATCGTGAGGAACTTCAGGGTCATCGCTTCCCCGTAAAGCCTCCTCCAGACTCTTGCAGTATTCCCGTACGTTGCGGAGAGCTTTTCGTAAATTCTGCCGTTCTTCATCATCTGTGGTGTATCTAAGCTTGAAGCGCTGAAGTTGTGTGATAAAGCTCTCGCAAGCGCTGAGGGCATTTAGTACCCGCCTCTTCTCAACTACGAACTCGTCGAAGGCGGCGCGAGTTTCAAGCTTTGGGTTGAGAAAGAATTCCTCGATCCTTCTAATGACCTTCGCGCGAGCAACCGGTTCGTCTTCCGTGAGGTCGTAGCTTTCCATGATCCGTCGAAAATGAATGACGCTCTTAATTTTGCGATCCCGGTACTTATCAACTAACTTGTCAGTTGCTTGATCTCGACCCAATTTGTGGATTGTAGGAACAGTTTCTAGCGCCACGTCAATCACGGGCAAAGCCTCTATCCAAAAGTTTGAGGGAATTCTGGTTGCCGGATCCGGATCAAGCGATAGTTTCTGAAAACGCTCGGGAAAGGTAAGGAGCTTTTTGCAGCGTTCAATCTGGGGATCGCTCAATCCGGTTAGTTTCGAAAGCGTCTTATTCTCGTATTCCCCCAGCTCCTCCATCACAACTTTCAAGCTAAGGGCGGTGGGCATCAGCTCCCATCCTTCGCGAAAATTGTGGATCGAGAACATGTAAAGCAAGCCAGCAATTTTCGTCGGCGGCTCGACGACGTTGGCGGGGAGCTTCAGTTCGGCTCCGTCTTTACCTCCCCGACCCTCCTTTTTCAGTTCGACGACGCACCGATACCGACGCTCGCCATCAAGAATCGAAAATTTAGATTGGCCTTTGGCTCGATAGACGGTGATGGGGACGAGTACGCCGTGTTCCCCGATGTTCTTCTTCAGCTCAAGAAGCTGATCGGGGTCAAACAAATGGCGCGGGTTATTGCTGCTGGGCTTAATCTCTTCAGGCGTTAGGTGACGCAATTCACCTGCAGGAACAATTGTTGGAATGGCAGGTTGCGACGGCTTCAGAGTCGGCATATCGCGTCTTTCAGGTATTCGAAATAAGTAATTCGTTCGTCCATGAGCGGTGTGAGGCAAAACCGGCTATGTTGCGGCGAACAGCAAGTATCTCATAAGAGAAGTCCTTTTTGAGAACATCCGCTTCATCCGATTCCGCATAGCTAACGACGAAGTTGATTCGCGATCTGTTCAATCGCTCCATCCACGATCTTAGACGCGTGATGTCTTGGTATGTAAACGTGCTCGGGTCATATTCGCGGAAGACGCGCCGCGCACGTACCGCATAAGGAGGGTCGATGTAAACTAGATCCCCCTCGACCGCCTGGTCCAGCACCTTCTCGAAATCGGTGTTCATGAGACGAGCCTTTTGCAACCTGCGGCTACATTTGCGAAACAACTCATCCGGAGGAAGCTCACCACATCCGCATCCGCTATAGGGAACATTGAATTTGCCCTGAAGATTCGTGCGGTAGATACCGTTGAAGCAAAACCTATTCAGGTATATGAACCGAGCCGCACGAGCTGTCCGCGTCAAAGTCGCCGTGTCCACAGCGCGGAGACGTTTGTACTCGTCTTTATTCGCCGGACCGAGCCTCTCGATTTCCTTCAGCAGTTCGCTAATCCGGTATTTGACCTCAATGTAGGTTGCGATTAGCTCTGGGTTGAGATCGCCAAGGATGGCCCTTGGCGGTTTTATCGAGAAGAACAAACACGCCGAGCCTGCGAAAGGCTCAAGGTAGCGCTTATGTTTGGTCGTCCAGAAGTTTTTAAGCGTTGGCAGAAGGCGCCGCTTGCTACCAGCCCACCGCAGAAAGGGGGCGCAGCCTTTTCTCGTTTGTGGCAGCGGTGGAGACATGATCCTGATGCATGATATATCAAAGACTACAGCTTTCTTTGGGAAACATGCGACCCGACGTAAAGCCCATGGTTATCTGAATTCCGAAGATGACTAACACATGAGGGATCGGATCGCCCGCTCCCGGCCCTTTCAAGCGTCCCCGTTCTGCGCCTCAACCTTCACAAACAGCGCCAAAACCGGTACGCGCAACCCGACATCAGGGGAAACATCGCTCTTTCATTTTTGCGGCGAACGGCGCCGCCTGTAATATCTTGGCATGGTTGCAATCGGAGTCGGGGTTACGCTGGCTACCGTTGCCGCGCTGGTTGTCGGCTACTTCACGACGCGACGGCGGCGGGCTTTTCCGGCGCATGGATGGTTGGGCCTCGCGGCGCTGGCGGGCGCGGAATGGCTACTGTTCCACCGCGTGGAACCGGTGGCCACATTCTTTACGCCGATTGCCTGGAGCGCTTACATCCTGATTGCCGACGGCGCGGTGCTCGCGCTTACCAACCGGTCGCGGCTGAATGACGCGCCGGTTACCGTGGCGCGCATGGCCCTGCTGTCGGTGCCGCTGTGGCTGATTTTCGAGGCGTACAACCTGCGGCTGCGGAACTGGGTGTACACGGGCGTGCCGGCTGGGTGGACGGGGGCGCTGCTGGGCTACGGCTGGTCCTTCGCTACGATCACGCCGGCGATTTTCGAGACCTCCGACCTGGTGCAGGCGATTCTTCCGCCGCTTCCGGGCACTCCGTGGAAAATTTCCGCGTCCGCTGAAAATATCCTGATCGGCTGCGGGGCTGCCTGCCTCGCGCTGCCGCTGGTGGCGCCGCAGCGGCTCGCCTCTTATTTATTTCTGCCCGTGTGGATCGGCTTCATTCTGCTGCTCGATCCGGTGAACAAGCGCCTGGGGCTGCCTTCTCTCCTTGGCGATCTTTCGGAGGGCTTCCGGCGGCGCGTCTATGGATTCTTTCTGGCGGGATGGGTGTGCGGGTGGCTTTGGGAGTTTTGGAACAACTGGGCGGCGGCGAAATGGCACTACATTTTCCCCATCGGGCAGGCATGGAAAATCTTCGAGATGCCCGCGCCGGGTTACCTCGGGTTTCTTCCCTTTGCGCTGGAATGTTTCGTGATGTACGTTACCGCGTCATGGCTGGCCGGCTGGCTGAAGCGGGTGAAATGAGCGGAACGAGTTTCGCTATTGTTCCTGAACAAGCAAGCAGCGTCACGCCAAGCCGCATTCCCAAGTGCTTGCCGCAGGTTCCCGCGTTTGCCTTTCGTTGTCATCCCGACAGAGCGAAGCGACGAGGGATCTCTCTTCGCGTTTGGTGGCACAGGCACTCCAGCCTGAGTGCTTTTGCGATGCCTGAAGCGAACCTTTTTTGCGCGGTAACTTTTGCCGCCATCCTTCTCGCGATCCTGCCGATCGCAACTCTGGCGGGCCAAATCTCCCTTCCTCCCGAAGCGCGGGAGGCGATGGATGCGATGTATGGCGGCGACCCCGACGCCGCGATCCCCGTCGCGCGGCGCGTGCAGCAGGAGATGCCCGATCAGCCGCTCGGATACCTGCTCGAAGCCGAAGCGTTGTGGTGGAAGCGCTACTGCGCGTCGTGCGAAATCCGCTATGGGATGATGGACGCGTGGAAGCGCGGCCGAAACCCCGGCGACGATGCGTATCTCGCCGTCTCCGCGCGGGAAATCGAGGCCGCCGAGGCGCAGCTCGCCAAATCCGAAACGGCCGAGATGCATGTGTACGCCGGGCTGGGCTACGCGCTGCGGGCCCGCGTCTACGGCCTGCGCGGGGAGAATCGCAACGTGGCCCGCGCGGCGGTAAGAGGCCGCGCCGAAATGCTGCGCGCGCTTGATCTCGATCCGCAGCAGGCGGACGCGGCTGCTGTCCTCGGTGTGTACAACTATTACGTAGAAACCCTGTCGCCCATCGTAAAGCTACTGAGGGTCTTCATGGGCATTCCCGGCGGCAACAAGGACGAAGGCGTCCGGCAATTGGAGCTGGGCGCGAAGCAGGGCGTGTTCATGGCGGTCGATTCGCGGTTCATCCTGGCCAGCCTGATCCGGCAGTACGACCTGAAGTACGAACACGCGCTCGCCGCGGCGGAGCCTCTGACGGTGCGCTACCCGCATAACCCGTTGTTTCTTGTGCTGGTTGGGAACTTGAACGAGGAGCTTGGACGCAAGGCTAAGGCTGCGGAATATTTTCACGCCGCGCTCGAAGCGAACGTCTCCGATCCGGTCTGCGCCTCGCGCGTGCGCGACGTGGGTGCTGCGTTTCTGAGAAGCGTTCAGTGAACGATCCCGTCCAAGACCCACCCTTGTAAAACCGCGAGGGTAGGGCACCCGCAAACCCCACGCGAAGCGATCCCTTGAAATTATTCTCGCCCATGGCTACTGTGCCTCGAGAAGCATGAAAAGCGATGAGAATCGAGACGAAAAAGTGAGCGAAAACGACAAGAAAAGCAGCGCAACTGACTCGACACACATGGACGAACGGAAACATGCGTATCTGATGGAAAACAAAGAAAAGCGGGTGCGCTCACTCGACACTCTTAGCGAGTCCTGCGCGCGAGAAAACCGGAACTGCTTAGCGGCGCTTTTGCGAAGCTGTTTTCAGCGGCGGGAAGCGGAAATTACGAGCGGGCGGCTTCTTCCTGTTCGAAGGCGTGGTAGGAGGAGCGGACCAGCGGGCCGGCTTCCACGTGCTTGAAGGTCATTTGCTCGCCGAGTCGCTTGAATTCGGCGAACTCGTCCGGGTGGACGTAGCGCTCGATGGGCAGGTGCTCGGGTGTGGGCTGCATGTACTGGCCGAGCGTGAGGATGTGGGTGCCCTGCGCGGCGATTTCTTCCATCGCCTGCAGCACCTCGTCGCGCGTTTCGCCCAGGCCGAGCATCATGCCCGTCTTGGTGGAAAGGCCCGGGGCCATTTCGCCTGCGCGGCGCAGGAGTTCGAGCGAACGCTCGTAGACGGCGCCCTTGCGGACTTTGCGATAGAGGCGCGGGACCGTCTCCATGTTGTGGTTGAGCACGTCCGGCCGTGCGGACATCACGGTTTCGAGCGCTTTCCAGTCGCCGCGAAAATCCGGGATGAGCACTTCGACTTTGCAGCCGGGGACGCGGCGGCGGATCTCGGAAATGGTTCGGGCGAAAATAGCGGCGCCGCCGTCGGGCTGGTCGTCGCGATTCACGGAGGTGACCACCGCGTAGCGCAGGCCCATGCGGGCGACCGCTTCGCCGACGCGCTCGGGCTCGTCCTGTTCGGGAGGCCCGAGGGGCTTACCGCTGGGGACCGCGCAGAACCCGCAGGCGCGCGTGCAGATGTTGCCCAGGATCATGAAGGTGGCGGTGCGATGCTCCCAGCACTCGCCCATGTTCGGGCAGC